>JBAWBR010000089.1:0-24037 GCA_049589875.1 Terriglobales bacterium
GCCTGGCAGCGTGACAGCATCGTGCAGCACCTCAGCGTCTTTCTGCGTGTCTTCCAGCGTCTCTTCCGGCGTCTTTTTCAGCGTCTCTTTCAGCGACTCTGGCAGCGACTCTGGCGGCGTGTCTTCCGGCGGCTCTGGGTTTCTGCGCGTGGCCAGACCTTCCCGACCCAGTTCATCCGAAACAACCCGCTGCATCTCCTCGGTATCGCTGAGTAGAGTCGGCGTCATTTCTCCCTCTTCCTTCTTTCCTGAATCAAACTCTTTCCTGAATCGAACTCTTATCTTTCAGCTTTGTGTCTCGACTTCTTGGCAGAGCAAACCGAAGTGCCAACGCGTAAGAGGTTTGTAAATCCTTGTATTCTTGCAATTTGAAAGCCAGCCAGTGCGAGCGTCGTCCATACGCGCAATGGTGGACCCCTGGGACGCGCCTCGTACCTCCAAACGTGTTGAAACTTAATGGATTGAGAAGAATGCGGGCGCGCATCCCGGCGTGCCGGTTTTGGTTTAACGGCCGCGTCAGACAGATTCGCTTGCGGGTAGGCCGGGCGGTAAGTTGATCACAGGATTAGAAATTCCAACGGCAGGAAGCTGTGAGATGGCATTCTGAGAAAGTCTTAATGATCTGAAGGAGCAATGATCTGCAGGAGCAAAGATCGGCAGGAGCAAAGATCGGTAGGAGCAAGATCGGCAAGAGCACTAACGGTACGAGCGGTCATCGTTAGGACATCGTTAGGACAATGATCGGTAGAAGCGGCTCCTCACTTACAATAGGACATCGCATGAAACGAATCGCCATCCTCGGTTCCACCGGCTCCATCGGCCGCAGCACTCTCAGCATCGTCGAAAGCTATCCTGACCGCTTTCAGGTCTCGACGCTCGCCGCGGGCAACAATCTCGACGCCGTCTACGAACAGTGTCTTCGCTACCGGCCCCTGATCGTCTCTGTCGCCAACGAACTGAACGCCGGTACGCTGCGAAAGAAACTCCGGGCCGCCGGACTTACTCAACCTGAAGTTCTCCATGGCACCGCCGGCACGATTCGTGTCGCCACACACCCCGATGTCGATTTTGTGGTCAGCGCCATCGTCGGTGTCTCCGGACTCGAGGCAACTTACGAAGCCGTACGCGCCGGCAAATCCGTCGGCCTGGCCAACAAAGAATGTCTTGTGGTTGCCGGCGAACTCATTACTGCCGAAGCCCGCCGCCAGGGTAAACCGCTGCTACCCATCGATAGCGAGCACAACGCCATCCATCAATGCTTACGCGGAGGCCGCATCAGCGAGGATGGCCGCGTCAACGAAGTCGAGCGCATTTGGCTCACGGCCTCCGGAGGCCCGTTCCTGCACACGCCCAAATCCGACTTTCCTTCGATTACGGTGGAGCAGGCACTCAACCACCCTACCTGGAAAATGGGCAAACGCATCACCATCGATTCGGCCACCCTGATGAATAAAGGTTTCGAAGTGATCGAAGCCTGCCGCCTCTTTAACGTCCCGCCCGATCGCGTGCAAGTTATTGTGCATCCGCAATCTACCATCCATTCGATGGTTGAATTCGTGGATGGCAGTTTACTTGCTCAAATTTCCGTGACAGATATGCGTCTGCCGATTCTCTATGCCCTGACCTACCCCGACCGCATTCCGTCCGATCTGCGGTTTCCGGTCATGGACCTGCGGCATCTCGACTTTTGCCCGCCGGATATGGCTAAATTTCCCTGTCTGGGTCTAGCCTATGAAGCGGCCGCGCAGGGCGGTTCAAAGACCATCGCGTTGAATGCGGCCGATGAGATCGCTGTCGCCGCTTTCCTCGACGAGCAAATTGCCTTCGACGATATCCCCCGCATTATTGAAGATGTAATGGCTGCAACGCCAGCCGCTGATTTAGAATCTATTAAGGCAGTACTAAACTCGGATACCGCAGCCCGCCAGCTGGCAAGCGAAAAAGTGCAGATTCGCAGCCGAAAGGGTTTGCCCCTCCGAGCTATCCCTTAACTCTCGATTCGGAGTAATCTGATCCTTTATGCCTCAGGCGCTTTCCATCCTGTATACCGTCTTTGTCATGGCCATCGTTCTCGGATTCATGATCCTGATTCATGAGTTCGGACATTACGCCGCGGCCAAATATTTCGGCGTGCGCGTCGAGCAATTTGCCATTGGTTTCGGCAAGCGCCTGCTCGGCTTCCGTTGGGGAGAGACCGACTATCGCATCAACATTCTGCCGCTCGGCGGCTATGTCAAAATGTCCGGCGAAAATCCCATGGATGAGCGCACCGGCGATCCCGGTGAATTTCTCTCTCATCCTCGCTGGCAGCGCTTTGTGGTCGCGCTCGCCGGCCCCGCTATGAACGTCTTCCTCGCCATCGCTCTGCTCACCGGCGTGTACATGGTGCACTACGAATATCCCGTCGCCCTTGACGGCCCCGCCTTCGTCGGTTGGGTGAACTCCGACACGCCCGCCGCACGAGCCGGGATCCAGATTGGCGACAAGATTGTCGGCATGGAAGGCGTCTCCGATCCCACCTGGGAGCAGGTGGATGTAAAGGAAGCGCTCAGTCCCAATCAGCCTCTCGATTTTTCCATCGAACGCAATGGCAAAATTATCGATGAGCACCTTACACCCGAGCCCTCCGGCGTCCATCAATATGGGACCATCGGTTGGGAACCAAAAGAGCCGAACGTCGCGCTGACTGCGGTCGAGCCTGGGATGCCCGCGGCACAAGCCGGCATGCAGGTTGGCGACATCCTGCTCAGCGTTAACGGCCAGCCCATTCCGCACATCGCGGCGCTGGTCGAAATGCTGACTCATACCAAGGATCAGCCGCTTCAGGTCGAGGTCCTCCGCAACGCCGAAAACAACGCTCAGACCAATGGCCAGACGACCGGCCAGAAGCTTACCTTCACGGTGAAACCGGTGCTAGCGCCTACCAGCGCGTCCGCCGAGCCGCGGTATCGTATTGGCGTGGCCAGCGAGCCTCCCACCAAGAGCGTGAAACTCGGCTTTACGGATGCATTCCGCCGCTCGCTCGATGAGAACAAAAAGAGTTCTTTCTTAATCCTCGAATTGCTGCGCAAGATGGCCGAACGCAAAGTTTCCATGCGCCAGGTGGATGGCCCCATCGGAATCGGCAGCGCCATCGGTTCCGCCGCCCGCGAGAAAGGCTGGTCGCCGCTTTTCCTGATTACGGCCGCCATCAGCCTCAATCTCGGCATCATGAATTTGCTGCCCATCCCCATCCTCGATGGTGGGGTTATTCTGCTCCTGTTCATCGAAAGCCTGATGCAGAAAGACATCAGCCTCGCCATCAAAGAGCGGATTTATCAGGCCGCCTTCGTCTTCTTAGTCTTGTTCGCTGTAATGGTTATCTACAACGACATAGTGAAGACGTTACCCGGACTAACTCGCTTCCCATAACCCGGCCCGCTTGCGGCTGCGGCCGTGCTGCCATCAGGCCTGTCTGCAAGCTGTTTCACATTGACGGTGCCAGGACGGCATGGTACAACTGCACTCGTCGCTGGAAGCCCCCCAGCTTCATTAATCCTCGGGAGAAAACCCACCCAAATGAAGCGCCTCCTTCTCTTATTGTTCCTGGGTACTACCCTCGTCACAGCGCAGCAATTTAATCATGTCGTCATTGTTATCCAGGAAAATCGAACGCCCGACAATCTCTTTTCCGCGTGCTTAATCCCCGGAGCCGACTTGGTCCAGGTAGGGTCTGCGGTGCCCCTCGCTGTCCCTTACGACCTGGGCCACACGCACAGCTCCTACCAGCAGAATGCCAAGGGAAAGTGGTCGTCCAAGTCCAAAGGATATGTGCAGGCAAGCAATGTCCAGCCCTATTGCCAACTGGCAAACCAGGGCGGTTTTGCCAATCGGATGTTCCAAACCAATCAGGGCCCCAGTTACCCGGCGCATCAATTCTTATTCGGCGGAACCAGCGCCCTCAGTCCCACATCGACCACGCTCGCCTCCGAGAACACGCAAGGTCTTTCCGGCTGTAATGCTCCGGCCTCTTCTACCGTGCCCACCATCCTGCCAAACGGCCTACCGGGACCGCTCGTCCCTCCCTGTTTCGAGCATCAGACGCTCTCCGATCTGCTCGATGCCGCCCACCTCAGCTGGCTCTATTATGCCGCTCCCGGAGAAGTTTATGGCGGAATTTGGGTCGCTCCGAATTCGATCAACCATATCTGCGCTCCGCTAAAATTTGGTAAAAAACTTCTATGCACTGGAACCGACTGGGGCAAGATTGTCTACAACCCGCCTCAGGTTCTAACTGACATTCAGAACTGCAAGCTTTCGAATGTATCCTGGGTAACTCCCGCGGGAGCTTACAGCGACCATGCCGTTGCCAATAACGGAAGCGGTCCCGCCTGGGTAGCAAGCATTGTCAATGCCGTTCTAACTCAGCCCACCTGTTCCAATGGCGAAACCTATTGGCAGAATACGGCCATTCTTATCACCTGGGACGATTGGGGAGGATGGTACGATCACGTCCCACCCCTTCCAAACAACACTGCATTCTGTACAAGTTATTGTTACGGATTCCGCGTTCCTCTGCTGGTCGTCTCCTCTTACACTCCGGCCGGATACGTGGATAACAATGTCCACGACTTTGGCAGTATCTTGAAATTTGTCGAAACGAATTTCAACTTAGGATTGATTGGATCGGGCACTTATGCCGACGCTTATGCCGATAATCTCGGCGAGTTCTTCACGGGATCGCAGGCGCCGTGGGCGTGGATTGCCGCGCCCAAAGCCAGCTTCTCCGATCTTAGCGACCCCGACGACGATTAGGTCCCGGCGATAGCGTCGCTAACTAAACGATACCTTCCCGGACTAATCTCCCGTCCCCGACAAACTCGAGGTCTGCGGGCTGTTACTGGCGCTGTCTTTCACACTTAGTTGACCCGTTCTGGCTCCAGTGGCCTTCGGCGTGAATGCCACATCAATTGTGCACTTCCCCTTGGCCGCCAGGCTTGTCGTGCAGGTAGTCGCCGAGACCGCAAAATCCCCGCTGGTCGAAATCGCTATGCCAGTCAGTGGGGATGCCAGGTCGTTGGTTAACGTAAAGGTCTTCGCCGCGCTCGTCGTACCCACCTTCTGCTTCGCATAAGTGGCACTCGCCGGAGTCAGCTTCGCCTGCACAACACCGGTGCCCGAGAGCGCCGCTGTTTGCGGACTATTGGAAGCGTTGTCGGTTACGCTAAGCAGTCCAGTATCCGATCCCGGCGCCGTGGGCGAGAACGTAACACTCACCTTGCAGGTCTTGCCCGCTGCCAGCGTGGTTCCGCACGTCTTTGCCGAGATCGCGAACGTGCCGCCCGCAGCAATGCTGGTGATATCCAGCGTGGTCGAACCCGTATTCTTCACGGTCACCGACTTCGCCGCGCTTGTTGTATCCACAGCCTGATTTCCGAAGCTCAGAGTAGCGGGCGTTAACGTAACCGTGGCCGCGCCGGGAGTAAACACAAAGCCGTGTACCACGTCGCTTGTATCCACATACGATCCGGCAACAATCCCCGAATCGTTAATGCTTAACGATGCCGTCCCCTCCATGGTTCCGGTGCCCGCCTCTGAGTCGTCGAGCGGAGAGGTGAACGTGCCATCCGACGCGCGCACAAAACCATGCCCCACCTTGTTACTGTCCGTATAAAACCCCACAATGCTCGCGGATGTATTGATGCGCCCGGCGATGGTTCCGTCGAGGTGAAGTCCTTTGCCCGATCCCGGAGGAGTAGTGCTCGCACCCGGAGCGCTGAAGGTGGTGATCGTCCCGCTGGCCGTGCGTACAAATCCGTGCATCAATTCAGTCGAATCCAGGTAAACTCCCGCTATATCCCCGGCCGCATCTATGCTTACCGGAATTGTTGCCACTGAACCCGCGGGGTCAATCGGATTTGTAAACTTGCCGGCGGCGTCGATAAAGCCGTGGCGCACTCCACTCGAGTCCGTGTAGGTACCCGTGATGACTCCGCTTGCATTGATGCTCGCTGGCTGCGTTCCCTGCTTATTTCCCGTGCCCGCGCCCGGAACATCGATTGGGGCGGTTATGCTGCCGTTCGCAGCCCGAATGAATCCATGCCACACCGAGGTAGTAGCATCGCTTCCCGTGACATAGGCTCCCGTGATAACTCCACTATTAATGGTGATGGGACTTGTTCCTCTATGGCCGCTCGTTCCCGCACCCGGAGCGTCGAATTCCGTGATCGTGCCGCCCGAAGTACGGATAAAACCGTGATATACATTCGAGGAATCCGCGTACATTCCCGTGATGTTGCCATCGTCATCGATGCTGAGTGGAAATGTTCCCTGATCGTTACTTTTGCCCGCATTCGCGGTATCGAAGGTGGCGATTGTGCCGCTGGCAGAGCGCACAAAACCGTGCGAGACATTGCCGCTTGTAATATAAATTCCGGCTACCTCTCCGGACGCATTGATACTGGTGGCAAAGGTTCCCTCAAGTGCGGTGGTGCCCGCGCCCGTAACATCGAAGTTAGTGAATGTACCCGCGCTCGATTGCGTCACGGCAGTTTTCGACGCGCCTTGCCGGCCGCAGTTGTGACAGGTCTGTACGTTTGTGATCTGCTCCCACAATCGTGTGAGACCTTCGGTATTCAGGCGCACAGCTCCCATGGTCAACAGCGCCATGCAGGCAACGGCGAAAAACACGGTTCCAGATTTCCTCCGTCCGGCAAGCCTGTACATCGGCGCAAAACGCAATCTGAAGTTTGAAAAATCAACTGGCAATCGGCGCTTGATCATAATTTCCCTCCATCGAATCTCCGAACCTCAACCTCAAGCCTGTTTCGCGTGCAACCTATCGGGCAGCACCTTGGCTGGGAAAGAAAACAATATCGATATGGCGGTCACGCGGTAGGGCAGCCGACATAACTGTTGATTGCAGGCTTTCTCCTTCATATATTGGGAGCGCCGTAGCGATGCAATCTTGCCTTGGCCGCGGTTAGGGGGTCTGAAAACAGGCGACCGTCGAGACGTAGAATTCTCCTCCCACCAAGCCCGCCCGTCAAGCGTGGGTTATTCCACACCACTTACTCGCCCCCCTTGACACGCCAGTTATAATTGTATTAATAAGCACACTGTAACTCACTGTAATGGCGTCCGCGGAGGACGACCACAGCCCGCTCACAGGTTCGCAGGGAAAATGCAGAAGAACACGAAGCTTCGAGGAACGCTTAATTTGGGTTGCTTCTTATCCCAAGCCTCATGTTTTCAATATTTTGCCGATAATCGCCCCGGAATCAATATTTTGCAAGACATTTTCCGCTAGAGTCTTGATTCCATTAGACCGGGGGAGGGGGGGGGGTAGGTTATGAATCAGTAAACATCGTCCCAAAACGGGACTTTTCGTCTTGGTGCCTAAACCCCAGTTTCGCCTCCAGCTTATCCGGATAAAGCGAAAGACTCAGCACAACCCGCTCGCGCGCGGCGACGCCGGCAAACTTCACAACTGATAAAATAAAAGTTCCATGGCCGAAATTCATCGCAAGAAAACCTTCACCGCCACGATCGGCAACGACCCAACGACCAGAGTTCGCGTCGGCAGCGATGCACCTGTAATGGTGCAGTCCATGACCAACACCGACACCGCCGATATTCCCGGAACGATCCAGCAGGTCGCGGCGCTCGCGCGCGCCGGAAGCGAGGTCGTTCGCGTCACCGTCAACAATGACGACGCAGCCAAGGCGATTCCCTACATCGTCGAAGGCCTTGCCAGGCAAGGCATCAGCGTGCCCATCGTCGGCGACTTCCACTACAACGGACATCAACTCCTGATCAAGTATCCGGAGTGCGCGGAAGGACTCGCCAAATACCGCATCAATCCTGGCAATGTGAGCGTGGGCCGCAAGAATGACGACAACTTCCGCATCATGATCGAGGTCGCGGTGAAGTATCAGCGACCGGTGCGCATTGGCGTGAATTGGGGCTCGCTTGACCAGACGCTGCTGACCAAGATGATGGACGAGAACTCCGAGCTTGCCGAGCCGAAGGATGCGCGCGAAGTCACCATGGAAGCGATGGTGGTGAGCGCGCTCAATTCCGCCAAACTGGCCGAGCAGTACGGGTTGCGGAGTGACCAGATCATTCTCAGCGCGAAGGTCAGCGGCGTGCAGGATCTGATCGACGTCTATCGCCGCCTCTCCGAACGCTGCCGGTATCCGCTGCATCTGGGGCTGACCGAAGCTGGAATGGGCGCAAAAGGCGTGGTTGCATCAAGCGCCGCGATGGCGGTGCTGCTGCAGGAAGGCATTGGAGATACGATTCGCGTCTCGCTCACGCCCGCGCCCGGAGGCGATCGCACCGAGGAAGTTCGCGTGGCGCAGCAGATTCTGCAGTCGCTTGGCATTCGCAGTTTCACTCCACAAGTGACCGCTTGCCCCGGTTGCGGACGCACCACCAGCACCTTCTTCCAGGAGATGGCGCAGCAGATCCAGACTTACCTGCGCGAGCAAATGCCGCACTGGAAAGGCCGTTTCACGGGGGTTGAGGAGATGAAGGTGGCGGTGATGGGCTGCGTCGTCAACGGACCCGGAGAATCCAAACATGCGAATCTGGGTATCTCACTGCCCGGAACATTCGAGGAACCGAAGGCTCCTGTTTACGTCGACGGGCGTTTATTCACGACGTTGAAGGGCGACCATATTGTGGCGGAGTTCACGAAGATTCTGGACGACTACGTGGAGTCGCATTATGCGGCGAGAGAAAAACAAGAGGTCGGCGCGGACTAAGCGAGAGGGCAGTCTTTATCGGCATCTGCCGACAAAATGTCCACTTTAGTAGAGGGCTACGAAGGTGGACTTTTCATGCCTACGAAAGTAGACAAAACGGCCCAAGAATTCTCTAGGTGCTGGGCCGATTCCATGACATTCTATTGTATGCAAAGAAGGGAACGCGATTCGTTCCTGTGGTTCCTCTCTCGCAGTCCTTGCCCGCCGTCTCTTGCGTCTTAGTTCGCCAACTTAGTTCGCCAACTTAGTTCGCTAATGATGTTCGCTAACTATCTCCCCGCCATTGGGCTTCAGAAGCCATAAGAGTGCAAAATCGTTCATCTTGACACTGGCCCAAACGCCTTGCTACGTTGCGTGAGCCCCCGAAGTTGCAGAGCGCCAGATGTGTGCGCTCTTCGCCGTTTTTACTCATTACGAGTCGAATTCCAGGAGACCTTCGATGAACCCGATGTCCGCGTGGCGTGTGCCCGATACCTGTTTGGCCAGTTCACCGCTCTGTGTATCTTCTTCTGCGGCCAAGGCAACGGGCCCGCGGTTGCAGCCCAAGCTCGCCGGACGCGCGCTGGCAGCGGTGTGCGCGCTTGTGTTGCTGCTGAGCGCATTTTCTATTCCCGCGGGCGCGCAGAGCGTGAGCTTCGCCGGACTGGAGACGACGGTGGCGAACGGCGGATCAGGAAACCCGACTTTTGCGGCGGTGGACGGAGCGGGGGATGTGTTCATTGTGGATCATGGTTCCTACCAAGTGATTGAGGTTGCCCCGAATGGCGTTCAGACCACAGTGCCAACCAGCGGACTGAATAATCCGAATGGCATCGCCTTAGATCAAGCGGGCGATGTTTTCGTCGCGGATGTGGTGAACAACCGGGTAGTGGAGGTACCCTACCTGGGCAACGGGACTTACGGCAGCCAGACCACAGTGCCGGCCACCCTGAATCGTCCGGAGGGCGTGGGGCTGGATACAGCGGGCGATCTCTTCATCGCCGATACTGGCAATCAGCGGGTGGTGGAGCTTCCTTACCTGGGCGGTGGAAATTACGGCACCCAGATCAACTTGCCATTCAGCGGGCTCGCGGACCCCTTTGGGGTAGCGCTCGATGCCGCGGGCGATGTCTTCGTCGCCGAGTTCGGCGCCACTTCTATCCTGGAGTTTCCCTACCTGGGCGGCGGAAATTACGGGGCGCAGGTTGCGATTGGCAGCGGAATGGGCGGCAAACCGATCGGTGGGCCAGAAGGCGTGGCAGTGGATGCAAATGGGAATGTCTTCGCCGCCGATACCAACAACAACCAGGTGGTGGAGGTTCCGTATGTTGGCAATGGGAACTATGGCGCGCAGTTCACGGTGGGCAGCGGCCTGAAAGAGCCGACCGGGGTGGCCGTGGATGGAAAGGGCGGCGTCTTCATCGTGGATAACGGCAACGACCGCACGTTGGAGGTGCAGCGCATCGCGGCCAACTTCGGCTCCGTCAACGTCGGCTCGAACAGCTCTCTTACCCTCACCTACAACATCAATTCCAGCGTGGTGCTGGCTGCAACCCCGGCGGTGGTCACGCAGGGAGCGCCCAATCTCGACTTTACCCTGAGCGGCACGCCCACCTGCACCGGCGCGCAAACCGCGCCGGCTACTTGTTCGGTGACGGTCCAGTTTGCCCCGCTCGCTCCGGGTCTGCGCCAGGGTGCGGTGCAGCTTTACGATTCCTCCAACAACTTGCTGGTCACGACGTTGCTGCGCGGCGTGGGCGAGGCACCGCAACTTGTTTTTCCCGGCGGCCCTGAGATAACCGTGAACAACGGATATTATCCACCGGGAGTCGCCACCGACGCTGCCGGCAATGTGTATATGTCGGGTTATCCGGGCGCCGGCGAGTACGGCTACGTAATCGTGATCGCGCCGGGATGCACCAGCAGTTCCTGCTACAAGCAGTGGGGCAGCGGATGGATAGGGCCGGGGGAACTAGCCGTCGATGGCGTCGGCAATATCTATGTTCCATCCTTTTACGGCCCCATTGACACTTACATCGTTCCTCCAGAATGCACGTCCTCCTCGTGCGAGACGACGGTGGGCAGCGGCATCGGGGCCCCTGACGTGGTGGCGCTGGACGGCGCGGGCGATATCTACATTGGCGATGAATACTACGGGCACCCGCTTTATGAAGTGCGGGTGGTGGGAGGCCAGACGACGGTGGGCAGCGGGGTTCTTGACCCTGAGGGGCTGGCGCTCGACGACCTCGGAGATGTCTTCGTTACCTCTTTTAGCCAGGGAACGACTGTGGAAGTGCCCAGTGTGGGCTTGCAAAGCAACTTTGCGCCCTGGCTGGGGGGAGCGAGCGCGCTGGCGGCGGATGCCGCCGGAGACGTCTACATCGCTAATAATACTGGCTCTTCCGTGACGGAGGTCCCGGCGGGCTGCACTTCCAGCGCGTGCGACATTGCGCTGCCTGGAGGTTACGGATTTGTGGGTGGTCTGGCGCTGAATAGCGCCGGGGATTTGTATATCGCCGACGAGAACAACGGCCCGTTGTATGAGGTGCAGCGCTCGCAGGCGCCGACGCTGAGCTTCCCGTCGACGACTGTCGGCGTCACCAGCAGCGCGCTGACGGTGGCAATCCAGAACATCGGCAATCAGCCGCTGACGTTTGCGAGCTTGGCGGCGAGCACGAACTTCACAGTCGATTCAGGTTCAACGACCTGTTCGACTTCGTCTCCGCTGGCGGTGGGCGCAACCTGCAATGTGGGTGTGGACTTTGCGCCGACGACGACTGGTCCGCTGACTGGCACACTTACAGTCACCGACAACTCGCTCAACGCCAGCGCGGCCACGCGGACGGTCAATCTGCAAGGCACGGCCGCAGCGGCCACGTACCAACTGACAACCGCCGCCAATCCAGCCAACGGAGGAACGGTCACACCTCCCTCGGGCCCGTTTACCGCGAACTCGGTGGTGAACCTGACGGCAACGGCGAATGCGGGGTATGTTTTCACCGGTTGGACTGGAAATGTGGCCAACGCCAGCAGCGCAGCGACGACGGTGACCATGAGCGGGCCGCAGGCGGTAACGGCGAACTTTGTTCCATCACAGCTGCACATTTCCAGGTCCACGCTCGACTTCGGCACGGTGTATCTGAATAACGCGTATCACGAACTGCCGTTTACGATTACCAATGTAAGTACATCGACGATCACGATAAGTGGAGTGACGATTGTGCCGGGCACGGCGGATGGCGCGGCCTACCAGCTATCCGATCACTGCAAGGGACAAATCAAACCGAGACAGGTCTGCTCAGTCTCGGTGGATTTTCTGGCGGACGCGGTGGGGACGCTGACAGCGACACTGAACATCGCGGACAGTGCCGCAGGCAGCCCGCAACAAGTGAGCTTGACGGCGAACGTAATCGATCCCGTGGCCACTCTGAGTCCGAAACCGCTGATGTTTGGACGGCAAGCGGTGAACAGCCAGACAACGCTGCCCGTGCAATTGAGTAACAGCGGGCAAACCGATTTGACGGTTGGCAATATTGCAATTGGCGGGCCCGAGGCGGACGACTATTCGCAAAGCAACGATTGTCCGAGCACGCTAACGCCAACCGCTAGTTGCACAATCGAAATCACATTCACGCCGTCTGCAAAGGGCGGTCGCGACGCCAGACTGACTGTTAGCGGCAACATGCCCACTGGCAACACAGTGATGGGAATGTCCGGAATCGGTCACTGACGGATGGGGAGATGGGACGGCGGCCTGAGCGCTTCCAGCAACTGGGGCGAGGGCGCTCGCGCTGCACATTTCCACTCGCGCGACAGTGCCACGCTCAAGCCAAAAAAGCTTGCGGCTTCGCCCAATCTGCTGGACAACTGACGCTAAAGACTTGAAGATCCAGAATCCTATGCCCGTCCCGCGAACTCCCGCGTCTCCGTCGACACTTTAACTTTTTCACCTTCCTTGATGAAGAGCGGCACTCGAATCTCGAGTCCAGTCTCCAGTCGTGCGGGCTTGGTTTCGCTGCCGCTCGATGAGCCGGCTTTTACGGCGGGCGCCGTGCTTGCGACAGTGAGCTCGACGAATATGGGCAGCTCCAATCCAATCGGATTCCCGTTGTACTTACGCAATTGTAATAATGCGCCTTCGATCAGCACCTCCAGCGCATTGCCCACCATCTCACCGGTAAGGGTAAGGGTTTCGAAGGTTTCCTGGTCGAGGAAGTGAGAGCCATCGCCATCGCTGTAGAGATAGGAGGCCTCGACGTACTGCAGGTCGGGCTCCTTGAACTTGTCGCTGGCCTTGAATGTCTTCTCAAAGACGGCGTTGGTGAGGAGGTTGCGCATCTTCAGGCGGACGAGCGTCTGTCCCCCTCGAGCCGTCGGAGTGTTAACCTCCGCTTCCAGACAGGAGAACGGAATATTTTCATGTTCAAACAAAGTCTTGCGCTTAACGTCAATGGCATCGATGAGTGCAGGCATGAATCCCTCAGGCCGGGTCGCAAAAATCTTAGGCGAACCAATCGTAGTTACTTTTTCAGTATAAAGCGCAGGGGGTGGCGTTACCGCGCATACGGAATCCGAAAATTGAGACGCGGAAAACACAGAAACATGCGGGCATCCGGCTTTCCGTCACGAGATTCGAGCGCCAAAATCCAACCCATCGCGCACAATTTCGATAGGGCCTCCCGTAGGAGGAAATAGATCCCTGTTGGATGGAAGAAGTGGAATCGGAGCCGGTCATCCCAACCTCTCCTCCCAGAGGTTTAGCGAGAGTGTCCGGGGGTGAATCTGTTAACTCCCTTCCGGCATCTAAACCTTGACAATGATTCGCTCAAGTTATAGCATGGTGTCAACCGTAATCATGATGACATTGATTATAAAGCACTTATTCTCAATGCGCGCTGTGAGTTTAGCTCGAAAGAGCGAAGAACTTGGTAAAAAGCAACGATTTTAGGAGGAAGTTATGAGCAAGATTATCGGAATTGACCTCGGCACCACCAACTCCTGCGTAGCGGTTATGGAGGGTGGGGAGCCCAAGGTTATCCCAAATGAAGAAGGTGGCCGCACTACCCCGTCGGTGGTCGGATTCACCAAGACAGGAGAACGGTTGGTCGGCCAAGTCGCAAAGCGGCAGGCTATCACCAATCCCGATAACACGGTGTATTCGATCAAGCGCTTTATGGGACGGCGCTATGACGAGGTGTCGGAAGAATTGAAGATGGTCCCTTATAAGGTTGAGCGCGATGGCGACAACGTTGTCATCGTGGCGCAGGGGAAGAAATATACCCCGCCCGAGATTTCGGCGCTCATTCTGCAAAAGCTGAAAAAGGCTGCCGAAGACTATCTTGGCGAGAAGGTTACTGAAGCTGTCATCACTGTGCCCGCGTATTTTAACGACGCGCAGCGCCAGGCCACCAAGGATGCTGGCAAGATTGCCGGCCTCGAAGTGAAGCGCATTATCAATGAGCCGACAGCGGCCGCACTGGCTTACGGGCTCGACAAGGGTAAAGACGAGACCATCGCCGTCTACGACTTTGGCGGCGGCACTTTCGACATTTCGATTCTCGAAGTGGGTGAGGGTGTGATCGAAGTTAAGGCGACCAATGGCGACACGCACCTTGGGGGCGACAACATCGATCAGCGCCTCGTCGATTGGCTGATTGACGAGTTCAAGAAAGACGAAGGCCTCGACCTGCGCGGCAAGGGCAATGAGATGGCTTTGCAGCGACTGCGCGATGCCGCCGAGCGCGCCAAGATCGAGCTTTCCACCACCATGGAAACGGAGATCAATCTGCCATTTATCACGGCGGATGCGAACGGTCCGAAGCACCTGGTGAAGAAGCTGACGCGCGCGAAGCTCGAAGGCATGATTGAGGATATTTTGCAGCGCTCGGTCGGCCCGTCGAAGCAGTGTATGAAAGATGCGGGCATCGACGCCTCGAAGATCAACGAAGTGGTGCTGGTGGGCGGGCAGACTCGTATGCCGCGCATTCAGCAGATCGTGAAAGATCTGTTTGGACGCGAAGGGCACAAGGGCGTCAATCCGGATGAAGTTGTGGCGGTCGGCGCGGCGATTCAGGGTGGCGTGCTCAAGGGCGAAGTAAAAGACCTGTTGCTGCTCGATGTGACTCCGCTGACGCTTTCGATTGAGACGCTGGGCGGAGTGGCGACTCCGATGATTCCGCGGAACACGACGATTCCGACGAAGAAGACGGAGACATTTTCGACGGCGGCGGATTCGCAGACTTCGGTCGAGGTGCACGTGCTGCAAGGCGAGCGCCCGATGGCGGCGCAGAACCGCACGCTCGGCAAATTCCATTTGACTGGATTGCCACCGGCTCCGCGCGGCGTGCCGCAAATTGAAGTCACGTTCGACATCGATGCCAACGGCATCCTCAATGTAACCGCCAAAGACATGGCCACGAGCAAGGATCAGAAGATAACGATTACGTCATCTTCGGGTCTAAGCAAGGAAGAGGTCGAGCGCATGGCGAAGGAAGCCGACGCGCACGCGGCGGAGGACAAGGCTGCACGCGAGGCGATCGACGCCAAGAATCAGCTCGACTCGATGACTTACAACATCGAGAAGATGCTGAAGGAGCAGGGCGATAAGATCACGGGCTCGGAGCGCGGAGATGTCGAGAACGCGCTGGCTGACGCCAAGAAGGCCATCGAGTCAAACGATAAGGCGCAGATGGATGCGGCGCGCGAGAAGCTGACCGCAGCCTCGCACAAGCTGGCGGAGCAGATGTACAAAGCAACGCAAGCCGCGGGCGCAGCGCCTGGCGCCGGAGGACCTGGTTCAGGTGCTCCCGGAGCCGGGCCGGCTGATGGCGCGAACGGTCACGCTCAGCAGAAGAAAGACGAAGGCGTAATCGATGCCGAATACGTCGACGTGGAGGACAAGAAATAAATCATCATTGTGCGAGCGAAGATCGGTACTGTGGCGCCGGGGAACTTGCCGGCATTTCCGAGGGCGAATCGCCCTCGGAAATGTTTTGGAGAGAGTAAATTGGCGTCACGCTACAAGCCGGCGATTCGCGGGTTTAAGTACATAGGGGTTCTGAGGAAGGGGTAAACAAATTGAGATTCGAAGTCAATGGTCAGATGTTCTTTGTGAATTTTGTTCCGGAAGAGGGCCGGTGGTTTTGCTACGCGCCGACTCCGGACGGGGTGCAGCGCATTCCGGTCTCAATGGATGGCGCGCCGTTCGAGGCATTCACCGTGCCGATGGACGAGCAAGCGAAAGAGATCGTAAATTAAATACTTGTAAGTTTCCGGTGAAAGCTATTGGGTTCATGCTCATTTTCAAGACCTGTCATCCTGAGCGGAGCAAGAGCTTCTCCAGCAAATACAAGTGCAACCGCCTGGTGTGCTGGGAGCGCTTCGACGATGTTCTGACAGCAATCAACCGTGAAAAGCAATTGAAGGGCTGGCGACGTTCGAAGAAGATTGCTCTGATTGAGTTCATGAATCCGCGCTGGGAAGATCTAGCCGAGAAATGGGGCGCGGAGATAGCGCTTGCCGGCGAGCCGATCACACCACGGTGAGAATGCCTTTCGGCGCCGCAGGTAAAGCCGGCAGGCATGGGGTCCTTCGACTCCGCATGATCTCCGCTTCGCGCCGGTCATGCTACGCTCAGGATGACAGCGCGTTCATTTGAGCAGGCGAAGAGTGATTTGAAATTGTGAAGTATGGCATAGGTAGGATCATTGGACGGAGGGGTACTTTACCGAGCAAGGGATCCGACTGACAAATAAGAAATGGCCACCCAAACCAAAGACTATTACGAACTCCTCGGCGTCAAAAAGTCGGCTTCGGCGGACGACATTCGCAAGGCATTTCGCAAGCTGGCGCGAAAATACCATCCCGATGTAAATCCCGGAGACAAATCCGCCGAGGAAAAATTCAAGGCCATCTCCGAAGCCAACGACGTTCTCAGCGATCCCAAGAAGCGCAAGATCTACGACCAGGTCGGCTTCTACTCCGACAATATCGATCCCGCCACAGCTGAAGCTTATGCGCGCGGGGGTGGGCAGCCGGGCGGCGGGGGATTTCCGGGCGGAGGTTTCCCCGGTGGAGGCGCCGGTTTCCCCGGCGGCGGACAAGCCTATCCCGGCGGAGCAGGCAACGTCGATTTTGGCGGCTTCGATTTCTCCGACTTATTTGAAGGCGCTCGGGGCGCGGGTGGCCGGCGCGCGGCTTCCACCTCTTCAAGCGGCGGCGGATTTCGCGATATTTTCTCCAGCATTTTTTCCGGTGGCGGCCGCACTGGGGCGGCTGAAGAAGGTCCCGAGCCAGGCACCGATCTCGAGTACCAGGTCAACGTTCCTTTCTGGACGGCCATTCGCGGCGGCGTGATGAAACTGAATATTGCCCGGCGCGACGTCTGCGGAAACTGTCATGGCAATGGATTCATCGAGTCGCCCGGAACCTGTCCTCAGTGTCATGGCAAGGGAACGATCGAGCAGACTGGCGGCCGTATGAAGTTCAATGTAACGTGTCCGCGATGCCATGGGACGGGCAAGAATATTTCCACCTGCCCGGTGTGCCATGGAGAAGGCAGCGTGGAGCGCACCGATCCACTGGAGATCCGAATCAAGGCTGGAACCCGGGATGGGCAGCGCATACGGATTGCAGGCAAGGGCAATGCGGGGCGGCGCGGCGGGGGAGTCGGCGATCTCTACGTTATCATTCGCATTGGCGAGCACCCTCTATTTCGCCGCGAAGCCGACGACATCTACATTACGGTGCCAGTGACGGCCTTCGAAGCGGCGCTCGGATCCAAGATCGACGTGCCGACGATCGACGGGCGCAGCACGTTGAAAATTCCTCCGGGAACACAGTCAGGGCAAAAGCTGCGCCTGCGCGAAAAGGGCGTTCCTTCGGCAACAAAAGATGGCGTCCGCGGTGATGAGATTGTGGAAGTGATGATCACCGTCCCCATGCCTCGCGACGAAAAAACGAAAGAGATCCTCCGCGAATTGGCCAAACTAAACCCCGAAGATCCCCGCGCAGAGCTGTGGGCAAAAGTCTAGGAGCAGTTGGCGGTTATCGGTCCCCGGCAATCGCGCGGCATGAGATTCTTGCCGGGAACCGACGACCGACAACTGAGATTTTCGTTACTTGCTTACTTCTTGCTCGGGTCATCCGCCGGATTGACATAATTGAACTGCACCGGCGCCGACCCGTGAATCTGCACCACGGCCGCGCTCGCGGCCATCGCGTAATGATGCATGTCGGGATCGAGATAGCCAAAGCTGCCCGCCGGAAGGGTCATCATTTTCGACTCATCGAATTTGTCTCCCATGCCGAGCTTGAAAGTGCCGGAGATCACGGTGACATTCTCGCGCAGGGGATGCCAGTGCGGCGCGATCTTATATCCGGCCGGCATTTTCAGACGGATGGTGTAGTCGCCCGAAGTCCCCATCGGATTGCCTTCGAGGACCGCTAACTTCGCGCCGGGCGCAACAAAGGGCGGCGGCGGTCCCCACTTGATCTGAGCGGGTGTAAACGCGTTCTGTGTGCCCGATTGCGCGAGCAACACCACTGCACAAAACAACAACCCGAGTCCGGCTTTCCTCATGTGGATCTCTCCAACTTCAAAATTGAACAACCTTCGAAAAAGAACAACAGGAGCCGCGCGAAGTTATACCTCAAAGCGTTAACAAAAGGAAATAAGTTCTTCCACGAGCGCACGCCATTGCACGGGCACGGGCTGACCACGGTTCTATGCGGTCTCCGGTTTTAGGCGGTCTTCGCCAGCCTGAGCTCTTCGCCTCCGCGCACGTTGTAATGCTGCTCGGGCACCGGGAAGCCTGCCTTGGCGAAGGTATCGCGGATCAGGCGATTGCTGTCGAAATAGACCTGCCAATAGTGCGTGTTGCTGCAATAGGGGCGCACAGCCAGCACCGGCCCCGCGAGGTTGAAGGCGATGATCTCGATGTCTGGCGCGGGGTCGGTGAGCACGTTAGGTACCTGTGCCAGCGCGGGCTTCAGCAATGCGACGGCGGCCTCCGGGTCTACGCCGTGTGCCAACTGCGCGGTCAGTTCGACACGGCGGTAAGGGTTGGCGGAGAAGTTTTGGATCGTGTCGCCGAAAACCTTGCCATTGCCGACGATGGTTTTGACATTATCCGGCGTGTTCAGAGTTGTGGCGAATAGTCCGATCTCTTCGACTGTGCCGGTGATTCCAGCGGCCGTCACGAAGTCTCCCACCTTGAACGGTTGCAGGATGACCAGAAATACGCCGCCGGCGAAGTTGGAGAGCAGTCCGGACCAGGCCATGCCGATAGCAACGCCGGCGGCTGCAATCAGCGCGGCGAAGCTGGTAGTCTCTACTCCGAAGAACCCGAGCAGTGCAATCACCAGCACGATATTCAACACGGCAGCGACGGCCGAGTTGATATAACGGATCAGCGTGGGGTCGATCTTCTGCCGCCGCAGAGCGCTGCCGATCATGCGAAGGGCCAGGCCGATAAGCCAGCGGCCAACGATCCAGATAGCAATTGCAGCCAGAATTTTCAAACCTACAGCCGTCAACACAGCGGTGACGGTCTGCATCATGACGGTGGGATTGAAGTTCATGTTCTCTCCTTCGCGGCGTCAGCCTGGACGCGCTATTTGCCTGGGGAGCTATCTTACCTGCTTGGCTCGTGTTTTGTGAAAGTCTAAAGTCGAAAACCTTTTTAACGACGTTAACTTAACCACGGGGTACAGGGAGGAACTCAGGTGATGAATCAAAATTTCCACGGAAGGGTTTCCCTCGTGCAACCTTGTTTAGCCCCTGGTTAATGCTTTGCTCGTTACCCTCGTCGCTGTACTCGTTGACAAAAACTTTCAATTTTCTTCAAAAAACTCTTGCATCTGCGTGCAATTCACGTAATCTCACAAATGCGAACTAACTTCGCCCAATGTCCGGGAAATCGCACTTACCCGGGAGCCGCGTAGAGAAAGTCAAGGGAGGCGCGGTGGTGAGAGTGAGTCGCTCTGAGGAGGAAGCCATAGGAATTGGCAACTGCTACCGCTCCAGCTAACTTGCAACAGCCTGGGTTGACTTCTGCCCCCACTCCCGCTGTCGCTTCCCGCAAAAAGTCGATTCGCCTCACGCTCTGGCCCCTGGTGGCCGCTACCTTCTTTATGGTATCGGGCGGCACCTACGGCACCGAGGAGATCGTGCATGGCGCCGGCTACGGGAGAGCGATCCTCATCCTCTTATTGACTCCTCTTCTGTGGAGCCTTCCCACGGCGTTCATGATTGGCGAGCTCTCCAGCGCGCTGCCCTTCGAGGGCGGCTACTACGCATGGGTGCGCCGCGCGATGGGGAATTTCTGGGGATTTCAGGAGGCGTGGCTGTCACTGGTAGCGTCCATTTTCGATATGGCGATTTACCCGACTCTGTTTGTCGCCTACCTCACGCGCATGTTTCCGTGGTTTCAGGAGAACCACCGCGGAGTGTTGGTGGCGCTGGGCGTGGTGGTGATTTGCGCGGGCCTCAATATAGCGGGCGTGAAGGTTGTTTCCACGACCTCGCTGTGGCTGTTCTTCTTGCTGTCGGCGCCTTTTGCCGCGATCTTCGTGCTCGCTCCATTCAAGATTCACGCGCTGGCCAGCGCTGTCACCAAGCCGACAACGTCAAACGTCGACATACTGGGCGGCCTGCTCATCTGTATGTGGAACTACATGGGGTGGGACAATGCTTCCACGATCGCCGCTGAAGTCGAGCGCCCCCAGCGGACGTATCCGCGGGCGATGCTATGGGCAGTGGTGATCGTTGCTTTGAGCTATGTGCTGCCGTTTGCGGCGATGTGGGTCACCGGGCTTCCGGCTTCGGCGTGGGAGACTGGCGCCTGGGCGGATATCGCCGGACTGATGGGCGGACCCGTTCTCCGCATCGCGCTGGTCGCTGGCGGCATGATGAGCGGCTTTGGCATGTTCAATGCGCTGGTGATGAGCTACTCACGCCTGCCGCTGGCCATGGCGCAGGATGGAATGCTGCCGAAGGTGTTTGCCAAACTGCATCCGAAATCGCGCGCGCCGTGGGTTGCGATTATCGCGCTGGCGATTGGCTGGGGACTCGCGCTCAATATTGGATTCGAGCGGCTGGTGACGCTCGACATCATGATCTATGGCGCCAGCCTGACTCTGGAGTTCATCGCGCTGATTGTGTTGCGTGTGCGCGAACCGGAACTAAAACGGCCATTCCGCGTGCCCGGCGGTTGGTTTGGAGCGATCGCAGTCGGGATTGCTCCGACGCTGCTGCTGGGGTTTGCGATTGCCAATAGCGAGCACGAAAGTATTTTAGGGATGAGCGCGTTTCTGTTCGGATTGATCGTGATGGGCGGAGGCGTAGTCGTCTACGCAGTCAACCACGCGTTGAAGCCGACGGGATGGGCTCGACCTGAGTCGAACCCCGAACTGGCAGCGTAGTAACCTTTAACCACAAGGTACGCAGAGGAACAAGGGCGGGATGACGAGAGTCATCCCGCTTTTCTTTGCTCCCGGTGCTACATTAGTCTCAGCATGAGCATATGGAGCAGCTATTGCAGAATGCACGCCTATTTCGCTGTGCCTGCGGCTCTGATCTGCTCCGCTGCGCTTGCCATCCTGATTGGGCTGATCTTGATGATTCTCGTTTCGATGTCCCACGTAACGGATGACTTCGTCAACGGGCTCTTCCTGGCGTTTGTTGCAGCACCGAGCCTTGCTCTGTTCGCATTTGTCTCTTGTTTTTCGATCGCGATGCGCTTGCATCATCAGGCATCTTGGCGAACTCCGTCGTTCGCATTTGCATTCGGCGCTGCGCTCCTTTTGTTATGGGGCCATGATTGGCTTGGTTTCAATCGACTTGGCCTCATTGCTTTCTTTCCGGGAGGGGTCGCTTGGCTATTGAGCTGTTGGTTCCTACATAGGAAACACGAGGCCTTTTCAGAACATGTCATCCAAGCGTAAATCCAAAGGTGCGTACATGATCTCGGCGGTGGCGGAGATGTATGAGATCCATCCCCAAACCCTGCGCCTCTACGAGCGCGAAGGCTTGCTCAAGCCCAGCCGCACCGAGGGCAACACGCGGCTTTACACCGACGAAGATTTGCAGCGGCTGGAATTTATTCTTTCTCTGGCGCGCGATCTCGGCGTCAACATCAGCGGCATTGCCATCATTCTCCAGATGCGGGAGCGCATGGAGGAGATGCAGCGCCAGATGCAGGACTTCGTTCAGTACATTCAACAGGAAGTCCAGGCGCGGGCAAGCGCAGCGATGGATCCTTCAAAAGGCGCGATCGTGCCCTTGCGCCGTCCGGTCATCGCGCCCCTCGCGCCGCGCCGGAAAGATCCGGCAAAGTAAGTTTTTGGGGAAGTAAGGGCTGCCATCTCCGCCTCCGCGGCCCCGCCGCTGAGCGCCGGGCGCGCGCGCCTCATCTTTATTTGTTTTACAACATTGTTTTACAACATTTTCATCTCGGCGCAACCAATTACAGCCATTTCGCGTCTAGCTTGGTTGCATGAAACCCTACAATCCTGGTTCGGACGCGACGGCAACTTCCGCTCTCTCGCGAGCGCGGCCAGGATTGCATACGGCCGCCGATGCGGGTCTGGTGCTGAGCCTCGATTACACCCGCATGGGGGGCGCCCTCGTGCTTCGTTGCGATGGGCCTGTGCTCTCGCGTGCCGGGGCGCGCACGCTCTCCGGCCTGATTGCCGAGGTGCTTCCGATGGCTCACCGCATGGTCGTCGATCTCGCCGGTTTGGCGGCGCTCGATAGCGTGGCGCTCGGGGAACTCGTTGTGACCGGCATGTGGGCGGACGCCGCCCGGTACGGACTGAAATTTTCCACTCCAGCCGATTCGGTGCGCCAGCTGTTGGAATCCGCGAATCTGGCAGCAGTCTTCGATATGTATGGCAGTGTGGAGGATGCGCTGGCCGCGATGGATCAGGAGCAAGTCCAGTCGGCGTGATGGCCAGCGGCAAAGCCCTCTCATGCCATTCCCCTCCGCATGCGAGTTACTCTTTGCCGGTCTCTATTGCTGTTTCGCGTTCCGCCAGCGCAGCCCCCCATTTGTGGTCCCGCCCGCAGTTAAATTTTCTCTCCGAAGTGATAGGCTTTGATTTGCGATTTGAACACTTGTTCGCGCGTGATCCCCTGTGAAGCCGAATCCCCATTTCCATCCCGTCATACTGGCCGGAGGCCGTGGCACGCGCTTTTGGCCGCTGAGCCGCAAGCGCAGCGCAAAACAGCTGTTGGCGCTTGACGGCAAACAAACCATGATTCAGCAGACAGCCGCGCGACTGGAAGGCCTTGGGCCGTCCCGCAACTTCTGGGTCATTACGAACGACTACTCTCGTCCGGCAATTCTGCGGCAACTTCGAAAGCTGCCCGCCCGGCAGGTTATCGCCGAACCTTCGGGACGCAACAGCGCTCCTGCAATTGGACTGGCGGCCTTTCTGCTGCTGCGCCGCGATGCAGATGCGGTCCTGGGCATGTTTCCATCCGACCACGTGATTGCGGATGTGGAGGGATTTCGCGCCACGCTGCGCAAAGGCATCGAACTCGCGGCGGCCGGAGACAGCATAATCGCGCTTGGAGTGCGTCCGACTCGCGCCGAAACCGGCTATGGCTACATTGAAGTGGGCGCGCCGTCAGGGGACGGATCGCGGCGAGTGCGCCGCTTCACGGAAAAGCCCGATCTTGCGCGGGCGCGGCAGTTCTTTGACGCGGGCAATTATTTCTGGAACAGCGGCATGTTCATCTGGCGCGCCGATACTCTGGCGAACGCGCTGCGCGAGCACTTACCGGCAACCGCGGCGATTCTGGAAAAGATCGCCTCAGCTTACGGCACGCGCAAATTTGCGGACGCGTTTCGCAGGCTGTATCCGAAATGCGAAAACATCAGCGCCGACTATGCTGTGCTTGAGCCGCGCTCGGCCAAAGGCGAAAACGCATCGCGTATTTTCTGCCTGCCTGCCGATTTCGGCTGGAATGATTTGGGATCGTGGACCGCGCTGCATGAGCATCATCTGGCGAAGACGAAGGCGAGGGATGGAAATCTGATGAACGCCGCCGGCAGCTTCGCGCTCGACGCCACGAATAACTATGTGCATGCTCCCGGCCGGTTCGTGGCCGCCGTCGGCGTGAGCAATCTGGTGGTGGTGGAAACCGAAGACGCTCTGCTGATCACCACACTCGATCATTCGCAGGATGTCGGCAAAATTGTAAAGCATCTGGACGAGAGAAAGATGGAGAAGCTTGTTTAGTGGCCGGTCGTCGTCCTTAGGGAATTCTGCTGAATGCAGCCTGCTCGGACAGGGCATCCACGAAC
>JBAWBR010000090.1:0-9489 GCA_049589875.1 Terriglobales bacterium
GTGCTACGATCTCACCGCCGAGACGCCGAGGGCGCCGAGAAAAGCTAATTCAATTTCTTTATTCAGGAGTGTCCGACGTGGCACCTTTACGACTTGCGTCCGGGAATTCGTTTACGATTTGCATGGCAGCATGAGCCTCAAATAAGAGCGTTTCTCGGCGATCTCGGCGGTGAGCTATGAGTCTTCCAGTTTGCGGAAGGTTGCGCTGACCTCTTCGCGGGGACTTTTTTTCTCTTCGCCTTCAATTTCGAGCAGCAGCGGCGGGGCTTGCGGAGCTGAGCGCAGCAATTCCATGGTCTGTTTCCAGTCGACCGATCCGTTACCGGGCCAAAGGTGCGAGTCTTTGTCTTTATGGTTATCGTGCACGTGAGTCGAGCAAATGTGATTCTTCAGAATCTCAAACGACTCGGGGATCCCGCTCATCATGTGAGCGTGGCCACAATCGAAGCAGACTCCGATATCGTCGAAGTGCATGGTTTGTATGAATTCGACGAGGCGGTCGGGCGTAGATAATTCATTGGGAATGTTTTCGACCAGGATGCGCACGCCGAGGGGCCGGGCAAAGGCGCGCAGGTGCTCAACGGAAGTCATCGCTGCTTCGAATTTCTTTTCGTCGAAGGCTTCGTTGGGATTGCCGATGTGCTGCACCAGAAAACGAAAAGGAATGGATTCGGCGACTTCGAGCGCGCGTTTGATTTCATCCATGGCTTCGACGCGGCCGGCGCGGTCGGTGGAGGCGATGTTGACCGGCGGCGTGCCCGTGCGTCCCCACTCGTAGTCGGAATAAAGGGGCGCATGAATGGAGTTCAGCGGTACGCCGCTGGAGTGAAACCACTCCGCGATCTCACGCACATGCTGCTTGCGGTTGGCGTAGTCAAAGTGCTGGCGCGCGCCGAAAATCTCGATGGCTTGCGCTCCCGAGCGCACCATTTCGTCGAGCAGGCCGGGATGCAGCCTTTCTTTGACGTAGAGGTATGTCGATACCGCTTTCAGCATTAGTAACCTACCGCCTTGCCGTTATTGCGTCCGTCGCTCGCGCCAAGGCGCTCGCCTTTCCTAGGATCGATCATGATGCACTCGCCGTCTCCCCAATTGCGCTGGATATCCACTTTGTGGCCTTTGGAGCGCAGCAGGTTCATTGTATCGGGAGAAAGGCGATCTTCGATACGAATCTCATCAGGGAGCCACTGATGATGAAACCTGGGGGCATTAACCGCCTCCTGTATATCGAGGCCAAAATCTATCACTCCCATGAGGATGTTGGCCACCGTGGTGATGATGGTCGGGCCGCCGGGCGAGCCCAGAACGAGAAAAAGCTTTCCATCTTTGAGGACGATGGTTGGCGCCATGGCGGAAAGCGGGCGTTTGTTCGGCGCAATCGCGTTCGCTGGGCCCTGGATCAGGCCGTAGATATTGGGCGTGCCTGGTTTGGATGTGAAATCGTCCATTTCGTCGTTGAGCAAAAAACCCAGACCCTCGGCGGTGACGCGCGATCCGAAAGAATCGTTGAGCGTGGTGGTGACGGCAACCGCGTTGCCTTCGGAATCGACGATTGAATAGTGCGTGGTGTTCTCGGGCTCGCGAACGGCAAGCGCGCGTGCAGTGGCTACACGTTCCAGATCGTCAAAGGGCGGGCGCTTCAGGTCTTTGCTGGAGCTGGCATGATTGGGATCGATGGAAGCCCGCCATGCGGCGGCATATTTTTTGTCGATGAGCTGGGGAACGGGAATTTTGGCGAAGTCGGGATCACCCATGAAGTCGGCGCGGTCATAGAAGGCGCGGCGAAAGGCCTCGGTTGTCAGGTGAATGGTTTCAGCGGATCGATTGCCGGTTTTTGACACGTCGAAGCCTTCGAGAATATTGAGGATTTCGACGAGCGCGACGCCTCCGGAAGAAGGCGGCGGCGCGCTGATGATGTCATAGCCGCGATATGTGCCGCGAATCGGCTCGCGCTCTTTCACTTCGTAGGCGGCGAGGTCGGCGGGAGTGATCAGGCCTCCGCCTTTTTGAATGGCCGCAGCCAGCTCGCGAGCCAGAGAGCCATGGTAGAAATCGTCGGGATCTTTAGCGATGCGCTCGAGCGTGCGGGCGAGTTCGGGCTGTTTAAGAATTTCTCCTGGCTTATAGAACTTGCCGTCGCGCTGGAAGATGCGGCGTGAGCCGGCAAACTTGCCCAAATCCGCGTCGCGCAGGTCATCGGCGTCTTCGTAGGTGAGAGGAAAGCCTTCGCGGGCCAGCCGGATTGCGGGCGCAATTACTTTTTCCAGCGGGAGCTTGCCGTATTTCTTCTCGGCATAGACCAGGCCAGCGACCGAGCCCGGCACTCCAATGGATTTATATCCGAGAACGCTCAAGTCGGGGATCACATCGCCATGCGCATCGAGATACATGTTCTCTGTGGCGGCGGCTGGCGCCTTCTCGCGGAAATCGATGAAGTGTGTTTCGCCGGCGGCAGTGCGAAAGAGCAGGAATCCACCGCCTCCAATGTTGCCGGCTTGGGGATGAACCACGGCCAGAGCGAATCCAGTGGCAACGGCTGCGTCGATGGCATTGCCTCCGGCCTGCATTATTTCAACGCCGGCGCGAGAGGCAAGTTCATGGACGCTGACAACGATGGCATGAGGCGCGTGAGTAGGCTCAAACGGCGCGGCGGTGAGGTTGACGATAAGAACAAAAACAACGGCAGAGAGCGCTGCGATGGCGGCGAGTGTCCGGGGAATATGCATGCGCGAGGGCGAAGTAACGAGGCTAGCGCAGCGGGTTGAAGTCGTCAAACGGGCATTCGTCACCGTCGAGACGCTGAGTACGCCGAGAAGCGAAGGGCTCACACACGGGACTTCGACGATTTCTTGCGAACGGATTTACTGCGGACTGCTTTTTTCTTCGGCGCGGGCGCTTTGGCGACGACCAACTCGTAGGATTGGCGAATCAGGGATTCAATTTCGTTGGCGGGCAGCAGATTGGATTTTTCGACGAGCACCCATTTATATCGTCCCACGTACGGGGCAGGTGAAATGCCATCGATTTCGAGCAACTCATCGAACTTATCGGGCGCGCACTTGAAGCAGAGCCGGGGATAGCGGCCGTCGGAGAGAGCGACCGTAGTGAAGATCTTGCCGCGGACTTTGAAGCAGAGATCGTCGCCCCACTGTATATTCTCGGTCGCATCGGGCAGCGAAAGGCAGAGCGCGCGGATTGAATCAACGTCAGGCATTTGGAAAGCCAAGGAGGGCGAACGTCCCTTCAGATTCTAATGCCTGTCGTTTGCCTGGCGTTGAAGTTTTAGGAGCCTAGGTAAAGAAGATCCCGAGATGAGATCAAAGCTCTCGGCGGACCTCATATATAAAGAGAAGTCCGCCGAGAACCGAGAACTGCTGACTGAAGCTCAGTCTGCTGCAACCGCTTGACGCCGTTCGATGGGAATGAAATCCCGCTTTTCGTGGCCAATCCATACTTGCCGGGGACGAGCGATCTTCTGCTCGGGGTCGGTGAGCATTTCCTGCCATTGCGTGAGCCACCCGATGGTGCGCGGAATCGCAAACAGCACCGTGAACATTTCCGGCTTGAAGCCCATGGCCTGATACATGATGCCGGAGTAGAAGTCCACGTTGGGATAGAGCTTGCGGGTTACGAAGTAATCGTCCTCGAGGGCGATGCGTTCGAGTTCGAGGGCAATCTCAAGTTTCTTGTTCTTGCCGGTAACTTCGAAGACGCGCTCGGCAGTCCACTTGATGATTTTGGCGCGCGGATCGTAATTCTTATAGACGCGGTGCCCGAAGCCCATCAGCTTGCCCTTGCCTTCCTTGATTTTCTTGATGTAGGCAGGCACGTTATCTTTGGAGCCGATTTCGTCGAGCATGCGCAGAACCTCTTCGTTGGCGCCGCCGTGGAGGGGGCCGGAGAGAGCGGACGCAGCCGAAGCGATGGCCAGATATGGATCGGCCTGCGAGCTGCCAACGGCGCGCATGGTGTTTGTGCTGCAGTTCTGCTCGTGGTCGGCGTGCAGAATGAAGAGGATGTCGAGCGCGCGGGCGATCGTCGCATTAGCCGCGTATTTCGGCTCGACCATCTTCCACAGCATGTTCATGAAATTCTCGGGATAGCTGAGGTCGTTGTCGGGATACACGTAGGGAAAGCCCACGCTATGGCGGTACGACATCGCGGCGATCGACGGCATTTTGCCGATGAGGCGCTTGATTTGCAGCAGGCGGCTCTCGGGATCGTGCACGTTCCGCGACTCGGGATACAGGTTCGAGAACGCCGCGACGGTGCTGACCAGCATCACCATCGGATGGGCGTCATAGCGGAATCCCTCCATGAACTTCTTGGTCGTTTCATGGAGCATGGTGTGAAAGGTGACGTCGTGGACCCAATCTCTCAGCTGGCTTTCGGTGGGAAGCTCGCCGAAGAGAAGAAGGTAGGCGACTTCGAGATAAGTGCAGTGCTCGGCGAGTTGCTCGATGGGATAGCCGCGATACTGCAGGATTCCCTTGTCGCCATCAATGTAGGTGATAGCGCTCCGGCAGGATGCCGTGTTCATGAAAGCGGGATCGTAAGTCATCAGCCCGAAGTCTTCCGGGCCGGTTTTAATTTTGCGCAGGTCCATCGCCCGGATCGTTCCGTTTTCGACCGGGAGATTGTAGACCTGGCCCGTACGATTATCAGTGATTGTAATAGTGTCCTGCGGCATACGAGAGACTCCTGAATATTGGTCGCCGGGCATTTCGCCCGCTTATAGGCACAGACAGTAGCGACACCGGCACAGTTGCGCGGTGAGCTACGTCACAGTCGGTTGGTCCCATAAACCCCAAGCCCTGTATTAATGGTATCAGCGCCGTCAGGCTGGCGTCAGACCCACTCGCCGGGGGCAGGAAAAGCGTTTGTCCGGCGGACATTCTAAACTAACCGGAAACGTCATGGGCCCTATTCGTTCGCAGCCCTCTTCGGGGCTTTTACGCCTAAACAACGGGCAAAAATGGCTGAAATCGCGGGGATTTGATCGTCGGTGAGGAGGATCGCGGAGCCCAGCTTCTTCAAAGCGGCGTTGATGGCAGCGGTTTGGCCCTCGGTAATCTCAATGATCTTTTGCCATTCCTTCGCCACGGGAATGCGCTCGTCGCTATCCGCGTCTTCGCAAAACTGGTCGGCGGCTTCGGGAGCTGTTCCGTATTCGTCGCGTATATCTTCGTGAAAATAGCCGCGCAGGAATGTGTGCAGCGCGGGAAAACTTTCCGCCGTCACGTCGGATTTTGGGTTATGCGATTTCATTAGCGGCACTCCGGATAAGAAGTCAGAACGTAGTACTCGTTGGGCCCGCCATATTTCAGAACGATCAAGGCATGAGAGCAAGGATGAGAACCATTTTCACCGCGATTGATGGTGCGGCCGATCGGCTCGGAACTGTCGTAGTCCAGAACCAGATTAGGATGACCGCCGGCATGGCTGAGCCAGCGTTGAATCCGATCCTGGGATTGCGCAATCGCCGCGCCCACGGCATGTTCGGCGATTGGCCGATCCGTATAGGTGGAAGCACCGCTGATGTGGCGCTCACGAGCCAACCGCTTCCGCAGTTCATCGTCCGTCTGGCCAACGTGCTTGCGCAGAATGTGCCCCCCGGCGGCTTCATCCTGGCTAAGATCGCGGGAAGGGCCATTCGAGGTAGATAAGGCATACGTCGGGCTGGCTGGCTCTTGTCCGCTTCCTGCGGCCGCGCCACTGTTGGCGGTACCGGGCGCCTGACACGCGGCCAGCAAAATCAGTGTTACCGGCAGAAACGAGCCGATCACGCTCCGCACTTGGAACAATCTTGCCATTCGACCCCAATCCGCGCCTATTGGCTACAGACTTCTGTAAAGTTCCGGGAATTGTGCTACTAAACAGGGTGTGTCGACAAGTGTACCGAATAACCCAGGCCCCGACTACCTCCCGGCCTATCGCCGCTGGGGATCGAGTGTAGCGTGCGTCTTTCGGCGCGGATACCGCCGCGAGCGCTGGTCATACGAGCGGGTAGCGGATGTCGCCACGCAATTTGCTCGCGAGCTTGCGGCGCGTGATATTGGCAAAGGCGATGCCGTTCTGCTGTGGAGTTCCAACTGCGCGGAGTGGATCGCGGCCTTTCTAGGGTGCGCAATTTGCGGGGTAATCGCGGTGCCGGTTGACGATGCCTCCAGCCCCGATTTCGCCCGCCGCATTAGCGAGCAGGTCCGGACGAAGCTGGTCATCTGCTCTTGCGAACGCGCCGCAATTTTCACCGGGCTGCCTGCGCTCGATCCCTCCGAACTGGCGGCCGCGGTCGCGCGTCACCCGACCGCCCCATTTCATGCGGACGAGATTCAGCTATCTGATCCGCTTGAGATCGTATTCACCTCGGGAACAACCGCCGAGCCCAAGGGTGTGGTGCTCACACATGCCAATGTTGCGGGGAACCTTGCGCCGCTGGAAAAAGAAATCGCCAAATATCGAAAATATGAGCGCCTCGTACACCCGCTGCGCTTTCTTAACCTGCTGCCGCTCAGCCACGTCTTCGGGCAGTTTTTGGGAATATTTATTCCGCCGCTGCTAGGGGCGACCGTTGTATTTGAGAACACGCTCAATCCCGCGGAGGTCATTTCCACGATCCGTCGCGAGAGCGTCTCCGTGCTAGTGAGTGTTCCGCGTCTGATCGATGGTCTTAAACAGAAGATCGAGCGCGACCTCGAAAGTGGCAACGGCGGAGCGCGGAACGACCAAACAAAGAAAGATGATTCGGAAAAAGCTTCGCACGGGCACGCTGCCGTTGCCGCGCGCTATGCTTCGGCCGCCAATCAGCATTTTCTTCGCCGCTGGTGGACGTTCCGTGATATTCGCCGCCAGTTCGGATGGAAATTCTGGGCCATTATCAGCGGCGGCGCGGCGCTTGAACGTGAAACCGAGGAATTCTGGCACAGACTTGGATATGCCGTCGTTCAGGGCTATGGCCTTACCGAAACCACTTCGCTGGTCAGCCTGAACCATCCTTTCCATACCAGCCGCGGGTCGATTGGAAAAGTGCTGCCCGGGCGCGAACTCAAGCTGGCTGCTGACGGAGAAATTCTTGTGCGCGGCTCGGGAGTCGCCAGCTCCTACTGGAATGGACGCGAACTGGCGCCGGTGGCTTCCGATGAAGGATGGTATGCAACCGGCGATCTCGGCGAACTCGATGCCGAGGGCAACCTGTTTTTCAAAGGACGCAAGAAAGATGTCATCGTCACGCCCGCGGGAATGAATGTGTATCCGCAGGATTTGGAAGCGGCTTTGCGGGCTCAGCCAGAGGTGCGAGATTGCGTGGTTATCGGAATTGAGCGCGGCGGGAACGCGGAGCCTTGCGCGGTCATCATTCCGGGGGACGAGATTTTGCGTAACCGGGACGCCGGCGCGAAGTCTGCGGTTGCGCGTGCTAATGAAAGCCTTGCTGAATATCAACACATTCGGACCTGGGTGGTATGGCCGGAGGAGGATTTCCCGCGTACTTCCACCGGAAAGCCGAGGCGCAATGAAATTCGCGACGCGGTCATGGCTCGCGTGAACACCGACGCAACCGAGAGGGGCGCCACAGCCAGTCCGCTCGCCGAACTGGTCTCGAGAATTACCGGCCGAGGCACACCCAAACTTACTTCGGATGCCGACCTCGCAAAGGATCTTGGCCTCACTTCGCTCGAGCGTGTTGAGTTGCTGGGAGCGATCGAGGATCGTTATCAAGTCGATTTGAGCGAAACGAAGTTTGCCAGCCTGGCGACTGTAGCCGATTTCGATAAACTCTTGCGGCGGGACCGGGGCGCACGCGGAGAGCGGCATGGATTCCACTATCCTCGCTGGACGTTGCGCTGGCCCGCCCGGTATGCGCGGCTGGCGGCACACTATCTCCTTCTTCGGCCCGTAGTTTTCTTGCTGGGCCGGCCGCACGTGGTTGGCCGCGAGAATTTGCGCGGCGTGAGCGGACCTCTTCTTGTGATCTGCAACCACATCGCAGATGTGGATGTGGGATTCATCCAAACGGTTCTGCCCGCCCGCATCCGCCACCGAATTGCGACGGCCACTCGGGGAGAGGCACTCGAAGCGCTGCACTCACCAGATCCTGCTCGTAATTGGGTTCTTCGTATTTATGACCGGATCGAGTGGATTCTCGGCGTGCTGCTGCTTAATCTGTTTCCACTGCCGCGCGAAGCCGGCTTCCGCAAAAGCTTCGCTTACGCCGGAGAAGTCATTGACCGCGGCTATAGCGTGCTGGTTTTTCCCGAGGGCCGCCATACCCGGGACGGCAAACTTCAGCCGTTTCGCACCGGAGTTGGTCTGCTGGCGAACAATCTTCGCGTTCCGGTTTTGCCCATGCGAATCGATGGATTATTCGAGATCAAAAAAGCTGGCCGGAGATACGCTCCCCCGGGCAGGATTGTGGTGCACATCGGCAAGCCGGTTCGGTTCGCTGCGGATTCTCCAACGGAGACAATTGCGCGTGCGCTGCAGAAGGCTGTGGAGGATCTGTAGAGGATTCCGGAATTGCGGCCAGCTTCTGCTATTTAAGAGGACCTCCCCGCATTGTTGGGGAAAAAGAAAAGGCCGGGCAGTTTCGCCCGGCTTTCCTTCACTGGGAAACGGCCCATCTCTCTGCGTTGGGTCAGTTTCCGTTTAACCTCAATTTCTCGCTCAGAGCTAAGCTCCCATTCATTTGAATGCCACGAAGCCCAATGGGCCTATCTACATAACCAGCGCCAGCCCTTCCAATTCGCGCTCAATGACTGGCAGAGAGCAGCCTGCTTTTTCCACGCGGCCGGCAGCGTCAATGGCGGCTTGCGGCGAAACCCCATAGCCGCGGCCCATGAGGAACACTTGCAGAAGCTCGGCCGCTTCGCGCGAATCCACCATTCCGCTTTGCAGCAGATCGTTCCGCAAGGCCGATAGCTCGGTTACAGAAAATCTGTCTTTCATGGCCGCCATTTTCCCCCACCTTTCCATCTCTAGTTCCGTTAGACTCATCGGCAACTCGCTATGTTGTCTGCAATCGAGATGCCGTGACTTCCGTACCCGTACGAACGTTATCACCCGAAGCCGTTAATGGTTAGAACCCCTGAGCCTGCAAAAGGTTGTGGAGCATCCCCCTTAAGAGTCACGGAGAAACGAGGGTATGAATCCAAGGGCAATTTGGTACACGGCTGCGTTCATTACTGGAACGAAAACCGAACATTTTGCATATCGGCACTATTGGGGTTCAACAGTAGCGGCATCGACCAGCATGATGGGAATATCGTCCTGGATGGGATAAACGCGGTTGCATCTGGTGCATTTCAAGCCGGTGCCATCCTTCTTCGGGATGACGGCCTCCTTGCAGAGCGGGCAGACAAGCATATCGAGCAGATCCTGCGGAATCATGGCCCCCATTGTATGCCGTTTCTCATTGCCGCGGCGATTTCGAGCCGCCTGCCAGGCTGGCTAAATACCACCACCACAATGGGGGTTTTGGGCCACGGCCTGCGC
>JBAWBR010000091.1:0-223016 GCA_049589875.1 Terriglobales bacterium
CGCCTATGCCGCGGCCGGCGACAAACAAAAAGCCGCGGATGCGTTTCGAAATGTCTATTTCAATTTGCCTGCCAGTTTTGAAGCCGACGCGGCAGGCGCCGAGCTGCGCAAGCTGGGAGTGAGCGCTTCGGTCGAAGAGCGGCGCACGCGAGCGGCGCTCTTATTCAAAGCTAAACGCTATAGCGAGGCCGCCGACGAATATCGCGAATTGACTGGTAGCGTCGCTCCGGCGGAGCGCACAGAGGTTCAGCTTAGCCTCGCGGATTCTCTCGAAAAAAGCGGACGCAGCCATGACGCGCGCCAGTTGCTCAATTCGCTGGGCACGCAAGCTGGCGATGCCGAGGCCGAGCGCCTTTATCTGCTGGGTGAAACTGCGCGCTCCACCAGCGAAGAGGGCGCAGTGCTCGAGCGTTTGAACGAGTTGCGGCAGTTCGGGCCAACCAGTCCATGGCTCGAGCAGGCCCTTCTTTCGGCAGGGAACATGTATCTGCTGAAGCGCGATTACGATCATGCCATCGACTTTTATCGCGAACTGCAACAGCGCTTTCCCAATGGCAATCGTGCTTCCTACGCACACTGGAAATCGGTGTGGCTCAGTTTTCGCCAGGGACGCGCAGCGGAGGCGCGCCAGGGATTCGAAAATCAAATTGCGCTTTATCCCGATTCGCCGGAAATCCCCGCTGCCCTCTATTGGCGCGGCAGGCTCGCGGAAGAAGAAAACAATCCCGGCATGGCGCGCGCATTTTATGAAAAGCTGAGCGATCGCTTTCACAATTATTACTACGCCGAGTTGAGCCGCGATCGCCTGAAGACTCTAAAAAGCAATGGCGAGGCGGATGACGCGGTGCATTATGCGCTTCTCGACCACGTTGCGCCGCTCTCTTCGGTCACGAAAGTCGAACCCTCAGAGCCTCCGGAGGACGATTTGCGCGTGGCTCGTGCGCGGCTGCTCTCAAACGGTGGCCTGGTCGATATGGCGGTGCGCGAGCTCCAGGCCGCAGCCGTGCAGGAAGGAGCGAGCTGGGCTCCGCCGGAGATGGCCCGCGCCTATCAGGATATTGGCCGCTACGACCGCGGCATCGAAGTGATGAAGCGCTCCATGCCGAACTATTTCGCGGTCGATATTCCCGACCTGCCGCGCCCTTACTGGGAGGCGCTGTTTCCCAAAGCCTATTGGGACGATCTCCGCAAGTATTCGCAGGAGAATGGCCTGGATCCTTTTCTGGTGGCTTCGTTGGTGCGGCAGGAATCGGAGTTTAATGCGCAGGCCATTTCGCACGCCAATGCGGTCGGCCTGATGCAGCTTCTCCCGAAGACCGGAAAATCCGTAGCCAAGCAGGTAAAGCTTAAAGGATTTCGCTCGCCGCAACTCCTGAACCCCACCGTCAACCTCGAACTGGGCACGCGCTACTTCAAGGATATGGTCGATAAATACAATGGCCAGTTCGAATACGCGCTCGCCGCCTACAACGCCGGCACCGATCGTGTCGCAGACTGGCTGGGCGAGGGCCACTATCGCGATCCGCAGGAATTTGTCGAATCCATCCCCTTTACCGAAACCCGCGAATATGTCCAGGCCATCCTGCGCAACGCCAGCGTCTACCGGCGCCTGTACGAAACGCCGTAGAAATCGGGCGCTCGTGACCGGGCGATCTGCGAGGCTCTTTAGGGTCAGGATGCTCTTTGCGATAATATGCGCAAGCTCATGGAAGATGCGGAAATGCTCGCCGACGTGAAGGCCTACGATGCCGCCAAGGCCGGTCTGGAAGCTGGCGAGGACGAACTCATTCCTCTGGAGATTACCGAGCGCCGCTTGCGCGGAGAACCGGCGTTACGCATCTGGCGTGAGTGTCGCGAACTCACACAGGAGCAATTAGCGAAAAAGGCAAAAATATCGCGCGCCCTTATCGCGGCGATTGAGACCAATCGCAAATCCGGCTCCGTTGCCACGTGGAAGAAACTGGGCGCCGCTCTGAATGTGAGCTGGGAGCAACTGGCATAGAGCTACGCCGGCTCCCGGCTCGGCGATTTTGTGAACATGATCTCGAATACCAGCAGGCACGCCCCCACTACAATCGCGCTATCGGCCACATTGAAGGCAGGCCACTGGTAGTGGCGGACGTAGAAGAGCAGGAAGTCGACCACGCGCCGGCTCACGATGCGATCCCAGAGGTTGCCGAGCGCACCCCCGAGAATCAAGGCAAGGCCAACTCCCGTTGACGTCATGGCGTGGCTCGACCTCCACAGCAGCACGGAGACGATGAGCAGCGCCACCGTGGAGAAAAGAATCAGCATTGCGATTTTCCACGGAGAGGGCGAGTCGGCGAAAATGCCGAACGCGGCCCCGGGGTTTTCAGTGTGAATGATGCGGAAGAAACCGGGGATCACCGTGATGCTGTCATGCCTGCTCAGGCGATGGGAGATCAGCCATTTCGTGTATCGGTCAAGAACGACGACGGCGGCGGCAATAAGAAAATAATATTTGCGCATGCGGGAGAACAAAAATTTGAATATTCAGATTATCGCGTTTCGAAATTTTGTAATTTTGCAAACGGGTAATTTCGCAATTTTAGAATCCCCAGGCCTCTTTATTTACAAACACCCGATTCCTAGCTCCCAATCTACTTCGGGCGCGAGCTTTGCGCGGTCGTGGGCTTGCGGCACCACACCCACACGGTCACGGACACGAGATCACATTTCTTTCAAAACCGCGCTGCAACGTTCGCACACTGTCGGATAGATTTTGTCTTCGCCTACTTGAGTCGAGTAATTCCAGCAGCGGTCGCATTTCGCGCCATCGGCTTTCTTGACTTCGACCTTTACGCCGCTCCCGGCGCCGTCGGATGACTCGGCAAGCCGCGTCTCTACAGCAGAAACGATGAAAAGGTAGCGCAGTTGACCTGCATACTTCTTTAGCAGATTGTAGAGCGGCCCGGCCGCTGTTAGGTGCACCTGCGCTTCCAGCCCTGTCCCGATCAGCTTGGCATTGCGGGCTTCCTCGAGAGCCTTCAGGACTTCGTCGCGAATCGACCGCAGACTCTCCCAGTCCTTTTCTTTTTCATCGTCGCGTTCAGCAACATTTGTGCCAAGGATGTTCTCCGAGCTCGGGAACATCGATAGATGCACACTTTCTTCCCGCCCTTCACCCTTGGGCAGATACCGCCACACTTCTTCCGATGTAAATGTCATGATCGGCGCAAGCAGGCGCACGAGCGTTTCGCCGATTCGCCAAACAGCCGTCTGCGCCGAGCGCCGCGCCTGAGACTTCGCTGCCGAAATGTAAAGCCGGTCTTTCAATACGTCAAAATAAAATGCGCTCAAATCCACAATGCAGAAATTATTCACGCGCTGGTAAATCTTATGGAAGGCAAATTCGTCGTAGGAATTCTTCACATCCGCGGCGAATGCGCACGTCTGGTGCAACATGTACTGGTCTAGCTCTTCCATCTTCTCGAACGGCACCGCGTCTTTTGCCGGATCGAAATCGTAGAGATTGCTCAAAATGTAGCGGAATGTATTGCGGATCTTCTTATAGTTTTCGCCTACGCGCTGCATCAGCGCTTCCGAGCCGACCACGTCTTCCCGGAAATCGACCGACGCGGTCCAGAAGCGGACAATCTCGCCGCCGAGGCGGCCGGCGATATCCACCGGATCCACGTCGTTCCCGCGCGACTTCGACATGGCCTGGCCTTTTTCGTCGAGCGTCCAGCCCGGCGTAACTACATTTTTGTAGGGCGGCGTGGCGTGCGTGCCCATGGCGCAGAGCAGGGAAGACTGAAACCATCCCCGATACTGGTCTCCGCCTTCGAGATAGAGATCGGACGGCCATGGGTACTCGGGATCGGCCGCGACCAGCGCAAGATAGCTTGCGCCGGATTCCAGCCAGACATCGAAGATATCGGTTTCTTTTTCGAATTTAGTACCGGCGCAGTGCGGGCATTTTGTGCCAGCGGGAAGAATGCCGTCGGCTTCCGGCCCAAACCACGCATCGGCGCCGGAACGGGCAAACAGTTCGACAACTTTCTTGTTGATGCCGGGGTCGTTGAGCGGCTTGCCGCAGGCTTGGCATAGAAATACTGCGATTGGCACTCCCCAGACGCGCTGGCGGGAGATACACCAATCCGGGCGCGTGCGAATCATGTTCGAGAGACGTTCTTCGCCCCATGCCGGATCCCATTTCACTTTTGTGATTTCTTCCAGCGTGTGTCCGCGCAATGTAATGTCCGTCGGTCCAGGCATGCGAGCATTCATGGAGATGAACCACTGCTCGGTAGCTCGGAAGATCACGGGGTTGTGACAGCGCCAGCAGTGCGGATAGGAGTGCTCGGTCTTCTCAGCATGCATCAGCACGCCGCGGCTCTTCAGTAACTCAATGATTGGCTGATTTGCTTCCCAGACGCGCTTGCCGTCGTACTCGGGCAAGCCATTCCGGAGGATGCCTTTTTCGTCGACGTTGCAGGTTGCATCTAGGCCATATTCAACGCCAGTCGCGAAATCCTCAGCACCATGCGAAGGCGCTGTGTGAACCACGCCCGTACCGGTGTCCATGGTGACGTAGTTGGCCACCACGCCAACAATCTCTTGGCCGTCAAGAAACGGATGGCGAAACTTGAAATCCAAGAACTTGCGTCCCGGAAAACGCGCTAGTTCTTTCGCGCCTGTGAGATTGCACTTCTCAATGACTACGCTAGCGAGTTTACCGGCAACGATATAGACTTCCCCGCGCGATTCGAGCGCGACGTACTCCTCGTCCGGATGGAAGGCGACGGCTTTGGAAGCTGGCAACGTCCAAGGTGTTGTGGTCCAGATGATGGTGTATACGTCCTTGCCAATAATTTCCTCGCCGAGCGAAGCCGTCTCGTCTTTCTTGAGCGCATACTTCACCCATACGGTGGGGCTGGTGTGGTTCTCATACTCCACCTCAGCTTCGGCTAATGCGGTTTCGTCGTGCATGCACCAGTAGACGGCGCGCAGGCCTTTGTAGACAAAGTCGTTTTGATAAAAAGAGAAGAAAGTTCGCAAAACCACCGACTCATACTGCGGAGTCATCGTGGCATAGGGCTGATCGAAGCGGCCAAACACTCCAATACGCTTGAACTGGGTGCGCTGCAGGTCGAGGAATTTTTGCGCGTACTTGCGGCATGCGTTGCGCACGGAGAGAACCGGCATCTGCAACTTTTTGCCGCCGAGTTCTTTATCGACTTTGATTTCGATGGGCAGGCCATGGCAATCCCAACCGGGAACATAAGGCGCATCGAAGCCGGACATGGTTTTTGATTTGACGATGAAATCCTTAAGGCATTTATTCATCGCTGTGCCCAGGTGGATGGGCCCGCTGGTATAGGGAGGTCCGTCGTGAAGAATATATTTAGGCGCGCCCTTGCGTGCCGCGCGGATACGCTCGTAAAGCTTTTCCTGCTCCCAGCGAGCCAGCATTTTTGGCTCGTTCTGCGGCAGGTTGGCCTTCATGGGGAAATCGGTCTTGGGCAAATTGATGGTAGATTTCAGGTCCAGCGGCACTAGCAGGTTTCTCCAAGTGATTGAATTTTCATTATAGGGAGCGCGAAAGGACACTGTCTATTAGAACGGCACCTATGTCCCGAATTCACTAAACTAGCTGCTTTGGCCGGCGGAAAAGCGTGTACAATTTTCCGTAGATTATTTTCCGCGGATCGAAGAGCTTTCAGGCATCGAAGCTATTGCGGGAGTTGCTTTTTCGGGAGAACCTCGCAAGCTGTATTTTGCATCCAAGTTGGTGTTTGGGAGCTGTAATTTGTTCAAGTTCCCGCTGCAACCTGGCGGGATGTTTCCTAAGACATATGGGCATTAGCGAGACACCACGAAACGTGCCAGGACCAGCTCAGGGCCCCGAACTGCATCTGCTGCTCCATAACCAGACGCTCGACGAGCCCCTCTGGAAATCATTGTTTCGCAATATCGACGAATTCTTCTTCCCGAAGAAGCTACCACCCTTGGTGCTGACCTCAAAGCCGGTGCCGGTACGCGACATCTGGGGCTTTTACAACTACAAGGGTAAAGGTGCGGTCGGCTCGACCATCGTCCATCTGCTGGCTGTTGCTTTGATTATTGTGGGGACCATCCTGGGCCAGCGTATGGTCAAGGAGATCGTGAAACCGAAGGAGACGGTGGAATTGATCGCTCCGTCGGAAACGCCCACGCTGCAGCCTTCGAAGACGGTTTCTGGCGGTGGTGGCGGTGGCGGCGATCGCGACAAACTCCAAGCTTCGCAGGGACGCTTGCCGAAGCAATCGATGCAGCAGTTCACGCCGCCAACCGTGGTTGTGCGCAATGAAGCTCCCAAGTTGCCGATGGAACCGACGGTGGTCGTGCCTCCGCAGGTGAAGATTCAGGAACCGAACCTGCCGAATCTGGGCGACCCGCTTTCGCATGTGCCGGCGGCATTTCCTTCGAATGGTACGGGCTCGGGCAGCGGAATTGGTTCAGGGAACGGCGGCGGGGTGGGGAGCGGAGAAGGTCCGGGATTTGGTCCGGGACATGGTGGCGGTACCGGCGGTGGAGCGTTCCGCGTAGGCGGGGGAGTATCAGCTCCCAAGGCCATTTACGCGCCCGATCCCGAATATTCGGAAGAGGCGCGCAAGGCGAAATTCCAGGGCACGTGCGTTTTGTGGCTGGTGGTTGGTCCGGATGGCAAGCCGCGTGATATCAAGGTGCAGCGCACGCTGGGACTCGGTCTTGATGAAAAGGCGATTGAGGCGGTGAAGAACTGGCGGTTCGAGCCGGCGATGAAAGACAACAAGCCAGTGGCCGTGCAGATCAACGTGGAAGTGAGCTTCAGGTTGTACTAGCGTTCGCGATATTTAGATTCTGGAGGTTAGGAGCCCAGAGAACGGCCGCAGATTGCGGTCGTTTTTGTTTGGGTGGTGACATGCTCCGATGTGCATCATTGGAAACTTGGAGTTAGGGAGCCGAAGCGTTCCGCACATATCGAACTCCTGTAATCGTCCCTTTATCGTCCGTCGTTAGAATGAACTCTTCTGGCCCCATCGAGGATCCAGACGGCCTCGCCCGCACGAACGTCCATTGCTTGCCTTCATGGAGAAATTTCTCGTTCCATCGCTCTGCGTTTCCGGGAAAGATCAGGTCCAGCGCGCGTTGCAGCGTCTCGGCGACATCTCCGCTCGTGAGCTTGAACTCCGGGTTGAACATGGGCAGCAGGCTGGTGACGTCACCATCTCGCATCGGCCTATGTATGGGTGTCAGTTCTTCTCCAACTCTTGTAGCCACTAGATTGCTCCAGGTAGGACCCGGGCCATTTCCCTCTTTGATGTTCACGGTTACATGGTAAACAGGATTCAGGAAGACTCTTGTGATTGCATAGTCTTCTATGCGCTCGCAGTTGATCTTTACCAGATCGAATTGATGTTTGTGGATGAATTCATCTTCGTCCCATTTTGAGTTTGTGCAAAAGAGCTCAGTGACAACAAACTCATTACAGCCGCAAAAATAGCAATCAGCCGTTTGCAAGGCACAGGTATCCTCCAATAATTTCGAAGTCCGCGGCCTACTCTTTCAAATCCACGTGAAGGACATCTTCAACGGGAAGACCCAGGAAGCGCGTTCCCATACCCTTGAATTTTTCGGCGGAGTCGGTCGCAAAAAACTTAAGACGCGCGTTCGATCGCCGCTCAGGGTCCGGGGAAGAAGCAAGTGGATGAACCTGCAACTGCTCAGCAACTTCGTGCGCGGTTGATTCGGCCGAGTCCACGATCTCTATATGCGGCGGAGCGATCCGGCGAAGAACGGGCTTCAGCAGTGGATAGTGCGTGCAACCGAGCACGAGAACATCGGCGTCGCGGGCATCGCCGGAGAAAGCTTCATCCAGATAAATGCGGGCAACCTGTTCGGTCACGGGGTGGTCGATCCAGCCTTCTTCCACCAGCGGCACAAAAAGCGGACACGCTTTCTCCTTGACCACGACGTTCCTGGCCTCGAGGGCACGGCGATAGGCATGGCTGGAGACGGTGGCATCCGTGCCGATGACAACAACATTGTGCGCACGACTCGCGGCAGAAGCGGCGTTAGCACCCGGTTCGACCACACCGACAACGCCGACCTTGGAAGCGGCGCGGATCTCATCGAACGCAAGCGCGGTGGCCGTGTTGCAGGCAATCACCAGAAGTTCGGCGCCACGCTCCTGTAGATAGTTGATGGCGCCAACCGCATAGTGCGCAACAGTGGCGGCTGACTTAGACCCGTAGGGCAAGCGGGCCGTATCGCCAAAGTAAAGATAATTGGCATCGGGGATTCGGTTAACCAGGGCGCGCAACACTGTAAGTCCACCCACGCCGGAGTCAAAAACGCCGATGGTTGGCCTGCGGCTGTCCGGTCTGCGGCCCTCCAGTGCATGAGGATCGTTCACGCCCGGTTCGCTCAGCCTTCCGCCGTGGTCGGTCCTATGACCGAGCGCACGGCCGAAATTCGGTTCGCCGGGAACCCTCCCTTGCTTGCGTGCTCGCGAATACTCTCTTCGTTGGGCGCGATGTAGATGCAGTAAATCTTGTCGTCGGTGACAAAGCTTTCCACCCACTGGATCTGCGGCCCCATTTGCCGGAGAACGCCGCAGGACTTCTGCGAGATCGCTTGAAGCTCCTGGGTCGAAAGCTTCCCGGCATTAGGGAGATCGCGCTCAATCACGAATTTTGGCATGGTGGGGCTCCTAGCGTATGTTTTACGAACGGCTTTTTATGCGAATGAAATTCTATCAGGCAACTTGATGTTGCCGTCCTTTCACGCGCGTGGCGCACTAGCGCGGCTCTCCGAATTCTCACGTTGCTTCTTCCGGACGTGCAGCACCTTCTCGACCTCCGCGATCAGTGCGCCGGACTCGTCCTTTACCTGGACCATGAACACTGGCTCGACCTTTCCTTGCGTTTGCAGCTTGTCGCGGATCTCCTGAATCTGACTGTCGGTGAGGCGGAATTCCGCGCGCATTGTGCCTTTGCCGGGTTTTCTAAATCGAATGCTTGCGCTCTTGTCCCAGACGATGTAGTCGCTGCCGAGGTTTTCGATGAGCATGAGCATATAAAACGGATCGGTCATGGAATAAAGCGATCCACCATAGTGTGTGCCGACATAATTGGAATTCCAGAAACGAAACTTCATTTCGACATCGATTTCTCTCCAGTCCGCCTGGAGCCGCTTGATGCGGATTCCCGCTCCGAGCAGAGGAGGCCAGATATTCAGATACCATCGCATGTGGCGCTTGAACGTCATGGTCATTTTGGAATGCTAATACGCGGAGATAGCTTTGGAACAATGCTTTATTTACTCGCGCCATTGGCATTTGGGCTGCCGCGCGGTTGCCTGAGTGAACCACGCGCCATTATCCTTTCCTGCATATGCCAAGCACTCTTGTGGAATGTGTTCCTAATTTCTCCGAAGGCCGAGACACGGCCAAAGTGGATGCCATTATCGAGGCAATGAAAATTCCCGGCGTTTTTCTCCTCGACCGCGAGATGGATGCCGACCACAACCGCTGCGTGATTACGCTGGCGGGCGAGCGCGAGCCGATTCAGGAGGCCGCTATTCGCGGGGCAGGGAAGGCCGCCGAGTTAATCGATCTGACCAAGCATCAGGGCGCGCATCCGCGCATGGGTGCGACTGACGTGGTGCCGTTTATCCCCATCGATGGCGTTACGATTGAGGACTGCGTTGCCATGGCGCGGCACGTGGGTACGGAAATCTGGAAGCGATACGAGATTCCGGTTTACTTGTATGAGGCGGCCGCGACCACGCCTGAACGGCAGGGCCTGGAGAATATTCGCCGAGGCCAGTTTGAAGGTATCCGAGCGGAAATTGCGACGAATCCGGCGCGCAAGCCCGATTTTGGCGAGCCGCGCGTGCACCCGACGGCGGGAGCGACGGTGGTTGGCGCACGCAAGTTTCTGATCGCCTATAACGTTTTTTTGAACACTGCGGACGTCGACATCGCGAAGAAGATTGCGAAAGCGGTGCGATTTTCAAGCGGCGGCCTGCGCTTTGTTAAAGGCGCGGGATTCCTGGTGCGTGGGCTGGCGCAGGTTTCCATGAACCTCACCGACTTTGAGCAGACGCCGATCCATCGCGTGTTCGAGTATGTGAAGCGCGAGGCTGCGCGTTATGGTGTGACGCCGGTTTCGAGTGAGATCGTCGGACTCATACCAAAGAAAGCTCTGGAGCAGGCGGCGGAGTGGTTCCTGCAGGTGGAGAATTTCGATTCTTCTCTGATTCTCGAAAACCGGCTGATGGCGGTGATGGGTGGGAAAATGGCTATTGGCGGCCTGCGAGCGGGCGTGGAGCCCTTCATCGAGCAACTGGCTGCGCCGACGGCGACTCCCGGCGGCGGAAGCGCGGCGGCGGCCAGCGGAGCCATGGCGGCTGGCCTGGCGAACATGGTGGCCTCGATGTCGCGCGGAAAGAAAGCCTATCTGCAGTATGAGGCTCCGCTAAGCGAGGCGATTGCGCGGCTCGGCCAATTGCGAGAGGAATTGAAGGCGGCCATCGATGCCGATGCTGAATCCTACGACCGGGTTATGAAGGCATACAAAGCGGCGAAGGAATCGACGAATGGCGACGGCGCGATCAACACGGCGCTGAAGCAGGCAACGAGCGTTCCTCTGGGAGTTGCTGAGCGCGCGGTAGAAGTTTCACAGATCGCAAGCAAGCTTATTCCGATCACGAATCCAAATATGAAATCAGATCTGGCTACGGCAATTGCATTGGCAAAGGCTGCGCTGGCCGGCGCTCTGGCGAATGTAGAGATCAATCTGGATTCGCTGAAGGACGAGGCGTTCGTGACGGCCACTCGAGGTAGAGTGATCGTCCTGGAAGCGTAAACACACTTTCAATCGCAAGCCGGGTGTTTCTTCGGCGTTCTATTTACAGGCCGGGGGAATGCACTTTGGTACCGGCTTGCCCTGCAAAAACCGGACTTGGGCCTGCACAATCGAGACTAGAATAGAAGCAATCGTCGCTGCACGGGTTCGACGCATCTAATCGTGCAGATCCCCTTTTGCGAGGAGTTTTATGAAGAAATGTTGTTTGGTCGTGCTGCTGTTGTGGGCCGTGGCGGGCTTGGCAATGCCGATTGCCTCTTCCGCGCGCGCGATGGTACCGTCAGAGATTCAGCAATTGATTGGCGTTGACTATCGGGCGCTGAAGGATTCGCCGACCGCTCAGAAATTGAAGGATCAGGTGCTGCCCCAGGATTTGAAGGATTTTGAGGCGTCGCTCAAGGGCGTGGGAATCGATGCGGAAAACGATGTCGACCAGCTGAACTTCATCTCCTTCCGCACGCCGAAAGCGGGCATTCAGACTGTCTGCGTGGCGCAGGGATCGTTTTCCGCCAAAGCGGTATTGAAGAAGTTAAAGCTGAAGAAAATTTCGGCGACCAAGTATGGCACGACGCTGGTCTATCCAATGTCCAACGGATATGTGATGACGTTCCTCGACGACAACACGCTCGCCTTTGGAACGGAACCTTCGCTGCACAGCGCGCTCGACACGCGCGACGGCAAGCGGGAATCGCTCGATTCGAACCAGACCATGGCGAATCAGATGGCAGCCGTGGATGGCGCGCCTGTGTGGAGCATCCTCGATCAGCAGGGAACGCAAGCGATGGTGCATTCGTTTTTGGGCGATGCGGCTAAGATTGCCGACTACGATTCAGTCAAGAAACGGATTCTGGCCTCGCGCTATTCCATGAATTTCCAGAGCGGCGTGGCCTTCGATCTTAACGTGCAAACAGCCGATTCCATGACAGCCGGGACGTTGGCGTCGGTGGCTAAGGCGGGTATTCTTTACAAGAAAATGACTGCCACGCCGGCGGAGAAAGCTGCGTTCGATGCAGCTACCGTGGATTCGGACGGAACCAATCTGCAGATGCACTTCAAGAGCGACGACCAGAAATTCCAGGCGCTGATGCAAACCCCGTTATTCGCGGCGATTTCGCACTAGGAAGCTGGCGCGACCGTTGAGGAAGAGTGAGTCCCGGAGATTCTGTCCGGGACTTTTTATTGGATGTGTGCGCCAAACTGCCTCGGACGAATTGATGCGAGCGAGAATTCCGCGCAAGCAAGCGGCATCGGAGAGAGTAGAGATCCTTGGACTTTGTAAAAGCTTCGTCACCACGCGCAGGAAGGCATAACTTGCACACAACTATTCTGGTTGTGTTTTCTTCTGTGTCTTGCGCTTTTCGGCGGCCCAGCCTTCCTTAATGATTTGGCGGGCCCGTCCGACGGCCAACGAATCGGCGGGCACGTCGGCGGTAATGCAGCTGGCCGCCCCCACGTATGCGCCGCGGCCAATCTTTACCGGCGCAACCAGAGTTGAGTCGCTGCCGACAAACACGCTGTCCTCGATCACCGTTTTTTGTTTGTTCACTCCATCGTAATTGCAGGTGATGGTGCCCGCGCCCACGTTGACGCCATCGCCAATCTCAGCGTCGCCGAGGTAAGTCAGGTGATTGGCCTTCGATCCTTTGCCTATCTTGATTTTCTTGGTCTCGACAAAGTTGCCGATGTGCGCGCTTTCGCCTATATCGCTGCCTGGCCGCAGGCGTGAATAGGGGCCGACGATTGCTCCGCGGCCAATGCGAGCGTCGTCGGTGACGGTAAGCGGGTTGACGAGCACGCCATCGTCGATCTCGGAATCCTTAACGATGCTGTAGGAGCGGATGCGGCAATCGGCACCGATTTTTGTCCGGCCGAGCAACTGGACGAATGGCTCAATCACGCTATCCTGACCCACGGTTACGTCGCTGTCGATCACGCACGTTTGGGGGTAAAAAATCGTGACTCCATCCGCCATGAGCTCCTGACATTTCGCGAGGCGCAGGCGGGCGTCGAGATCGACAATCTCAGCTCGCGTATTGCTGCCGAGAACTTCGGCGGCATCGGCAGTCTGTATGGCGACGACTTTATTGCGGGCGCGATGAAAAATTCCAGCCATGTCGGTCAGGTAGTACTCACCGTGCGCATTTTCGGTCGAAAGCTCTCCAATATGGCCGTAGAGCGCGGGCACAGAAAAAGCATAGAAGCCGGAATTGATCTCGTGGATTTTCTTTTGGGCGGCGTTGGCAGCCTTCTCTTCAACAATCGCGCGGACTTCCGCACTTTTCGCGCTCTTGCGGAGGACGCGCCCGTAACCAGATGGATTGGCGAGATCGGCGGTGAGCAGCGTCATCGCGGATTTCTGAGCGTTGTGAAATGCGCTCAAGTTGTGAATCGTTGCGGCGGTAATCAGAGGAGCGTCGCCGGAAAGCACGATGACCTGCTGGTAAGGAGCGAGAGCTTCACGAGCGGCCATGAGGGCATGACCGGTGCCTCGCTGCTCGGCTTGCAATACAAAGTTCACGCCGGTGGAGCTTACCGATTCGCGCACACGTTTAGCTTCGTGTCCTACAATTACAAAAATATCGGAGGCCGGTACAATCTTGCCCGCGGTTGCAATCACGTGAGCGAGGATCGGCTTGCCGCCAACCTCGTGCAGAACTTTTGGGTGCCGCGATTTGAGGCGCGTGCCTTTTCCTGCGGCCATGATGGCGATGGCCAGGCGCGGTGACGGCGATATCTTTTTCGTGGGGATCGGCGTTGGAATAGAAGACTTTGGCATGTTCAGCAAATATAACCCGAACCGTCATGCTCTACGATATAGTGTTGGGCAATCAATGCGAGTTGGCGTGCCGGTCGGGGGCCTGCTCCATCAATGCCATCAGGTCGCGCGCCACGCGGTCGGTAGCGTGTCGAGCAACCCCGTCTTCATCAAGATAGTCGCCGAGTACAGGACAAACTCCAAGAGCCTCAATGGCATCAAGATCTACGACGATTTGCGAAGCTTCCTCGAGCGCGTACTTGGCCTTCATTTCGTCGGACGCAGTTTTCTTATTAATGATGGCATAGTCAAACAATTGCGCGTGGGCATGGCGATTAAGGGCCTGTATATGTTCGGCGGCAGTTAAACCTAAACTTTCATTCGCCTGCGTCATCAGATTGCAGACATAAATCTTAACGGCCGGCGAATCGACAATGGCCTGCACGATTCCGGGGACCAGAAGATTGGGAATTAGGCTCGTAAATAGTGAGCCAGGACCAATGGTGATCAGGTCGGCGCAGGAGATGGCTTCGAGCGTCTGCGGAAGCGGCTGGATGTCGGGAGGGACGAGAAATAGTTCCCGTATTTTTCCCTTGCTGGCGGTGATGCGGGTTTCGCCGCGTACGCGCGATCCGTCCTCAAACTCGGCCTCTAATTCCACGTTCGAGGTGGTCGCGGGAAAGATACGTCCGCGAGTAAGCAGGATCTCGGATGAAAGCCGAACGGCTTCGGCGAAGTCGCCGGTCAGGGAAGTAAGCGCAGCCAGGAAAAGATTGCCGAAGCTGTGGCCTTCCAGGCCGGACCCTTTCTGAAAGCGGTGTTGAAACAGGCGCGAGAGCAGCGCTTCATCTTCGGATAGCGCGACGATGCAGTTGCGCACGTCCCCGGGCGGGAGCATGTTGAACTCCTTGCGGAGCCGGCCGCTCGAGCCGCCGTCATCGCTCACCGTGACTACGCCCGACAATTCACGGATCGCACTGCCACCTGCGGCTGCCAGCGCAGGAGTGAGAACGTAGCGTTTCAACCCCTTCAGGAGCGTGGAAAGTCCTGTTCCGCCGCCGATCGCGACCACGCGCAACTCGGAGCTTCTGGTGGCTGATTCAGGCGGATTCATGCGCTGCTCAGAGCCCATACTTTCTCTGGGTGTTTGCTAATACGCCGGGCTCTCTTCCGTTATCGATGCCGACTCATCCACGCCGGGGTCGGGATACAGTAATTCGGTGAAGCGCGGATCTTCCGCCAGATTTTGAAAGTCGATATCGTTGCGGGCCTGGAAGCGCATCGCGGGATTTGACTGAATTGCATCGTGGAGAGTGCGCAGCGAATCCTCGACATGTCCGGTCAAACATTGCAGCGCGGCCAACCCGTAGAGCACATAGTCGGCTTTCGGCTCCTGCTTGAGCAGTTTGTCGAAATGCTCGCGCGCGGTCACGTAGTCGCCCGTGTTCATCACCGAGATCGCATAATCGAAATGCTCCTCCGTAGTTTTGAAATGCAATGCCGGGGTTTCCAGATGCAGGTCACAGGTCGCCATGTGGACATGGGCTCGATCAACGAGTGATTTATTGGGTCCCGCGAGCACCTTCTGGAGGCTGGTTTTTGCTTTTTCAAACTTGCGTTCCTGAAGGGCGCGGAGCCCCGTTTCATAGTCCTTCACTGCCTGAGTATGGCGCGGATCTTCCGCTGCCTGTTTCTTTATTGGTGTGGGTTTCGGTGCCATCAAACGCCCCTCATTTCAAATTTGAGTAACAGACCATAAAAATCCCTGCGTGTAATTTGAAGCCATGGTAAGAATGGGCGGCCGTAAACATGGATTCGGACAACGATCCAGCTGAAACGCTGTGTGCTCACTCGATGCTCGCCGCTTTATCCAGATCGATCTGCTTCCAATCTCCCTTGATGATTCCGGCGCGAATCTGACGCGCTGTTTTGCCCTTCTTGTACATGGTGTACGTGTAATAGAGTTCCTTGAGGCAGGTTCCGCACTCGGCGCCGTGAGTGCCGGCAAAGCAGCTGTGAAGGCTGTTGTGATTCATGCTGCGATCGCAGTAGCAGTAACACGGCTGTTGGTACAGGACCCTGGGAATTCTAGCCGCCAATTCGTAGGCATGAGTCTGATAAGAATATTGGGCGTACACTCCCCGCAATTGATCCTTGGTAAGAATGGGCGGCAGCTTCTCGCTCTTGGCTGGCGGAGCGACGTTGAAATGGGGAATTTCCAGCGTGGGCTCGGATTGAAGCCATGGAGCCGAAACTAACGCTACCATCACAAACAGTGCCGCCGAAGCGGCCAAGCGGGTGCACATGCCTTGGACCTCAGTTCCTTATTTTACCTGACGGTATGGGATTGGCGGGTATTCGAACGGGTACCGGATTCAAAAGGCTCGACCACCAAGGGCGGACACAGGGATCACGGAGGGCAAATAGTGAACCTTTTGCCTCCCCGTGCCCCCGTTGGTTGATTTAGCCCAGCTTCTCAAAGAAGAGACAGATGGTTTCAATCCCCCGATGGAAGTTCGGGATATGAAATTTCTCATTCGGAGCATGCAGATTGTCGTCGGGCAGGCCGAATCCCATCATTACAGAGGGAATCTTCAGCACATCCTGAAAATCGGTCACGATTGGAATCGAACCACCGGAGCGGATGAATACCGTTTCCTTTTTAAAGGTGTCGTGCAGAGCCTCGGTGGCTGCCTTAATAAAGCGATTGTCGGTTCCAACTACGCAGGCCGGCCCTTTACTCCAGACTTTAATTTTCGTCTCGATGCCCTTGGGGGTGAGTTTCTTAACGTATGCGGTGTAGCGCTTGAGGATGTCGTCGGGATCCTGGTTCGGGACCATGCGCATGGAGACCTTCGCCGCTGCTTTCGCCGGAATCACCGTTTTTGCGCCCGGAGCCGTGAATCCTCCCGGCATGCCATGCACCTCGAGCGTAGGCCGCGCCCACGTGCGATAGAGCACCGAAAAGCCCGGCTCGCCCGTCAGTAACTTCGAACCGACTTCCGTCTTGCGATAGTGCTCTTCATTGAAGGGCAGCCGCTTCCACGCTTTTAGTTCATCTTTGGTCGGAGCTTTCACCTTGCTGTAGAAGCCAGGGATCAGCACCTTGCCTTTAGCGTCCTTCAGCTTGCTGATGATCTCGATCAGCGCGAAGAACGGATTCGGAGCAGCGCCGCCATACATGCCGGAATGCAGGTCGGTTTTCGCGCCATACGCTTCGATTTCGGTATAGACGAGCCCGCGAAGGCCCACGCACAGCGTTGGAAGATCAGGGGCAAATAATTCGGTATCGCAGACCAGGGCGAAATCGGCTTTAAGCTTGGCTTTCTGTTTGCGGACATATTCGGCAATCGACTCGCCGCCCACTTCTTCTTCGCCTTCAAAAATCACTTTGACGTTGATGGGCAGCTTGCCGTCATGGGCATGGAACAGCGATTCCAGCGCCTTCACTTCCATCCAGAGCTGGCCTTTGTCATCGACCGCGCCGCGCGCATAAATATTGTTGTTGCGCTCGGTGGGCTCAAACGGAGGCGTGTGCCACTCATCCACCGGGTCGGGCGGTTGCACATCGTAGTGCGCATACATCAGCACCGTGGGTTTGCCGGGCGCGTGCAGCCAATCCGCGTAAAGCAGGGGATGCCCCTTGGTGGGAATGACCTCGACATTGTTCATGCCGATGCGGCGCAGTTCGGCCGCAACAAAATCGGCGGCTTTCTGAACGTCGCCTTTGTGCTCGTCAAGTGTGCTGATGCTCGGAATACGGAGTAGAGTTTTTAGTTCGTCGATGAATCGCGGCTGATTCGACCGCGCAAATGATACTGCTGGGGAAGCCATGGTTCGCCTTTCTGGCGCGGGAGATATGACGATCGCTAGCAACCCGATCGATTAGGAGCGCCGAAAACGCTTCAGTATATACCTGAATCGCGCCGCAGGCGCGCGGAGACCGCGCACAGTCCGCACGCAAGCCCAATACAACATTAATGATCGCCAGTCCTCATGACTTCAGCTGACGTTGTTACAGTGTTTGACTTCGGTAAGGAAAACTTTACCTTTACGGTTTTGATCTCGTAGGGCTTGGTGTGCACGGTGACGACATTCTGGTGAAGCGAAGCGCCAGTGGATGACTCTTCTGTAGCGGCTCCTGTTGCAGTTGACGCTGCCGCTGAACCTGCCAGCGAGGATGCGGGCATTCGATGCTCCATCAAGTCTGTTTCTTCCGCCGATTGCGATCCCGCGGGAAGCATAAGCTTGGCATGCACTTCTTTGCCAGCCCATTCGTAAAAAGCGGAGAATCAATCCGTCGCCGTCTTCGGCTTGTTTAACGGCGGTCACGATCAGGTCGTCAGGCTCAATGTCGACAAAGGAGTGTTCGGCCGCAAACTGCCCCTGGTGCTGGCTGACGGCGGTCGAAATCAAACCATAGTTGAGTTCGTATCCGCGGCGAATTGTTTGCGCGTCGATCCAATTTCCGCCGTGCGCATAGAGCGAATAGGTGAACTCGTGCTGGCCCTCGTCGGCATGCGGGTCGGGCCATTCCGGTGATCGCAGCAGCGACAACCGCAGCACATTCCCTTTGGCATCGTAGCCATATTTGCAATCGTTCAGCAGACTGAATCCGTGAGTCGCATCCGAGAGATCGGCCCAGCGCTGTGCCGGGACCTCAAACTCAGCCTTTTCCGCCGGGGTGTTGCGGGTGGTCGGCCGTTGAATCGAACCATAGGGAATCTCGAAGGTCGCTTTATCATTGTGTGCGCTGAGCGGAAATGCAACCTTCAGCAAGATATGTTTCTCGTGCCAGTCAGCGTTCATCGTCACATCGATGCGCGGAACACCGGCGTACATCGTAATATCGCGCACGAACGTAGAGTTCTGGAAGTGGTTCTTCACCCGAATGACGGCGCGCAGCGGCCCGCTTTCCACCAGTTCGACTTTATCCGCTTTGTCGAGGCTCCACATCTTCTTCTCGAAGTCGGAGTCGATGTTCCACGCATCCCACCTCTTCGGCTTATCGACAAAAGTCTGCAAGAGGTTTCCGCAAACCCGGTCTTGTGGTCCGCCGGTGTCAGTTTCGGATGGAGCAAGAGCTTCAGTCTGGCTGCGCTTGTCGAACAGGCTGGTCATGCATCCAGTTTGTGAATCGATCTTGAGGCGCACGAATTCGTTTTCGAGACTGTCCGACGAAGCCTTTAATTCCGGCATGGCAGCAGCCTTGGAATGAGCACCAGACGGGTTGTTCGTGGCCGCGCCTGAGGCCGCGCGAACAAAGTAAACCTTGTAGCCGACGGCCGGAACATGGGTAAGCACGAGCATACGAATGCGGCCGGTGGCGGGATCGTAAGACAAAATCTGCGATGGCGCCAGATTTCCTGCCGAGTCGAATATCCGTGCGTCGCGGGAGGGCGGGGATAGTTGGGCTGAAATTTCCGTGACCTCAGTTCGCGGCCAGGAGAGCGTATTGAAGACGACCACGGGAGATCCCTCGCCCTGCGTATCGATGTGCGCGATGATTTCGCCCAGCGCCGCATTGCCGATTTCGGCTACGGAAAGTTGGACGTCCTCCAGGTTGCGTTTGGCATCCAGATAATTCACGGCGATTCCGCTTCCCGGCATGATGTCGTGGAAGTGGTCGAAGAGCAGCCGCTTCCAGTCGCGTAGAAGTTCATCCTGAGGATAGGGACGCCCCATCAAATACGCCAGCGAAGAAAACTGCTCGGCATTTAGAATATTTTCCTCGCTGCGCCGAATGCGGCGTTTGGTTTCGGCTTGCGTGGTGGCCACGCCGCGATGATTCTGGAAGTAGAGTTCATCGTTCCATGTCGGTACCTGCATCGACGGAAGTTTTGGTGCGAGATCTTTAAAAAAATCTGCCGCAGTGCTGAATTCGAACCTGGGGTAGACCTCGTCCGGCTCGGTTAACTGGGGAACATGGTCGAGCATGGAACGAGTCGGACCACCGCCGTGGTCGCCGATTCCATACAAATGCATGATAGTTGGGTTGTCTTTCGTATTCGAGCCATAGATTGCCGGCGCCCAAACCGACACATCTTCGGCCATTTTGTCGCCGTCAAGCCCACCAGCATAGTCGTGCGGAAAATAAGTGAGAATGCGGCTGCCGTCGGGCGCTTGCCACCAAAATAGCTTGTAAGGAAAGGTGGTGAAGTCATGGGCCCAAATCAGTTTTTGCGTCACAAAATAATCCATTCCCGATTTTTTGTAGATCTGCGGCAGCTGCCAGCTATACCCAAATGAGTCGGGATTCCAGCCGATGTTCGGATCGACTCCGAACTTTTGCTGAAAGTATTCTTTGCCAACCAGAATCTGCCGGACGAGCGACTCGCCAGCGGGCATATTTAAATCAGGCTCAACCCACATTCCACCGACGATCTCCCAGCGTCCCTCTTTCACACGCTGTTGGATTTCGCGAAACATCTCGGGATACTTCTCTTCCATCCACTCATAAGTGCGCGCCGACGACATGGTGAACTTGAAGTTGGGATACTCATTCATCAGATCGAGCACGCTGCGGAAGGTATTCCGCACCACCTCAACCGTCTCTGTCCACGGCCACAGCCAAGCCATATCGATGTGCGAGTTGCCGACTGCTCGAATTGTGAACTGTCTCATCCACGGACGCAGCGCTTCGAGTTTCGACTGCGCCAGCCGCAGCGATGCGTCAAACATCTTCTGGTCGCCCCTTACGAGCGAGCCGAAATCAATGGATTTGACTGCCTCGTCGAGCGTGCGCTCGCGTTGCGTTCTTCCTTGCGCATACGCGGCGATCATGGGGCGCGCGGCAAGAATTTCCATCCGCAAAACGCCGGGGTTTGGCCGGCTGGGCGGCGGCTCGAATATCAACTGGGCGCCATCCAACCGTGCATCTGCGTCTTCTGAATTCACACGGGCGGCAATCAGGAACTGCTCACCCGACCGCGCACTATCGCTTAAGAGGATGGGTTGCAGGGTGTCTTCGTCGCCGCGCGAGATTAGTGAACCATTGGAGAAAACAGCGATCGAGATTGAATCTTCGCTGTGAAAAGACAGCTCGAGAATCATGCGGCAGCCCCGAACGTCGTAACCCTCAACTTTCTCGGGAACGACTATGTGGGCCCGAAGAACGCGCGGTCCCTTCCAGGGTTCTTTGAATTTGACGCGCTGCCAGTCGGAGTCGTTAAGAGACGGTAACTCGGGATGCGGAATGTCGCTGTGAATTCGCCAATCCGTTTGGGCGGCATGAGTCAACGAGTCCAGCCGGTCAAGTGTGTGCTTGTATGGGTCGTCGAATTTGATCTCCTGCGCGAAGACAGAGAATGCCGGGGTCTTGGAAAGTAGAGTTGTTGAGAAGGGAATCAGCAGGGCGAGAAAAGAAATCGTAAGCAGTCGCTTCATATATGAAAGATTATCCGCCGGTATTTTAGCGGGAGTAGGAGGATTGTGCCGGCAGCATTGGTTGCATATTCGCGGATCACCAAAGAAAAAGCGGGCATGCGCTGCGAGCAAAACCGATTTCTTGTTAGTATGAGAGGTCAGGCATCGGTTCCGCGCGACGTTTTCCCGCCAAACCCGCCAGGTCCGGAAGGAAGCAACGGTAACGGGCTCTTTCGTGTGCAGTGGATCGCCGGTGCCTGGCTTTTGTTTTGCCTGCATGGACGGCGAGCGCGCTCTATAACCGCGTGGCGCGAAGCTGGAGCACCGATCGACGGAGACCAGACGATCTCTGATGACCAAACGTCTTTATTACGATCAGCCGGATTTGCTCGAATTTGACTCTGTGGTCGAAGAGGCGGCAGATGTTGCCGGAAATGCTGACGGGAAGCCTGGCGAAAGGCCGTCTGAAAGCTCCGGTGGGCCAGCGCGCTCCGCGGTCATTCTTCGCGAGTCTGCGTTTTATCCAACCAGTGGGGGACAGGTTCACGATACGGGATGGATCATGCTGGGCTCCGGCGAACGGCTGCGAGTTGCCGAAGTTGCCGATGCCGAGGATGGGCGCGTTGTTCACTACATTGAAGCTCCCGCGGAGATGCGTCCGGATTGGATGGGCGAAGGCGCACGTCACATTGGCACGGCGATCCACGGCAGCATCGACCCTGAACGGCGGCGCGATCACATGCAGCAACACACGGGTCAGCACGTTTTGTCGGCTGCATTCATCGAGCTTTATCAGTTCCCAACCGTTTCATTTCACATGGGCGAGGACTATTGTTCGATTGACCTGGCGACGGAGGCGTTAAGCGCTGTGCAGGTCGCGGGAGCGGAGAAGCGCGCGAATGAGATTGTGTTTGAGAATCGTCCGGTGCGGATTCGATATGTGCGGCGCGAGGAAGCGGAGAAGCTGGGGCTGCGAAAGCTGCCTCCAGCGGAACGAGATGAGTTGCGGCTGATTGAGATTGCGGACTTCGATCTCTCTGCGTGCGGAGGAACGCATGTGGCAGCGACAGGGCAGATTGGGTCAATTCTGCTACGCAAGACAGAGAAGACGCGGCAAGGCATGCGAGTGGAATTTGTATGCGGCGCGCGCGCGGTGCGTATGGCGCGACGAGACTACGCGACGCTCACCGAAGCGGCCGCTCTATATTCGGCGCAGATGAGCGATGTGCCTGCGATGATCCGCAAGAGCTTTGATGAGTCCAAGACGCTTCGGCGGCAACGGGAAGACGCTTTAGAACAGCTGGCGCAAGCGATGGCGGAAGCGGCGCTGGCATCGGCCGATGGCAGAAAGGAAGCCTCAGACGCTGCGCCGCAGGTTATCCTGCGAACGTTTTCCGATCACGACACGAACTTCGCCAAGTTGTTTGCCCAGAAGATTACTCGAGCTGGCGTGCCTGTAATCGCGTTGGTAGCTAGCACAATAAATCCTGCAGGTATGGTGTTCGCGCAATCGACAGGTGGAAGAGCCGACATGGGCGCGTTGCTCAAGCAGGTGCTGTCTTCGGTTGGCGGCCGCGGCGGAGGGAGCAAAGATTTTGCGCAGGGCGGTGTTCCAGCTAACTGCAATGTCGAGCAGCTTTTGCGACAAGCCGCAAGTACAATCGGAAGCTGATCGGCCAACCGTTCACGGCGTAGCCAATCCAATGAATGCTTGAACAGCGCCTCATCCTCGTTACCTTGCTGCTGAAGCTTGGCGTTGCGGCTACGGTTTCGACTGTGCTTGGGCGATCGAAGGAGTTCCGGAAACTGCTGTTCCGCGAGCAACGGACGACGCGGCAGAAGATTCATCTGGCGCTGTGGATGGGCCTTCCGATGGCGCTGGGCGTGTGGATTCGCTTCAGCGTCCGCAGCTTTGTGGCGGGCGATCTTGCCTTCGAATCGACGCTGCTGCTGGGAGTGATTGGCGGGCGTTTATGCGGCGGCGTTGGCGGTTCGCTGATGGCGTTGCCAGCGGTTTTACACGGCGAATGGATGACGCTGCCATTCAATGTGTTCTCGGGAATTGTCGCGGGGCAGTTGCGGCGATTTGCGCCGGAACAGGAGGACATCTGGTCGTTCTCGCCGTTTGTGGATCTCAGCATTTACCGGTGGATTCGCCGCAATCTGCCGCGGCCGCGCGTTTTTGACTGGCAGGTCACGTTTTTCTTCACAATTCTTGCGCTTCGTCTGCTGGAAACGCAGTTGCACGCTTTTAGCCCTTCAGCCATTTTTTGCCTGGAAAGTCCCAGTCTTTGGGTTGAGGGACTTATCTATCTGACTGCGGTTGTGGCCGTGGGGACAGAACTGAAAATCTTCAATAACGTTCGCATTGAAATCAAGCTCGAAGAACAGGAACGGCTATTGATGCAGGCTCGCTTGATGGCGCTGCAGAATCAGATCAATCCTCATTTTTTGTTTAACACGCTGAATTCAATTTCGTCGCTGGTGCGATTTGATCCGGACATGGCGCGCGAGATGATCCTGAAACTCGCGACCATACTTCGGCGTCTGCTGCACAGCACGGATTCATTTGTCCCTCTGCGCGAGGAAGTGGCTTTCATCGATAACTATCTCGATATTGAAGTCGTGCGCTTTGGACACGACAAACTCAAGGTGGTGAAGGAGCTGGATCCGACTTCGCTGGAAGCCATGGTACCGAGCATGATTTTGCAGCCGCTGGTGGAGAACTCCATCAAACACGGCCTTGCGCCCAAGGTTGAAGGCGGCAGCATTATTCTCCGGAGCCGCGTGATCAAGTCGAGGCTGGTGATTGAAGTCGAGGATGATGGCGTGGGCATGGACGCAACTCAACAGCTTGCTCCGAGCGGCGCAGATGGCGCGGGCATTGGCATGGCGAACGTGGCGGAGCGGTTGAAAGTGCTTTATGGGGATGCAGCGAAGATGATGATCGATGGACGCGAAGGCGGGGGAACCCTGGTTCGCCTGCGCTTGCCGATTTTGCCTCATGCGGAAGAGTTGATGACTACGACGCTTTCGCCAGCACCTTTTGGTAAAACGCTTCGTAAAGCGGAATAATTTTCGAGGCGCAGAATCGCTCGCGGGCTGCGTCGCGCGCGCGAGCGCCCATCGTTCGCAGAGCGGATTCGTCACCCAACAAATCAGAGGCGTAGCGCGCCATGGTTTCCACATCGCCGACGTCGGCAAGGAATCCGGTAACTCCATGCTCGATGAGCTCGGGAACGCCGCCAGCGCGAGTGGCGATCGGGACGACTTCGCAGGCCATTGCCTCCAGCGCGGCAAGACCAAACGTTTCAAGTTCGCTGGGCATCAGCATGACATCCGAGATGGCGAGTTTTTCGCGCACCTGATCCTGCTTGCCTAGAAACAGCACCTGCTCGTGAATCCCTTTCTGAACAGCCAACCATTCGGCCTGCGAACGGTCAGGACCGTCGCCGATCAGAAGCAACTTTGCGGGCATTTTCTTACGGACGCGGTCGAAGATTTCGATAACATCGAGCACGCGTTTTACCGGCCGAAAGTTGGAGAGATGCACGAGGATGCGTTCGTTGTCGGAGGCATATTCATTGCGTTTCGCCAGCCATTCAGGCTTGCGGACGTAATCATCGCAGTTCACGAAGTTGGGAATGACTTCGATGTGATTCTTTACGTCAAAAACATTAATTGTGCGACTGCGCAAATATTGCGAGATGGCGGTAACGCCGTCGCTCTGTTCGATGGAGAAGCGGGTTATAGGGAGGTAAGAACGGTCGAGGCCGACGAGCGTGATGTCGGTGCCGTGGAGCGTCGTGACGAAAGGGAGATTGCGCCGCGGCGGCGTAGCGGCGAGCATCTGCTTGGCCAGCATGGCGCTGACGGAGTGCGGAATCGCATAGTGGACGTGAAGAAAATCGAGTTCATAGAGCTGCGAGACTTCGGCCATGCGCGTGGCCAAAGCCAGGTCATACGGCGGATATTCGAAGAGCGGATAACGTGTGACTTCGACTTCATGGTAATGAATATTGGGCTCGGGACCGGTGAGACGAATGGGCTGGGAATAGGAGATGAAATGAATTTCGTGACCCCGGCGCGCCAATTCAAGGCCGAGTTCGGTGGCGACGACTCCGCTGCCACCATAAGTTGGATAACCGGTGATGCCGATCTTCATGCGCCTCCCAAGGCGTATTCCCGAAAATGCGAACCTCGCGAATGTTCAGTCGAAGTCGAAGCGGTAACTCGTGTTTTCGCGAGTCCAACGATACCATCATTGGATTCGCGGGACGGAGCCGGGATGCACCGGCGGGAAGTTAATGTGCCGCAGAATTAATCCCAGTTAAATCGAAAAACAACACCGGCAGCCTCAAGGAGCGCAAGAGCGAGACCAATCGCGAATGACTTCTTTATTGCTCTCGCTCCTTATTGCGCTGTCCTCATTGCGCTGTGCTCCCTGGGCGCTAACCAGTTGACATGGACGGCTGCGGCGCTATGACTTGCCTTGAATCACTTTTTCAATTCGCGGGAAGGCCCAGTCGATCTCATCGCGCGTAATGACGAGCGGCGGGGCGATTCGGATGACGTGATCGTGAGTCTCCTTGCAGAGGATTCCCGCTTCCTTGAGCGCCTCGCAATAAGGACGCGCCGGGCCGTTGAGTTCGACGCCGATCCAGAGGCCGACGCCGCGGACTTCCTTGAGGTTGGGCGAACTCAGCGTGCGCAGAAGGCCGAGGAAATAAGCGCCGAGTTCAGCGGAGCGTTCGACCATCTTTTCTTCGATCAGCACTTTGAGAGAGGTGCGGGCGACGGCGCAGCCGAGCGGATTGCCTCCGAAGGTGCTGCCGTGGTCGCCGGGGTTGTAGACTCCGAGAATTTCGTTGGAGGCGAGAATGGCGGAAACGGGATAGTAGCCGCCGGCGAGCGCTTTGCCGATGATTAACACATCGGGCGTGATGCCCTCGTGCATGTAGGCGAAAAGCTTGCCGGTGCGTCCGAGGCCAGATTGAATTTCATCGGCCATGAGGAGAACGCGATTCTGGCGGCAGATTTCAGCAGCCTCTTTGAGAAAGCCTTGCGGCGGAATCACGATGCCGGCTTCGCCTTGAATGGGTTCGACCAGAAATGCGCAAGTGTTGGGTGTAATCGCCTTGCGCAGGGCCTGCGCGTCGCCGAAGGGAATTACCTTGAAACCTGGAGTCAAGGGGCCGAATCCGTCACGGTACTGGTCGTCGGTGGAGAAGCTGACGATGGAGATAGTGCGGCCGTGAAAATTATTGGCGCAGACGATGATCTCAGCCTTGTCCTGGGGAATGCCTTTGACTTTGTAACCCCATTTGCGCGCGGTTTTCAGGGCGGTCTCAACCGCCTCGGCGCCGGAATTCATGGGCAGAGCCTTATCGTAGCCGGTCAGCTTGTTGAGTTCCTGGTAGAGCAACGGCAGTTGCTCGTTGCGGAAGGCGCGCGAGGTCAAGGTCACTTTTTGCGCCTGTTCGGTTAAAGTGCGCAGAATTGCGGGATGACAATGTCCCTGGTTCACGGCGGAATAGGCGGCCAAGCAATCGAGATAACGGCGGCCTTCGACGTCATAGACCCAAACGCCATCGGCGCGCTCGATGACGACATCGAGCGGATGGTAGTTGTGGGCACCATATTGGTTCTCAAGTTCGACGTAGTTGTGGGTGTGCAGGTGTTCAGTTACGGGCATAGGAGTCCTTTGGATTGAAATATTCTTTTCGATGTAATCATCCATTTTAGCTTAGCGGCGTGCGCGCGGTTCAAGCAGGGCATGTGAGTGGCTATCGCAAGTTAACGCGCGCGCAAGTTAACGCTATCGCGAGGCCGCGACGATTAAGGTGAAGCTGAGAAATCCGGAAAAATGGCGGTCGAGTTGGTGAGGGGGCACGTGTAAGGAATTCCGTTAGTACCTTTTTTATCAACGATGTAGGCCGACCGGGGGGGTGGGCCAATCAGTGGTAAGAATGCAGAAATTGGGGGTACCCCCCCTATGAAATCAGTTAAGTTTATGATAGCACGGCAGTTAGAGGTAAAGTATTCAAAAGACTTGACTTAGCATCGAATTCTTCTGTTTGGCGTGCACTTGCGGGGTAGTGATTGGAGCCATTTGTTGTCAGGATTCGGCGTTTTCCGGGGATACTGGCATCCACTCAGCTCAGGATTTCGGCAGCGGGGCTCACACCCGCTAATCGCTTCAAGTTGTCAAAGAGCGGTGAAAATTTACGGCTGTAAATGCCTTCGTCTCTGGAGACTGGCGCAGTTCTCAATGGTGCACTGTCGAGATATGATCGCAGCGATTGGGGTGCAAAGTCAGTGATGAGTGTACGAGAAGAATGTGATGAAAGTTGCGGAACTAGTTGCTCGTTCTCAGTTGCTAGTTGCTTGTTGCTCGTTGTCAGTTGCTCGTACCCATTATTGGCGCACTTCTATAGAGGCGGCAAACTTTGCGCGCATTAATTCTCTTCCAGCAACATGGTTAGGAGCGCCATTCTTACGAATAAACCATTTTTGGCCTGGCGGAAATAGAGGGCTCGGGGATCATCATCGACGGAACGATCCAGCTCGGCCGTGCGGGGAAGAGGATGAAGAATCAGCGCATCGGACTTCATGCGGCGCACCATGGTTGAATCGATGGCATAGCGATGCAAGGCAGCGCCATTGTCACTGCGCAAGTGATCGGGGTGAATGCGCGTCTGGTAGATGACATCCACCTCTTCGATCACCCGCTCCAGATCGGTTTCCAGTTCAAAGCTGACGCGGTGATCTTCGAGATAATCGAGGATGTCGGGCCTCATCTGTAGTTCCGGAGGGCTGACGAAGAATATTTTCACGCGGTCAAATTTCGCCAGGAGATACGCCAGGGAGCGGGCGGTGCGGCCTTTGTCGAGCTCTCCGATAAAGGCGACGCTGAGGCCATTGATGGGGCGCTCACGATAGATGGTGTAAAGATCGAGCAGGGCCTGCGTGGGATGCTGGCCGCCGCCGCCATCGCCTGCATTGATAACAGGGATGGCGGAAACCTGTGCTGCGCGCCGCGCGCCGCCGGGAGCATGATGGCGGATGACGATCACATCGCAATTGCCGCCCAGAATGCGGATGGAATCTTCGACCTGCTCGGACTCAATTTCGGAGGAGAACGCACCGGCCTGCTCGGTGGATAAGACGCGTCCGCCCAGACGAAGCATCGCCGCCTCAAAAGAAAAACGGGTGCGGGTGGAGGGCGCATAAAACAAAGTCGCCATGATGCGGTTTTGATAGTCGAGCGTGCCGCCACGAGCGACGACGCGCTCCATGCCGCGAGAGCGGTCGAAGAGCTCCATCAGCAAAGGGACAGTGAACTGCTGCGATTCGACAACGTGCTTCAAAGGCGCGCCGGTTCGCGCGTCGACGGGCGAACGCGGAGAGCTTGCAGTCACTCGCCGGTCTGGAAGATCAGCGCTGGTCTTTTGGTTGGGCATACGTCAGTGTCCTCTGGCGATGGTATCTAATTCAGCGCTGGGCGCGGGATTGGTGTTATCGGGATACATGTGTGTGCCGCCGTGGCCGGCAACGGCCTGTTGCAGGTTTTCAGCCGAGGCGATGATAGCTTGTTTGCCGCCATCGTGTAGAAAGCGCAAAACAGATTGAATTTTCGGACCCATGCTTCCGGGCAGGAAGTATCCCTCGGCCGCATAGCGTGCGAGATCGGCGGCGCAAACTTCGTGGAGAGCGCGCTGGGCTGGTTTTTTGTAATCGAGATAGACGAAATCGGTGTCGGTGGAGATGACGAACAAGTCAGCGCCGAGGTGAGAGGCGAGCAGAGCCGAGGCGCGATCTTTGTCTATAACGGCTTCGACGCCAATAATTTCTTCGCCTTGACGCGCCACGGGAATTCCGCCTCCACCGCAGCAGATGACGAGCACGCCGCGATCGACGAGGCCGCGAATCACTTCGAGTTCGACGATCTCAATGGGCTCGGGTGAGGGGACGACGCGGCGATATCCGCGAGCGGCATCTTCAACGATCTGCCATCCCAGCTGGCGATGGCGATCCATGGCTTCCTCGCGCGAATAGAACGGGCCGACGGGCTTGCTGGGATGGTGCATGGAGGGATCGTCGAGCGAGATGATGGTTTGCGTGACCATGCTCACAAGCGGGACCTTGATGCCAGCGGCGGTAAGTTCCGCACCCAGGGCCTGCTCGAGGATGTAGCCGATTTCGCCCTGAGTGGCCGCGCCGCAGAGATCGAGCGGTTGGGCTGGAACCTGACTGGCGCCGGCTTCGGAGCGCAGCAGGGCGGCGCCGACCTGCGGGCCGTTTCCGTGGGTGAGCACGATGCGATATCCGTCGCGGATGAGGCCGACGATTTCGCGGGCGGTACGGCGAGCATTGGCCAACTGCTCGGCCATTGTGCCTTTTTCTCCGGCTCGGATGAGGGAGTTTCCGCCAACGGCTAGAAGGATGGTCTTCATAGGATTCACGGGCCGCCGCTCAGGCTCGCGATCCAGAAACGGAGGCGAACCCTTTCGAGAACTCTGGGCAGGCTCTGGGCCTTGTGCTGCTGCATCTCTACAACACGCCGGAAGGCGCGTCTTTATTGAGACAACTTAATTAACAACTCACACGTGTGCGATGCCGCGCAATTCCGCGGGATCGGGAAGTTTCACAAATTCGTCTTTCATTAACTCGATCATGATTGCTTTTTGCGCGTGGAGCCGATTTTCGGCCTGCTGAAAAATCAGAGAGCGCGGCGAATCGATGACCTCGCTGGTGACTTCGTCGCCTCGATGGGCGGGGAGGCAGTGCAGGAAAATCGCATCGGGTTTCGCCAGGCCAAAGAGCTTGTTGTCGACCTGGTAGGAAGCAAATACAGCGGCGCGTTCTTCTTTTTCCGCTTCCTGGCCCATGCTGGCCCACACATCGGTATAGACCACGTCGGCTGCGACCACGGCTTCACGCGGATCGTTGGTGATGGTGCAGGTTCCACCGGTTTCGCGGCCGCGATCGCAAGCCCAGCGAGTGGCGTCGACTTTGGGCTCGTATCCCCGGGGAGTTGCGACCCAAACGTGGGCACCAAGCTGCGCGCCGGCAAACATCAGGGAGTGGGCGACGTTGTTGCCGTCTCCGACGTAGGCGACCTTCAGGCCTTCGAGTTTCCCTTTGGCTTCCCACATGGTCATGTAGTCGGCCATGGCCTGGCAGGGATGGCTATAGTCGGTGAGGCCATTGATGATGGGGATGCTGGCATATTGCGCCATCTGCTCGACCACTTCATGGGCGAAGGTGCGAATCATAATGCCCTGGACCATGCGCTCGAGATTTTTGGCTACGTCGTAGACCGATTCGCGCTTGCCGAGATCAATTTCCGCTGGTGACAGATGGAGAGAAAATCCGCCGAGCTGCTGAATGCCGACATCGAAGCTGACGCGCGTGCGCAGAGAGGGCTTCTCAAAGATCAGGGCCAGCGTTTTGCGCTTGAGGGTGTCGCTGTAGGTGGTGGGATGAGCCTTCACCTGGCGCGCAAGGGTAAGGAGATATTCAATTTCGGAGGGCGAAAAATCTTTGATTGAAAGAAAATCTGTTGCGGTCATTGTTTACCTTTTCGTGGCTTTGCGTTCTTTGTGAGACCTATCGCCAACTGATTTCATGTGGCCAGCAGGTCTTTGAAAAGGGGACGGGAGAGGTGACCGCCCCCTTCGGTTTACACCAATGCATGTTGTCGATTGTGCGCCAAAGCCGCTAATTTTTCAGCCAGTCCGGGTTTGGTCAATTCCTCGACCTCGTAGCTTACGCGCAAGGACGGTTTGTCGATCTTGACGACTCGCGCCAGATCGATGGGAGTGGCTACGATCACAAGATCACAAGGAGTGTTGCGGATTGTCTCCTCGAGTTCGTGCCGTTGCGTCGCGCTGTAGCCCATGGCTGGCAGCAAGTTGTGCATGTGGCCGTAGCGTTCAAAGGTGCTGCGAATGGATCCGACAGCGAAGGGTCGAGGGTCAACCAGTTCCAATGCTCCGGACTGCCGCGCCGCGACTACTCCTGCGCCATATTGCATCTCGCCATGGGTGAGGGTAGGACCATCCTCAACGACGAGCACGCGTTTGCCTTTGATCATCTCGGGAGTGGGCACAGAAACGCGGCAAGCGGCCTCGATGACCGATGCCTTGGGATTGTTCAGCTTGATGTTCTGTCGCACGGTCTCAATGTCCTTCGGGGCGGCGGTGTCCACCTTATTGATAATGATGACATCGGCACGACGGAGATTTACCTCACCAGGGAAGTAGGCCAATTCGTGTCCGGGACGATGGGGATCGACGACCACGATCTCGAGGTCGGAGGCGTAGAACGGGGTATCGTTGTTGCCGCCATCCCAGAGGATAACGTCGGCTTCTTTTTCGGCCTGACGGAGGATTTGTTCGTAATCGACGCCGGCATAAACGACGGTGCCGAGGCGAATGTGGGGTTCATATTCCTCACATTCTTCGATCGTGCACTGATGGCGGTCGAGATCCTGCAGGGTGGCAAAACGCTGTACAGCCTGGTCGGCAAGATTGCCGTAGGGCATGGGGTGACGGATGACGACAGGGCGCAGGCCCAGGGAACGCAAGTTAGCGGCGACGACACGGGAAACCGGACTTTTGCCGCAGCCGGTGCGCGTGGCGCATACCGAGACTACGGGCGCGGTTGATTTGAGCTGAGTGTGTTCGGTGCCGAGCAGCCAGAAATCGGCGCCGGCAGCGATGGTGCGCGAAGCGAGATGCATGAGCGTGGGATATGCAATATCGCTGTAGGAAAACACGACGGTATCGATTTTTTGATCGGCGATCAGCCGCTCTAATTCTTTTTCTTCGAAGATGGGAATGCCTTCCGGATATAAGTGCCCGGCCAGTTCACGCGGATAGCGGCGGCCGGCAATGTCGGGAATTTGAGTGGCGGTGAAGGCGACGACTCGATAGTCGGAATTATCGCGAAAGACGACGTTAAAATTGTGAAAGTCGCGCCCCGCGGCTCCCAGGATAAGAACGTTTTTCATGAATCCCCCGATGCGGATACAAGTGCGATGATTACCGTCTATCTTGGGCTGGCGGAATTGCTTTGGGCTGTGCCGCTTATCACAGACAGGTGTGAGGGAAGAGAGGTGGCTTGCCATATTGCTAAGAACACAAGCAAATCTTGAGACGGGGTAATGATGCAGGTAACGGGCTATGGGTAAGCCTTTGCTGGAAGCGGATTGCAGAAATGGAAAAGGGAGGCATGTTCGCCTCCCTGAAAAAGTTTGATTTCTGGGCAGCCTAGTCGCCGCTGGGCTTTTTGGGAGTCAAATCGCACTCGTGTTTGACGCGATCGAACTCCAGTCCACCCGGCGAGAACTCGGCAATTTGCCGACCGCTGCGCGTGGGCAAGGAGACTTTAAAGACCTGGGCGCCGAGCAGACCGCGAACCGTGCCTTTGTCCATGGAAAGAAAATGGCCACGCATCCAATTCCATCCCTTGTAGTAATGGACGTCATCGACTCGCACCTCTACTTCGAGTTGCGGCTGTCCCCAGAAGCCGGGACGATTGGGCGGAGGCAGACGGACGCCGGGATTGAAGTCAGCCAGCTTGAGTTTGCCATTGCTGCAATAAAGATTGACTCGGGGCTTGTAGTTTGGGTCTTCGCGGAAGTAATTGTCCGACTGAAGTTCAAAGCGGACCTTTTTGGCGCCGGTCATTTTGTCTTCCGAATGAAATTCCAGCCAGTTACCGCCGGCGCTCACACCATCGGACTCTCCCTGATTAGGACTCATAGCGCCATTTTGGGCGGTGGCGAAGGCTGTCCATAAACAGACCGCCAGGAACGCCAAAACCTGGCCGGCGAAGCGAAGACGACGCGTCTGACTGACAATTTGGGATGCTTGCAAGATTTCCTCCCCGGATAGTTTCAAAGATAAACCCTAAATATGCTGTTAACTATATGGAACCCAAAAGCGGCTGAAAAGTTGCTTTCCAGGCACGGCGGCTCATCAATTTGTCTCATTCTTAGAGTTGGCATGTTGGGATGCCCGCACCCAATCGTCCAATTTCGCGGGAGTCAATTCCCCGGGGAAGAGCGAGCGCTGCATTGGATTTCTTGGATTTCTCTTATTCGTCAAGGAGCAGCGTAAACCAGAATGATGGTGGCATGAATCACGTTAGTAATGGCCTGTTGTGACTGCCATCACTCTGGTACGTGCCTCCGGTGCTTGGGGATCTTCGCTACAGCCGAATAGATTAAAAACAGAGACATTCTACAAAGTGGGAAACAAGGGAGATTCTCAGTGTGTGCCACTTCGCCTGCTGGCATAAAAGACAATCGCGAAAAACTGCTTGAGAGAGCAATGTCGCGTTACCGGTATTCCGGCGACGCGCTTATCGAAGTGCTGCACACGGCTCAGGAACTCTATGGATTTCTTTCGCGGCCGCTATTGAAGACGATCGCGGCCAAGCTGCGGCTGCCGCCAAGCCGAGTGCTGGGCGTGGCGACTTTCTACCATTTCTTTTCGCTGAAGCCGAAAGGCGAGCATACGTTCGTGGTCTGCCTGGGTACCGCGTGTTATGTGGCGGGAGGGCTCAGCCTGATTGAGAAGCTGGAGCGGCGCTGCGCGAAATCAGGGCAAACCACGGCCGACGGGAAGGTGAGCGTGGAGACGGCGCGCTGCATCGGTTCGTGCGGGCTGGCTCCCGCGGTGATTTATGACGGAAGCGTGCTGGCCCGGGTGACTCCCGACGGAATTGACCGCGAACTGGACAAGATAGGTGTGCGATGACTCGAGAGGAGCTCTACGACAAGCAAGCCGAAGAAGTGGCCCGGCAGAGTGCGCTTAAGAACCGGATTCTTTGCTGCACGGCCGCGGGGTGCATTTCCTGCGGGGCCGACGGAGTACGAAAAGCTCTGGCAGAGGAGATTAAGGGGCAGGGGAGCGCGGCGGCGAATATTGAAGTGTGCGGCACGGGCTGCATGGGGATGTGCGGGCGCGGGCCGCTGGTGTTCAGTGCGGCTGACGGGCAGCTGTATGGAAATGTAACGGCCGCGGATGCGCCTGCTCTGGTAAATGACGATCCTGCCGCCCGGCAAAGCCTGGACGCGCGGGCCATCGATCTGAAAGCGCCATTTTTCTCCCGGCAGAACAAGATAGTGCTGGCTGACAGCGGGCGTGTCGATCCGGAGAGGCTGACGGACTACATCGCGGTCGGGGGCTATCAGTCGCTGGCAAAAGCGGTGGACGAGATGACTCCTCGCGAAGTGGTGGAAGAGATTAAGAAGAGTGGTCTGCGTGGGCGCGGAGGCGCGGGCTATCCCACGGGGTTGAAGTGGGAGCTGGTGGCGCGGCAGTTGCCGACAACGAAATATGTGGTTTGCAACGCCGATGAGGGCGACCCCGGCGCCTTCATGGACCGCAGCGTTTTAGAGGGAGACCCGCACCGCATACTCGAAGGCATGGCGATCGCCGGCTATGCCGTGGGCGCGAGCCAGGGCTACATCTACGTGCGCGGCGAATATAACCTTGCCATCCAGCGCCTGCAAACGGCGATTAAACAGGCGGAACACGAACATCTGCTGGGCGGCCGCATCTTCGATCAGGGATTCCAGTTCCGGATAGACCTGCGGATGGGAGCCGGAGCTTTTGTATGCGGCGAAGAGACGGCATTGATTGCGTCGATTGAAGGCAAGCGCGGACAGCCCAAACAGCGCCCGCCTTATCCTCCTGCGTCTGGGTTATGGGGTGCGCCGACGCTGATCAATAACGTTGAGACCTTTGCCAACATTCCCGCCATTATCGAGCGTGGAGCGGAGTGGTTTGCCGCGATTGGAACGCCAACCAGCAAGGGAACGAAGGTGTTCGCGCTGGCAGGCAAGATCGCCAATCCCGGTTTGATTGAAGTGCCGATGGGGGCAACGCTGCGTGAGATTCTCTTCGATATTGGTGGAGGGGTTCCGGGCAAGACGCTGAAGGCAGCGCAGACGGGCGGACCTTCCGGCGGGTGCATTCCGCGGGAGCTTCTGGACACGCCGGTGGATTATGAATCGCTTGCCAAGATCGGATCCATCATGGGGTCGGGCGGCTTGATCGTGATGGATGAAACCTCGTGCATGGTGGATGTGGCGCGCTTTTTCATGGAGTTCTGCATGGACGAGTCGTGCGGCAAGTGTGTGCCTTGCCGAGCGGGCACGCTCCAGATGCATGACATCCTGCGTCGGATTACGACCGGGTCGGCTACGGAGGAAGATCTGGATCTGCTGAAAGAGCTTGCGATCCTGCTGCGGGAGACCAGCCTGTGCGGGCTTGGCCAAACCGCTCCTAATCCCGTGGTCAGCACGCTGAAGTACTTTCCGGAGGAATACGAGGCGCACATCCGCGAACGGCGTTGCCCAGCCGGACATTGTCAGATGAGTGCGGCAGAGCAGGAGGTCACTGCATGAGCGTAAAAACCCTGCACATCAACGACAAGGCTTTGACCGGGATGGAAGGGCATACGATTTTCAAAGTTGCCTGGGACCATGGGATTCACATTCCGCGCCTTTGCCACATCGGCGGACTTAGCGACGTGGGCGCGTGCCGGATATGCCTGGTGGAAGTGGAAGGCCAGAAGAAGCTACAGGCGGCCTGTCTCACGCCGATTGAAGAAGGAATGGTGGTGCACACGGATACGCCGCGGCTACGGTCCAACCGGAAGCTGATCGTCGAGTTGCTGCTGGCAGAACGGAATCATGTATGCGCGGTTTGTGTGGCCGACGGCGTATGTGAATTTCAAGACTTGGCAACGGAGTTGGGTATTGACCATATACGCTGCCGCTACCGCTTTCCGTCGCTGCCCGTCGACATCAGCCACCAATTTTTTGGCATCGACCACAACCGCTGTGTGCTATGCACGCGTTGTGTGCGGGTTTGCGACGAAACGGAAGGTGCGCACACGTGGGATATCAGCGGCCGCGGTGCAGGCTCGATCATTATCTCCGACATGGGCGAGCCCTGGGGCGATTCGGAAACCTGCACGAGTTGCGGCAAGTGCGTGCAGGTTTGCCCAACCGGCGCGCTCTTCGAGAAGGGCAAGACGATTGGAGAGATGCGAAAAGACCGGGGGTTCCTGAAGTACATCGTTCGCGCGCGAGAGAAAAAGTTATGGATAGGATGAACCGGAAACCAAGGGTTGCTACCGTCTGGTTGGACGGCTGTTCGGGATGCCACATGTCGCTGCTGGACATGGACGAGGCCATTATTTCGCTCGGCGAGAAGATTGAGATGGTGTATAGCCCACTGGTGGATGCGCAGGAGTTTCCCGACGATGTGGATATCACGCTTGTGGAAGGGGCGATCAGCTCGGAACACGACCGCGAAAAAATCAGGGAGATTCGGCAGCGCACGCGGGTGCTGGTGTCGTTGGGCGACTGCGCGGTCACGGGCAACGTTCCCGCGATGCGGAATAACATCCCAGTCAAAGAACTGCTGCAAAGTATTTATGAAAATGGATCCGAAGAGAACAAGCTGATTCCCGCCGACCGGGTTCCTCCTCTGTTGAAGCATGCAAGGCCCCTGCGTGAATTTGTAGAAGTCGACCATTTTCTTCCCGGCTGCCCACCGTCCGCCCACGCGATTCTGGCATTGATTACCGGCTTTCTGGAGGGACACGCACCCGAGTCTGCCGAGGCGGCAAAGTTTGGATAAGGAGCGCGCACGATGAAGCGCATCACCATCGAGCCCATCACCCGTATTGAAGGGCACGGAAAAATCACAATTCGGCTGGACGATAACGGGCATGTGGAGGGAGCCGATTTTCATGTGACCCAGATTCGCGGCTTCGAGAAGTTCACAGAGGGCCGGCCGTTTTCGGAGATGCCGGGCATTACCGCGCGCATCTGCGGGATCTGCCCGATCAGCCATCTGCTGGCGTCGGCGAAGGCCTGCGACGCGATCATGGCGGTCAGGATTCCTCCGACCGCGCGCAAGCTGCGGGAATTAGTCCATTACGCGCAGATAGTGCAATCCCATGCGCTGAGTTTTTTTTATCTATCGGCGCCGGACTTTTTGCTGGGAATGAATTCGGATTCGGCGACGCGCAACATCATGGGAGTGATCGCCAAGAATCCGGAGATGGCGCGGGATGGGATCGAATTACGCAAGTTCGGGTTGCAGATTGTGGAAGGCTTGACCGGGAAGCGGGTGCATCCGGCCTGGATTGTTCCCGGTGGGGTTGCCACTCCGCTGGCTCCGCAGTTGCACGAGCAGCTTTTATCCGATCTGCCGGCCGCAAAGACGCTGGTGGTGCGAGCGATTCTTTTCTTCCGCGATGCGCTCAACGAATACAAGGAGGAGATCGCATTCTTTGGCTCGTTTCCGACGATGTATGCCGGGATGGTGGACGGCGGCGGCAACCTTCAGTATTACGATGGCGCCCTGCGTTTTCGCAGCGCGGCGGGGGGCATTGTGCAGGATCAGATTGCCGCCGAAGATTACAAGACGTGGATTGGCGAGGCCAGCCTTCCCGACTCTTACATGAAGGCGCCTTATTTCATACCCCAGGGATTTCCTGCCGGTGTGTACCGCGTCGGACCACTAGCCAGGCTGAACGCGGCTGACCGATGCGGAACGCGCGAGGCGGATGCGGAGTTGCTGGCGTTTCGTCAGCGATTTGGAACAGTTCCGCATAGCGCGTTTCTATATCACTATGCGCGCTTGATTGAGATTGTCCATGCTCTGGAGAGAATTGAAATTCTGCTCAATGAGCCACATATTTTGGATACGCACGTGAGAGCCACGGCGGGCGTGAATGCGCTGGAAGGGGTGGGAATGATCGAGGCTCCGCGCGGAACGCTGATTCACCACTACAAAGTGAATGAAGAAGGGGCGATTACCTGGGCCAACATGATCGTGGCCACGGGCCACAATAATCTGGCGATTGGCCGGAGCGTGGCGCAGGTCGCGGAGCATTATGTTGACGGCACAAATCTCAGCGAAGGGATGCTCAATCATGTTTCGGCAGTGGTGCGGGCGTACGATCCGTGCCTTAGTTGTTCGACGCACGCTGATGGGTCGCTGGCCATGACGATTCAGTTGCTGGACAGGGAAGGGACGCTACTGGACGAGATCGCGAATTGAGTGGGCTTGCTGTTGAATTGGTACTGCGCCGTCAAGGTTCGCCATCCATTTTTTCATTTTTCATCGGAATCGATGAAGCGTTTGACTCTTTCCAAAAGGGCGGGGATGGCGGCTGAAACGACAGGCGACAGGGAATCGCCGGTTGCAAACGACTCGCCTGTAATTGTGAGCAGCCACGCTGGAGGACAGCGGCCGTAGAGCGTCTGCGCCAGGGTGAGAAGGGCAGCGGGAGAGAGTTCGTGAGAATACTCGCCGGATGAAGTAGCGGGCACAATTCTTCTGCATTTGATTTCACCCGGGACACCCTGGTGAGCTGCATCCACGAATAATACTTTTTCCGCAGGGCTGGCGAAGCTGGCAATTTCCGGCGTCAATTGTTGGCAGGCGAGGATTTTCACGCCGCTAGGGGCATCGTCGCGAGAGAGTTGCTGCGCGGCATGCCATCCAACGCCGTCATCGGAGCGCAGCGGATTGCCGAAGCCGACGATTAGTATGCGAATCCTCTCTCTGCCGGCATTCTTATCATCCCCCGTGGCATCAGGCTCGCCGCGCATCACTTCGACTTCTGTTCTGCAATCCAGTTATCGGTGCGAGCTTCCAGAAGATCGAGTGGAAGGGTTCCGCCATCGAGCATCTCATCGTGGAAGGTGCGAATGTCGAACTTCGGGCCGAGCTCTTTCTGGGCGCGATCGCGCAATTCGCGAATCTTCAGCTGGCCGAGCTTGTAGCTGAGAGCCTGCGCGGGCCATGCGATGTAGCGGTCGGTCTCGGACTGAATGCTGGGTTCGTCAATGGCGCCCGATTTGCGGAAGAACTCGACCACTTGATCGCGGGTCCATCCCTTGGAGTGAATTCCGGTATCGACGACCAGGCGCACGGCGCGAAACAGCTCTGAGGATAAGCGGCCGTAGTCGGAAACCGGGTCCTGATAAAAGCCGACCTCTTTGCCAAGTTGCTCGGCATATAGCGCCCAGCCTTCGATGTAAGCGTTGAAGCCAAGGCCGTGCTGCCTGAATTTAGGCAGTCCCGTGAGCTGCTGCTGAACCGATAACTGCATATGATGCCCGGGAATGCCCTCGTGGTAGGCGATGGCCTCATCGTCGATGAGCGAGCGCTGGGCGAAGTTGGAGGTTGCGACTACTACCCGGCCGGGACGCTTGCCATCCGGTGTGCCGGTGACGTAATGGGTGGCCGCCGCAGCCTGAAAGCTTGGGATAGCCTCGACCGTAACCGGCGACCGGGGCAGCAGCGTGAATAATTGCGGGAGCTTCGGCTCCATCTGCGCAATGTAATGACGGAAGTCGTCGAGGATCTGCTCTTCAGATTTCGGGAGGTACTTGGGGTTGGTTTTGAGCGAGGCGCGGAATGAGGCGAGATCGGGAAAGCCTTCTTTTTTCGCGATCGCGGTCATCTCGGCTTCGATGCGATCAATCTCGCGCAAGCCGAGCTGATGAATCTCATCCGGCGTCATGCGAGTTGTCGTCCGGCCGTAAATGTCGTTTTCGTAGCGCTTCTCGCCATCGGGCAATGACGTGATCGCAAGACTGGTACGGCCCTGGGGAGCGTATTCCGTGCGCAGAAATTCAGCGAAAGTTTTGTACGCGGGAATGACCTCGGTATTGATGGCGCCGGTGATCTGCTGGGTCAGGCGCTTCTGATCTTCGGCGGAGATGCTCGCAGGATATTTCTTTGTGGGACCTAGAAAAGGATCGGACTCAATAATGCCTTCGCACTGTCCCGGCAGCTTCTCAATGATGAATCGCACGGGCATGAGCTTGTCTTTCATGCCAGCTTGCAAGACCTCGGTGGTCTGGCTGAGGACGCGCGGGATTTGATGAAGCCGGGAGATGTAATCCTCATACTGCTTCACCGTGTCGAAGGGCATGGAGAGCGGCAAATCGGCGAGGCTGGTGTGGATGCCATTCTGTTGATTGACCGGCATCTCATATTCCTTGAGATTGAAATCGGCGATGCGCTGCTTGAGCACGCGAATGAGGAGGTCGTGGGAGAGCTGATCCTGGGCGGAGAAGCCGGTGGTAGAGATGGCCTCAAGCCGGACGAGAAAATCCTGGTTGGTTGTTTCACGCTGGGCGATAGCTGCAAGCGAATATTCGGCGAGCTTGTCGTTGTAGCGGTAGTCGCCGAAGGCGGTGGCGCGCTCGGGGAAGTTGCGAAGATCGGACTCGTACTGCTCTTCGAATAGAGCGTTCTGCGAGGCGAGGCGGTCGGCGACTGGTTTGGGGCTTTGAGCGAACGCCGGGATTGTGGCCGTGATCAGTAAGAATAAACATTGGTGGAGTCGCATAGCCTATGCAGGCTACCACGAACTGATACCATGTTTACAATCGCGTAAAAGACGGCCCGGATGGCGAAACTGGCAGACGCACGGGACTTAAAATCCCGGGTCCGTAACAGGACGTGTCGGTTCGATTCCGACTCCGGGCACCACTTTTCACTCCCTTTCGAGATGCTTATCAAATCCCTGTCACGGCAGTGCTATCGGGTGCGAGGTGTGTTGTGCGAAGTGAGTAGAGTTGCAGGGTAACCTTTCAAGAAGAACATCGCGCTCGGCGGAAAAGGAAAGATCAGGGTCAGGAAGGATCAGTCTTCGTGAAGATCAGTGCTCGTAGGGATCAGTGTAGGTGAAAATCAGTTCGTGAAGGTTGGTGCTTGAAGAGCTTCGTTGCCTACGCCGCGTCCTGCCATGAAGTGGGCTCAAAGCCATCGCGGCGAGTGTTTTTGAGGGCGTGCAGCGCATACATTGCATCGTCGATCGCGGATTGTTCTTCGATGTGGTCCCCAGGAGTATGAAACAATTCGCGGGCGCGAAGGACAAGAGCCCACTCGGCCTCAGCGATGCGCTGGGATAATCTTGAGGAATCGCGCTCAAAAAGCGCGGCGCGATAGAGCTGCCGCCATATATCTCCCGTGACGAGCAAGGAATTAGTTTCGCTGCGGGAAGTAGTTTCGGTACGCATCGCACACCCTCATTTTTCGGAAAATGGTAGCAGGGGAATACGAGGCTTTCCATACTGGAAAGGCTGTACAACTTCGTAGCTCTGTAGCGCATGCGACGCTTAAACAGACCAAAAATGCTGGTTTTTTCGGGAGGGTTTCCGGCATTTTGCGGGGCCAGTAAAAAGGCGAAAAGTGAGTTCGTTCGATCGGGCTTTCACAGACACATGCACCTGTGATACAGATCACTGCGAGGCGTAACAGCGCGAAGGAGAATCGGCCCATTCTGCCGGCGATCCGGTACAACGTAGTGCCAAGGAGCTCCGCATGGCTGCCATCTCAGGTTTGAACAATATTTCCAATCTGCTTTCGACCGACGAGGAATATCCAGCGCCGAAGATTGTGACCGACCAGGTCCTGACGAAAAACTGGAAAGCCGAATTCGACCGTTCCATCGATGATCCGGATGGCTTCTGGGGGGAGCAGGCGAGCCAGTTTACATGGACGAAGCCGTGGTCGAAGGTGCTGGATTGGGATGGCGTTCACCATAAGTGGTTCGTGGGAGCGAAAACCAATATCACGGTTAATGCGCTGGACCGGCATGCCAATTCCGAGCGGCGCAATCGGGCGGCATTCATCTGGCTGGGAGAAGATGGGACGGAGCGCGTCGTCACTTACGGGCAGCTTTACCGGCAGGTCTGCAGATTTGCCAACGGGTTGAAGTCGCTGGGCGTGGTGAAGGGCGACCGGGTGGTTATCTATATGCCGCTGACGCTCGAGGGCGTGGTCTCCATGCTGGCGTGCGCGCGAATCGGCGCAATCCACTCGGTTGTATATGCGGGGCTGGGATACACGGCGCTGCGCGACCGCATTACGGATGCGGAAGCGAAAGTAGTGATCGCGGGCGATGTTGGATTCCGGCGCGGCAAGGTTGTTCCGCTGAAGCCAATTGTCGACGAAGCGCTGGAAGGCATCGAATTCGTGCAGAAAGTAGTTGTGTTCGCGCGTCAGCCGGTGGAACTGCGAGGGCGCGAGGTCGATTTCAACAGTCTGATGAAGTTTCCGGCGGAGTGTCCGGCTGAGGAGATGGATTCCGAAGATCCGCTTTTCCTTCTGTATACATCCGGTTCAACCGGGAAGCCGAAGGGGGTTTTGCACGTACATGGCGGATACATGGTGGGCACCACTTACCACCTGAAGAGTTATTTTGATGTAGGCGAGCGCGACATCTTCTGGTGCACATCGGATATCGGGTGGGTCGTGGGACACTCCTATATTGTCTATGCGCCGTTGTGCGCGGGTGTGACCACACTATTCCGCGAGGGCGCGATTGACTATCCGAATCCCGGGATTGCCTGGGAAATCGTTGAGCGCTATGCCGTCAGCAAGATTTTCACAGCTCCTACGGCGCTGCGCATGTTCATGCGCTTCGGCGAACAATATCCGCAGAAGTACGACCTCACTTCACTGCGCGTGATTGCCTGCGCCGGAGAGCCTTTGAATCCAGAGGCGTGGCGCTGGGCGCAGACCTATTTAGCAGGCGATGGGAAATGGGGCTACGTAATTGATAACTGGTGGCAGACGGAATTAGGCGGCCCGGCGATTGGAACACCGCCGACTTATCCGATGCGCCCAGGGAAATGCGGAGTGTCTGTACCGGGATCGCTGGCCGATGTGGTCGATGAACAGGGCAAGTCTACGCCTCCGAATGTTGGTGGACGACTGGTGTTGAAGCGGCCATTTCCGCACATGCTGCGAACGGTTTGGGGGGACTCGGAGCGGTATGAGCGCGACTGGCAGATGATTCCCGGTTGTTACGTCACAGGCGATGTGGCCTTGAAGGATAAGGACGGGTATATCACGGTGCTGGGCCGCGCCGACGATGTATTGAACGTCGCGGGGCATCGCATTGGAACCGCCGAGGTAGAAAGCGCGCTCGTCTCCCATCCTGCGGTAGCCGAGGCGGCAGCGATTGGAATCCCGGACACACTGAAAGGTGAAACCATCAAGTGCTTTGTTCAATGTCGCGCGGGACATCATCCATCGGAAGCACTTGCAGCGGCGCTCACTGAGCACGTTCGGCGCGAACTTGGCCCGATTGCCACGCCCTCGTCGATTGAATTTGTCGCGGGTCTGCCGAAGACGAGATCGGGGAAGATACTGCGCCGGTTCCTGAAAGCAAAAGAACTCGGCATTGACGCGGGGGACGTTTCGACAATGGAAGGCTAAGGGCGACAGAGCCTGATGCGTGCTCTACTCGCCCACGCCGACAATCACGGGGGTTCCACGCGGCGCTTCGTGCGAGCCGCTTTCCGGTTCCAATGTAACGGCGAAGTTCTTGGCCTCCACTCCTTCGGGCAGGGGAGGATTCACGACCATTGCGCTGCCATGCTCGTCGGGCTTGAAAAGGCCGGCCGCGATCGGAGCTCCGCCATTGGCAGGGAACAACCACAGCTCATAAATCTTCTCGGCGGGCAGCGGGGCCAGATCGCTGGCGAAGAAAATGAGGCTGCGATTGCGGGGCTGGTAAATCGCTTTGCCATGAGGCTGGAGTTTGACGCCAGCTGCAACCAGCTCGACCTTCGTTGCGCCGGGATCGAGCAATGTGGAGAGAATCTCATTTGCCTGCAGCAGGCTGGTTTGCTCTCCCACAAGCTGCGTTCTCAGCGACTGCTGATTGCGTTCGAGACCGGAGTTTTGCCGCTCCAAACTAACCGCGAGCAGGAGCAACGCCGCCGCGGCGGCCCAGCCTGCATATCCCCACCAGGGGCGGCGCGGCCGCTGGGGCCTGGTCATGACGACGGCAGGCATACGCGGCTCTTTTGCAATCGCGGCGATCAGCCGCTGGCGTGAGCGGGCGGGCGGTTTGGGCCCCGCTGTGGTCATCGCCAACAGACCCAAATCCCCGCGGAGCTGCTCTAATTCTCTGCGGCAGGACGGACAATCTTCCAGATGCTTTTCCAGCGCTATGCGCTCGGCGCCATCCAGTGAGTCCAGGGCGTAGAGCGTAAGATCATCGACGAATTGTTCGTGAACGTTCATGCCGCTAATGCTTTTCGTAATGACAATAATCCGGAGCGAATACGGGTTTTGATCGTACCCAGCGGCTCGCCGGTTTTCTCGGCGATTTCGGCATGGGTCAGTCCTTCAAAATAGGCCATCTCGAGCACCGAACGTTGGGTGTCGGGCATGGTTTCAAGGACGCCGCGGACTTTCTCCATGGCGCGGGAACGATCGGTACTGGACGCGAGATCGGGTTCGATGGAGACGACGACGTCATCCATATCGGTTTCCGGACGGCGGCGGCGCAGGCTGTCGATTGCCCGGTTGCGGGCAATCACCGCCAGCCATGCCGGCATATTACCCCGGCTGGCATCAAAAGCTCCGGGATTGCGCCACAGCATCACGAATGTATCCTGCAAGACATCTTCGGCGCTGCCAGTATCCTGTAACACGCGGAGTGCAACCGAATAGACAATCGACGAATAGCGATCGTAGAGCTTCGCCATGGCACCTTGATCCCCAGCCCGAATCGCGTTGATAAGCGACGAATCCGACGGGATAATCGTGCGATCGAGAGTGGACACGGCGGTTGGTCGCCTTCCTGAAGTACGGCTCAAAATGAGCTTTAGATTGCCGGACAGCTTCCTGGGCGAATCCAAAGCAACTGAGATGCAGCAATGCAGCCCGCGGATACTATTAAACTGCGGCGTGGCGTTATTGCCTCCGAATGGAGATTGATAATGAAAACACTATGGATGTTCATGTTGATGGCAGTCGTCGGGTTCTGCTTCGCAACTGCGCAGACGCAAGCCTCGCCTGCATCGGATGCTGACAGGAACCAGATCATACAGCTCGAGCGGGACTGGACGCAATCCTTCATCTCCATGGATGTTGCCGCCAACGAACGGATTCTGGCCGACGACTTTTTCGGCACCGAACCCACCGGCAGGCGCGTGACAAAGGGGGACATTATAGCCGAGGTCAAGACGGGAGAGCCACTGCTATCGGGCCATTTGAACGAGGATGACGTGACGATTCGGTTCTATGGAGGAACCGCGGTGGTGAACGGTAGCTCGATGTGGAAACGCAAGTCCGACGGCAAGAAGGGCCGCTACATTTGGACAGATGTATTTGTGAAGCGGAAGGGGCAATGGCAGATTGTTGCATCGCAGGATTTAGAAGTGGCCGACAAACCGTAGAGTGACAACCGTAGACGGCTCAGCCTTCGCTTTTCGCGGCGCGCGTCATCAGTTCCTCCATCGCCTGCCTGGCAGCTTTTCCCTGTTCGAGGATGGCGAACATCTGCTCAGTGATCGGCATCTCGACATTTTTCTTACGCGCGAGCGCGACCGCGGCCTTGGTTGTAAAAACACCTTCGGCCACAGCGCCGTGCATGCCCTCAATGATCTCGGGCAGTCCGCGGCCTTTGCCCAGTTCCACACCCACGCTGCGATTGCGGGAAAGGTCTCCGGTGCAGGTGAGGACCAGATCGCCAAGCCCAGCGAGCCCAGCCATGGTATCGAGACGGCCGCCGCAGGCCACGACGAGCCGCGCTATTTCCGCCAGGCCACGCGTAATGAGAGCGGCAATCGCATTGTGGCCCAGTTCCAGACCGCCGCACACACCGGCCGCAATCGCGATGATGTTCTTCAGGGCTCCGCCCAGCTCCACGCCGATCACATCGTCATTGGTATAGACGCGAAACCGGGAACTATTGAACACTTGCTGCAGGGCGCGCGCAACTTCGCCGTTGCTGGAGGCGACGGTAACAGCCGTTGGATCGGCGCGTGCGACCTCCCTGGCGAAAGACGGGCCACTCAGAGCGCCTATCTTTACCACCAGCTTCCGTGCCCGGAGCACGTCGGCAATCACCTCAGTCATCCGCAGCAGCGTTCCGTTTTCCAGTCCCTTGGTGCAGCTTACGACCAGAGTTTCAGAATGAAGAAGAGGCGCAATGCGCTCAAACAGCGGACGGCAATGCTGAGAGGGCATTACGCTGACGACGATCTCAGCGCCCGCTAGAGCGGATTCAAGATCGTCGGTCGCCCGAATTGAGGCAGGAAGTTGAACGTCCGGCAAAAAACGTTCATTGACGCGGCTGTGCGCGATGCTCTGCGCCACATCCGCTTCGCGAGCCCAGAGAGAGACGGCATGCTCGCTCTTGCGCGCCAGGGTGATTGCCAAGGCAGTTCCCCACGCACCCGCGCCGATCACAACCACGCGGCTCATGGGCAACCTGCTCCGGATTGATGTGTGAACTTCATTTCTGGCCGACCCCCAAGCCAATCCTTTTGCCGATTCGCGATTCCGTCCCTTCCGCGAGTCTGCCCAGATTGCCGCGATGCTTCCAGATTACAAGTAAGGAAACCAAGGCAATGAGTAAGAGCTGAACGGGCTCCTGATATTCGTGGAATGCCCATGCGAGCAGAGGGAACGATGCGGCGGCGGCCACCGATCCCAACGAGACATAGCGCAAAGCGAGAGCTAGAACAAGGAATAGTCCGACCATGCATAGAATCGACTTCGGTGTAAGCAATGCGAATGCTCCCAGGCTGGTCGCGACACCTTTGCCGCCGTGAAACCTCAGCCAGATGGGATAGAGATGTCCGACGATGGCGCAGACAGCGGCGACCGTCAAGAGAAGATTGCGGTTGGGAACATTCCACCAAAAGCGCGCGAGAATGACTGCAGCGAGGCCTTTGCCGGCGTCGAGGATTAGTGTAAGCAAGCCGAGTACGCGCGACTTGCGAGCGACATTGGTCGCTCCAATGTTGCCGCTGCCGGTGGCACGCACGTCTTCGCCGGTAAAAAGGCGGACGAGCAAATAGCCGAAGGGAATCGATCCCAGCAGATAGCTGGTGGCTGCGGTTTCGAGAAACGGAATGGCACTCATCGGTTCATCGGCGTTCCGCCGGTTGCATCGCGAAGCGCTCCAGCCTGGTGTATTTCGAGCCAGACGGCGAAAGCTGGCTCTGATAGAGAAAAAACTTGTCGGCGGTCATTGTACCGAAGTTGGGCTGGGTACCGAAGTTGGGCTGGCCGGAGTCGCGCTGGTCCATCATCGCCAGCCGTTTTTGGAGAACAGCGAATACAGAGTTAGGCGCATCGCCTTTGCGCCAGTTGGGATCGCCCGAGCGTTGTTTGCCTCGCGCGGCGCCGCGAGCCAGAGTGAGATGCGGGCTCAAGGCGCGCTCTTCGCGCGGGACGCCGAGTTCGGCAACAGCGGCATCAATGTCGCTGGCGAGTTGTGCGAGTTGCGATCCGGCCTGAATTCCGATCCAAAATACGCGCGGGGCCTTTGCCGTCGGGAAGAAACCGAATCCCGCTATGTTGATTTCGATTTTTGGACACACGATCTGCCGCAGTCGTTGCGCGATAGCTGCGACCTGCTCTTCTTTTTGTTCGCCAATAAATTTGAGCGTGACATGCAACGACTCGGGATGAACCCAGCGCGCATCCGGCGCAAATCCGGCGACGCCTTCGATGAAGCGCGCAATCTTAGCGCGGATATCGTCCTCGAGATCGATGCCGATGAAGATGCGCATAGAGGGATCAGTCTATAAGAGGGCGCGACGAATCATCTCCAAGGCTTGCAGTGTGGCAAACTGCCGAATACGCGCGCGATCGCTGGGAAAGTTGCGCTCGACCACCTGTGTGCCCTCGTCGCTGGCGAGCGCGACGTAGACCAATCCAACCGGCTTTTGCTCGGAGCCCCCAGTTGGGCCAGCAACGCCGGTGATGCCGACTCCATAGCTGGACAGGCAGCGTTTGCGAATGCCCTCGGCGAGAGCGGCGGCCACCTCGCGGCTGACCGCACCGCGCTTGTCGATCAAGTCTTTCGGAACGTTGGCGAATTGCGTCTTCAGTTCATTGGAATAGACGACTGCTCCTCCCAAAAAATGCCGGGAACTGCCACTGACCGAAGTGATGCGCTCGGCGAGCAATCCGCCGGTACAGGATTCCGCTGTCGCCAAGGTCATGCCACGCATCTGCAAAAGATAGCTCACAATTTGCTCGATGGTTTCGCCTTTGCGCGAGAAGATGGCGTCGCCCATTTCGTCTTCGATCTTTTCGGCGAGTTGCTCGACGCGGGCATCGGCATCGGCCTGCGATTCTTTCCGGCAGCGCAGGTGAAGCTGAATCTCACCACCGCCGGCGAGGATAGTAGTTTCCACATCGGCGAAGGTTTTATAGATTGGGGACACACGCGCATCCACCTGCGACTCGGGGAGCATTGCCATTTTGAGAGTGCGGACGGCGATGTGCTGGGGAGGAATCTTAGCGCGCAAACGAGGAAGACACTCACCCTCAAAGATCGCCTTGAGTTCATAAGGCGGACCTGGCAGCAGCAACATGATGCGTTCGCGGCCATCGTATTTGCCGCAAAGCCACTGGCCGGGAGCGGTGCCCATGGTATTGGGGAGAGCGACAGCGTTAGCAAGCACGTCAGCCTGTTTGGCATTGTTCGCGGAAAACTTATAGCCGCGCCTGGCAAAACGGGCCTCAAGCCGGGCGAGTATTTCGGGATCGCGGTTGAGCGTTAGTCCAAGGGCTTCGGCGACGGCTTCGCGCGTCAGATCATCCTCGGTGGGGCCGAGGCCGCCGGAAAAAATAATAATTTCAGAGCGCCGCATGGCGAGTTTAGCGGCGGCAACCAGGCCTTCGAGGTCGTCTCCCACGATGCATTTGAAGCGCACCTCAATGCCGAGGTCATTGAGCTTTTCCGTCAGATAGAGCGAGTTGGTATCCTGCCGATGAGGCGTGAGCATCTCAGAGCCCACGGCAATGATTTCCGCATTCACGAGAAAAGTGTAAATGATGCGGAGCCAGAGAAGTGAGAGTTCGGTGGAAGGATACCCGGCCACGGTGGCCGTTAGCGTTCGTCAACAAAAATAGCTCAGGAATGAGCTTTCTCGAATCTACTGAGTTCCGCCGATGCTTAGCCAGGAGAATATTGCGAGCGCAATCAGCATACCTCCACCAATAAAAATGATCTGGCGCGTAGGCGAACGAAGATTTCTGGCTAGCATAAGCGCCAGGACACTTGAAGTGAGAGAAAAAAGAGGGAGTATGGATTCGACGGCATCGTTGCCGGCGCTCGCGCGATCGGTAAAGAACTGATTCCCAGTCCGGTGTATTACCGACCCGATTAAACTGAGGAAGGCTGCGCCAAGCAAGCATCCGGCCGCGGCGTTTTGCGCCGTGCGCCGTTGTCTCCTGGATAGATTGCTCATCGACCACATATCGGTCATCCGCCTATCGCTGTGCCTTTCCCGTGAGCCGCAATGAGTGATGGAAGCCGCAATAATGACGATGCCATTGTATGCGTAGTGCGGGAAAAATCGGAGAAAAACCCGTCAGCGTCAGGTGGTGGAGCGGTTGAGATGAATGGCCGGTTCCTGCTGGGTCATGCAGTGCAGCGCGCCGAATCCCCAGATCAGGTCACCGGAATAGATAGGAATGATTTCGCGAGTAGGAAATAGTTCGGCCAGCGCGTTGAGCGCGATGCGGTCATTGGGATCATTGAAGACGGGCACCAATACTACGCCGTTGGCGATATAGAAGTTCGCGTAACTGGCCGGCAGCCGGCGCCCTTCGAACAGGAGCGGGCGAGGCATGGGAATTTCCACGACGTTGAAGCGCTGGCCATTCTGGTCGCGCGCGGCGCGCAAGCGTCCAAGATTGTGGTTGAGGGCTGAGTAGTTCGCATCCTGCGCGTTCGGCTCGACCATGGTCACAACCGTATCGGGAGCGACGAAGCGGGCGAGATCGTCGACGTGGCCGTGCGTGTCATCGCCTTCAATGCCGCCGCCCAGCCAGATGACCGTTTGGATGCCGAAGTAATCCGCGAACATCCGCTCGTAGGCGGTGCGATTCATGCTCGGATTGCGCTGCTGCGTGGTCGAGAGCAGACACTCTTCGGTTGTGAGGAGGGTGCCTCGGCCGTTGACGTCAATCGAACCACCTTCGAGGACCACGCGTTCGGTTTGGGAACGATCGGAGGGTCGGCTGTCAAATAGTTCTTTGGCGATCATTGGCTGCACTACGCGGGCGGCAGCACTTTTGGCCAGGCGCGCGCCGAGTTTGGCATCGAGCTTGTAGTTGTCATATTTCGCCCAGGCGTTGAACTGGAAATGCAGGGCGAGGAGGTGGGATGTGGACTCGGAGTGACTTTGGGGTTCCGGGTCAGTGTCAGTGGTTCTCGAATCGAAATTCTGAGAGGAAGCTGGTTCTTGAGTCGTCAGAAAAATGCAGCCGGAATCTCGCGTCCACACGCGATCCGTGCGCCAGCGATGGAAGACGACATTATCGGAGAGGGCATTGGCTTTTTCGAGCACGGCGCGTGCGGCATTTTCCGCGCGCTCACTGTTGACGATCAGATCGACTCGCTCGTGCTTCGCTAAATTGCGGATGATCTCGGCATACACCCATGGAATTGGTTCGAACTTTCCCGGCCAATCACCGCGAAAATGTGGCCATGCCAGCCATGTGGACGCGTGCGCTTCCCACTCGGCAGGCATGCGATAGCTGAGAGCGGCGGGGAGCTTGGATTGCCTTGAGTGCCTCATTTTCCATCCAGCATGCGGCTGGTGATGGGCGCGTAGCTGTCGATGCGGCGGTCGCGTAGAAATGGCCAGTTGCGGCGTGTGTCTTCGATCAGCTTCAGATCGACTTCGCCGAGCAGAGTCTGTTCCTTATTGTGCGATGCTTCGGCAAGCATGCGGCCAAAGGGATCGACTAAAAACGAAGCGCCCCAAAATTCCAATCCTTTGCCGGGAGCGGAATTGCCCCGGATGTTTCCAGTTTCAAAGCCGACACGATTTACCACGCCGACATAGACGCCGTTAGCAATTGCGTGCGAACGCTGAATCGTGCGCCAGGCGTCGTGTTGCGCGACGCCGAATTCGGCCTTCTCGTCCGGATGCCATCCGATCGCAGTGGGATAAAACAGAATGGCTGCGCCCTGCAGCGCGGTCAGGCGTGCGCCTTCCGGGTACCACTGATCCCAGCAGACCAGCGTTCCAATTTTGCCGGCAGTGGTGTCGAGGGCTTTGTAGCCGAGGTCTCCGGGAGTGAAATAAAACTTTTCGTAGTAAAGGGGATCGTCGGGTATGTGCATCTTGCGGTAGATGCCGCAGAGAGCGCCGTCGGAATCTAAGATGGCGGCGGTGTTGTGATAGACGCCAGGGGCGCGCTTTTCGAAGAGCGATGCGACCAGAACAACTTTGTTCTGCTTTGCGGCGGCAGCCAGTTTCTCGGTTGCGGGGCCGGGGACGGGTTCGGCGAGATCGAATAAGTTCGCGTCTTCGCGCTGGCAGAAGTATTGCGTCTGAAAAAGTTCGGGCAGACAGACGACGTGCGCGCCCTGGCGGGCGGCGTCGGCGACGCGGTCGAGCGCTTTTGCCATATTGTCGCGCGGCTCGGGGCCACAGGACATCTGGACTAGCGCGACAGTGAATTTATCGGGCATTTCGCTCCAGTATTGAAGACGCTCTAAGAGACGTCCTTATCAACTCGCGTCATAGGATATCAAAGCGCCGATGCTGACCGTCGCGATGTTCAACGACTTCTAGTAAATTGGTTCTTCACTGCAATTTTGCATTCATTTCCGGAGGACTATTTCTTGAAGCAGAAGAAGAATCTCAAACAGACTGAACACGAAGGCGCGGGCATTGACCGCAAATTGCACGATCCGGTTGCGGACCGGCTGATTCCGCTGGCTCCGCTGGATTTGGCGCGGATCGGATCGATTGACGAGCTGGTGCGGGCGATGTCGAAGACCGCATTCACTGGCCGCCAGTTAGGCGAGGCAGCGGACGTGCTGGAGGCGATGGCGCGCGACAGAGATGCGTTCATCGTCATGACACTAGCGGGCGCGATGACTGTGGCGAAGCAGGGGCTGATCATCGCCGAGTTGATCGAACGCGGGATCGTGAATGCAATCGTCTCAACAGGCGCGCTGATGGCGCATGGGTTGGTTGAGGCCACGGGGCGCGCGCACTTCCGGCATAATCCCGAACTCAGCGACGAAGAACTTTACGAGGCAGGCTACAACCGCGTGTATGACACGCTGGAGCCGGAGCAGAATCTGGATGATGTGGAGCGCGTGATGCACGCCGTATTTTCTGCATGGGATGCGGATGAGGTGATGTGTTCGTACAAGCTGAATCGCGCGATCGGCGCGCATCTTTCTAAGACTGCCAAGGGGCAGCGCGGGATTCTTAAGTCGGCGTATGAGAATAATGTTCCGGTGTTTGTGCCGGCGTTCTCGGATTCGGAGTTGGGACTGGATTATGCGTTGACGAATCGCGAGCGCGACAAGGCAGGGCAGGCGCGTTTCCGGTTTGATCCTTTTCTTGATCTGGAACATTTTGCGGCGACGCTGCTGGCACAGAAGCGGCTAGGGATTTTCACGATTGGTGGAGGCGTGCCGCGGAACTGGTCGCAGCAGTTTGGTCCGTTTATTGAGTTGCGGCACCGGCGGGGCGGGGAAGACTTGCCGCTGAAGCGTTATCACTATGGGTTGAGGATCTGTCCCGAGCCGGTGTATTGGGGCGGGCTTTCCGGGAGTCCTTATAGCGAGGCGGTCTCGTGGGGGAAGTTCGTGCCTCCGGCGGAGGGCGGGAAGTTTGGCGAGGTGTTTGTGGATGCGACGGTCGGGTTGCCGCTGATTGTGGCGGCGGTGCTGGAGCGGCTGAAGAAGAAGCCGGCTGGGAAGAAAGCGGTAGCGAGAGCGTAGTTAGTTGCGGTCATTGTCGGGAGCCGGAGGCGCGCCGTTGCGATGGCGGCGTTTATCTCTTCCATGGATAATGGCTTGCTTCGCTTGCCTTGAACATCCCTTTCACCTCAACAAAGGACGACAATATGTTGCGGTCGTGCTCGACATTAGCTCACGGCAGCAATTCCATTGAAGACCAGGAGCAAATACCTCGCGAAGAGCATTGCAATTTGCTTCCGGTCCTCGCGGGATGGTAAAAACCAGACGAGGTTTCGCTCCGTGAAAAGATTTGTCCTCGTTTTGCCTCTCTCAATTGCCTTGTTATTCGGCGTATTCGTTGTTGTGCGGGCCGCCGATCGTCATCGCGTCATTCAGCTACCCACGAGCAAGAACCTCACACTCCCTGTTCCCGGCTATATCGCGCGCACCAACAGCTTTCCCGCGACGATTGCCGTCAGCCCCGACGGCCATTATGCCGCGCTGCTGAATCAGGGTTATGGCACGCAGGAAACCGGGGGACGTCAATCCATTGGGATTTTGGATCTGAGCAACAATCAGTTGCACGATTTTCCCGATGATCGCCTGAGCGCCGAGGATACAGCGCGCCAGAGTTACTTCATAGGCCTGGCGTTTTCGAGCGATGGCAAACATCTTTACGCGTCGGTAGGATCGATCACCGATCCCACCGGCGAGAAGCCTACCAATACGGGCAACGGGATTGCGTTGTACAAGTTCACCGACGGACAAATCGCGCCCGAACGGTTCATCAAGATTCCGCCGCAGCCGCTGGCAGCGGGAAAAGATGTTGCCTACGCGCTGCGCAAGACGCCAGCGAAAACTGCGATTCCTTATCCCGCTGGCTTCGCAGTGCTGCCAGGCGCAGAAGGCGATCGTCTGCTCGTGGCCGACAATCTCTCCGATAACGCCATCATGCTCGAGGTGAATTCGGGAAAGATACTGAAGTCTTTCGATTTGAGCCGCGACCGATACATTCCGGCCGTTTATCCATACACGGTAATTGCCAACAAGGCAGGCACGCGGGCGTGGTGCAGTTTATGGAATTCTTCCGGAGTCGCGGAATTGAATCTCGAAACCGGAAAGGTGGCGCGCTGGATCGAGCTCAAAAGAGCCACGGATTCGGTTTCTCCGAGTCCTCATCCGACTGCGATCGTGCTTAGCCCGGATGAGAAGACGCTTTATGCGGCGCTCGCCAATGCCGATATGGTTGCTGCAGTGGATCTAAAATCCGGGCGAGCTTTTGTCCCTTATCGTACGAACTTTAAGAACCCCGGGTCGGTTCTGCAAAGCATCGTGCTCTCGCCGGATGGTCGAAATTTATACGCCGCAGCTGGTGCCCTCGACGCAGTGGCCGTATTTAAGGTAAAGGACATTTCGAAGCTGGCCGCGCAGACGACCGTTGCCAGCGCCATCGAAGTTGAAGACCCCGGTTTCATTCCCACGGAGTGGTACCCAAGCGCGCTGGCCATTGTTGGGAACGATCTTCTCATCGCCACCGCCAAAGGCCAGGGCAGCGGCCCCAATAGCATGAAGGCCACGGTTCAGATAGGGCCGTACCATCGCGAGCAGCCTTACATTGCAACTTTGATTGGCGGTTCGATTGCCCGTCTCAGCCTGGCCGATATCGATAAAAATCTTGATGCCTACACGCGGCAGGTGGAAGACGACAATCTTTTCCGGAGCGATCCCGGCAAGCTCGAATTTGCGGGAGGAAAGAATCCCATCCGCCACGTGATTTATATCCTCAAAGAAAACCGCACTTACGATCAGATTTTTGGCGACCTTCCGGCCGGCGACGGCGATCCGGCTCTAACCATGTATGGCGGCGCAATTACTCCCAACGAGCACAAGCTTGCCATTCAGTTTGGCGTGCTCGACAATTTCTACGACAGCGGGGAAGTGTCCGGAGATGGCCATGTCTGGTCAACCGCCGCGACGACGAGCGACTACAACGAGAAGACTTGGCCGATCGCTTATCGTGGCAAGGAGCGAACTTACGATTTTGCCGAAGCCGTTGCCGATGATATGCCGATGGAGAAAGGGATTCCCGACATCGACGATCCGGCCACCGGCTTTCTGTGGGATAACCTGGCGCGCAGCGGGTTGAGCTATCGTATTTATGGCGAGTTTGTCGAGGCGGTGTGGTGCCACGACGAGAAAGTGCAATCGCCCAAGCAGGGAACGCCGTCGGCAGCCTCGGCGCGATGCCCGAGCGAGGCAATCAAACAAGGGGAGAAGCTGCCCAGCGCTCTCGGCAATCCGCGAGGCGCGGCGAGCCCCTGGCCGTGGGCCATTCCATTATTCAAGGAAGTGAAGCCTGGAAAACCCGCCTTGCGCGGCCACTTCGATCCGACGTTTCCCGACTTTAACACCGACTATCCCGATCAATTGCGGGCTGATGAATTTCTGCGCGAGTTTGCTGAGTTCGTGAACGCGCGTGGGGCCGGCGCATCGGCGGCTGGCGCAGCGAAAGAGTTGCCGCAGTTTGTTCTGCTCTATCTTCCCGACGACCATACTGGTGGAACGCGTCCGGGCAAGCCCACACCGCAAGCTTCGGTTGCCGATAACGACCTGGCGGTTGGGCGGGTAGTGGATGCTGTTTCGCATAGTCCTTATTGGGATGACACTGCAATCTTCGTGGTCGAGGACGACGCGCAGAACGGCGCCGATCACGTTGATGCACACCGGTCGACCGCTCTGGTGATCAGCAAATATGCGCCGCGTCAGGACAAGCCGGTGGTCGATCATACGTTCTACACGACAGTCAGCATGATTCACACAATGGAGGAGTTGCTTGGCCTCAAGCCGATGAACCTGTTCGATGCTCATGCTCCTCTGATGGCGCCGTTGTTTGCGGGGCCTGGAACGCAACCTGCTTACACTGCCGACGACAGCAACCTGCGCAGCGGGTTGATCTATAAGGTCAACGAGAAGAAAGCGGCGGGCGCGAAGGAATCGTTGAAGATGGATTTCTCCCGCCCCGATGCGGCGGACGCACAGAAGCTGAACGCGATTCTCTGGCAGAATGCGAAAGGCTCGCTGCCTATGCCCGTTGCGCGCCATTCGCAATCAGAACCGCGAGACTAAGCTAGAATTCCCTGGTGGGTGTCCCGATCGAATGCACTGATCTGCGCAAGACGTACGATGGCAAAGTGGAAGCCGTCCGCGGGCTTAGTCTGCGCATTGAGGCCGGCGAGTGCTTCGGCTTGCTTGGGCCGAACGGCGCAGGGAAGACCACGACCATCGAAATCCTCGAAGGTCTGCTGGCGCCAACGTCTGGCAGCGTTCGCATCTTTGGCCATACGTGGAACGACAACCCGCGTCAACTGCGCGAGTGGATCGGCATTTCTCTGCAGGAGACACGTTTGTCGGAGAAGCTCAGCGTGCGCGAGACGGTGAAACTGTTCGCCAGCTTTTATGACGAACCGCGCTCGCCAGAGGATGTTCTGGACGATCTTCAGCTCACCGAGAAGGCCGATAGCTGGGTTGGCAAGCTCTCCGGCGGCCAGAAGCAGCGGCTCGCTGTAGCCACTGCGCTGGTGGGCAACCCGCGAATCCTGTTCCTTGATGAGCCTACGACTGGGCTCGACCCACAAAGCCGGCGGCAGCTTTGGGAGATCATTCGCGCCTTTCAGAAGAAAGGCGGAACGGTTCTGCTCACCACGCATTACATGGACGAAGCCGAGCGTCTTTGCGACCGGCTTGCCATCGTCGATCGGGGAGTGATCATTGCGGAAGGCACGCCCGCGGAACTGATCGATCGGCTTGGCGGACATCACGTGGTGGAGTTTCAGGTTGGTAGTGCGGGCGGAAACGGCAATAGCAGAACGAATGCACGGTCGGCTAAGCCAAGTAACGCGGATGCCGAGGTGTGGCAATCATTGCCGGGAGTTGAATCAGTGCGCCATGAAGACAGCACGCTTTGCCTGAGCGTGCGGGAACCGCATCTGACGATTCCAGCACTGCTGGATGCGGTGAATCGTCGAGGTGAACAGCTCGAACATCTGAGCACACGTCAGGCGAGTCTTGAAGACGTGTTTGTCCGGCTGACCGGACGGCATCTGCGCGAGGAATGATCCGTTAGGATGATGCGCGAGCAATGAGTCACGAGAGATGAATGGCTACAGAAATCACTAATTCGCCAGCGTCACAAAGTTCGGCGCAACCATCGGGACAGCGATCGGGTAACGAGGACGGCCTGATGCTGAAGGGTGGAAAGACGCGCCGGTCGAGCCGTTGGTCGGGATATTGCTATCTACTCTGGGTTCGCCTGCTGGAACTGAAGCGGGAGCCGGAAATCGTCTTCTGGGTATTCGGATTTCCGCTTCTCCTGTCGTTTGGACTGGGGATCGCGTTTCGCAACAAGCCCGCGGACAAAGCGGCGGTCGCGGTGATTGCGGGTCAAAATGCGGAGGAGACCGCTTCGCGTTTAGGAGGATCCGATAAACGCGGGTCGATTCATGCGGTTGTAGTGGATCGCGAGGCGGCGCTGAAGGGACTTCGATTTGGCAGGTTCGATGTGGTGGTCGAGCCACTGTCCGATGGCAATTATGGGTTTTATTACGATCCCGCGCGTCCTGAAAGCGCTTCGGCGCGCCTTGTGGCGAACGATACTCTCCAGGATTCGGCTGGACGATCCGACATGTTCCGCACTGTGAACCATGCATCGAGCGAGCGAGGTTCACGTTACATTGACTTTCTGATTCCGGGATTGATTGGCATGAGCCTGATGAACTCCGGCATGTGGGGAGTTGGATTTTCGCTGGTCGATATGAGGCAGCGCAAACTGCTCAAGCGCTTCATAGCGACTCCCATGCGGCGCAGCGATTTTCTGCTGGCCGTGATGAGCAGCCGATTGGTGCTGATGGTGATTGAGGTGGGACTGCTGCTGCTCTTTGGCATGCTTGTATTTCACATGCCTGTAACAGGTTCCCTGGTTTCTCTCGGGCTCATTGGGGCGCTGGGCGCGATTGTCTTTGGCGGAGTTGGACTGCTGACCGCATGCCGCGCGCAGAAAGTGGAAAGCGTAAGCGGGCTGATCAATGTGGTGATGATGCCGATGTGGATTTTTTCCGGCGTGTTTTTTTCTTACGAACATTTTCCGGCAGTGGCGCAGCCGTTCATCAAAGCCCTGCCATTAACCGCGCTTAATGACGCGTTGCGCGCCATTATTCTTGAAGGCTCTTCGCTTTCCTCGCAATCCACACGCATAATAATCATGGCCTTGTGGGGAGGAATTTCATTCTTGCTGGCGCTGAAGTGGTTTCGGTGGAGTTAGAAGCAGCATCCAGTTCTCAGGTCGCGGTTTTTTCCTGGCACAGATCAGAAGAGTTTAGAACGCCTGTGGCATCCCCATCTTTGAACAATGCCAGATGGGGGATGCCGCAGAGTGCAGCGTTAAACGATTCCAGTAACTCCTATGCCACGGCCTTTTGGCCGCTAAAGGATTGAAGTGCGCTGGGCTCGTCTTTTTGAATGTCGAAGACCGAAGCCAAGCGCGTCAACTCGAGCAAATCGTGAACGCGCTTGTTCAGGCTGGCGAGTTTCAGTTCTCCGCCTTTATTCCGAATTGTGGTATGCGTCTTGACCAGTTCGCCGACGCCAGAACTGTCAATGTAGTCGACTTCGGCCAGATTCAGAACGATTCGGCTAGTTCCTTTATCAGAGAGCTCGCGAACGATCTCGCGCAGCATGACGTTGCCCTCGCCGACGGTGATCCGGCCGCTGATGTCGAGAACGACGACATCTCCAATTTGCCTTGAATTGGTCTTCATTTTTACTGGCGTCTTACCCTGCATGCCAAGTCCAAGGCGGTCGAGTATGGCGCAGGCCTTACTGGCGATTTCCGGTGTGTCGCTGCGGACCACGATAAGCGAGCGCCCCTCTTTGAGAACCTCACGGAAAAAAGCGGCATCTTCGCTGCACTGGGCATCGGGAGTTGGTTGAGTCGCATTCTGGTCGTGGGCGGCGGCCGAACCGACGGAGCTACCCGCCCCGGCACCTGCGAGGCCAAGCAATGCCGCGGCGCCGAAGCCCAGGGCAAACACGGTTCCCACGCCGGGGAGAAGCAGTGTCGCGGCGAGCACACCCGCTGTCATGCCGGCAGCGCCGCCGGTGAAGCCTCCGACGTATGCGCCAAATTCCTTGGCAATGGTTTTGGCCTCAGTTTCGGAACGCGTCAAGAAGACAATGGCTTGTTCCGGCACGCCTTGTTGGCGAAGTTCTTTTACCGCCTCCTCTGCGCGATCACGCGAAGAAAACACTCCAACGGTAGTGTCCATGAATCCTCCACAGATGTTTGGGCAAGCTAGCCCTGCTGCACGGCCTGCGACGCAGGAGGTGCCAATGCCTTTATTTCACTGGCGGAGAACTTTGTCGCGAAGTCAAGAATTTGTCAAGGGAAAATTGGGATTCCACCTGCTCACGGCGAATGCCGAAAAGTATTATTTGCCGGCGAGTAAATATCGCTGGGACTAAGTCTTCCTTGAGGAGTTGCGGAGCTAAATTCTGGATTCATCGCCACCCCTCCCCCTACCGGTCTAATGGAATCAAGACTTTGGCGAACAATGTTTTGGAAAGTATTGAGCGCCAATGGGTTAATTTTCAAAATCTTAAGAAATAATGACTTAACTCTTACAACGTTATGGAAGATCGATTTGGGTAGCCACAATGGGCCCCTTTGTCAGTTGAAGATATTTAGGTGAGGTTTTGCTTGGAGTCATTGTGGCACGGAGCGGACGCATAAGTCGGTGACGCCGGCACTTGACTTTGTGTCGACGAGGGATGGGGGCAAAAAACGATCTGTGGCCGGACGCGCTTAACTTCGGCGACGGGTAGGCGCTTATCCGCCGGGATCCCGGAAAACTACCAGACGCGACAGGCGTTGACGGGCATCATGGGTTGGCCGGGGTTGCACCCGAAGGCCTGGCCAAACTCGGTCATGTTTTGCACGACGCCGTTGACCCGGAATTGCCGGGGCGAATGCGGGTCAGTTTGCACTTGCAGGCGAAGTTGTTCGGGGCGGGTGCTGCCGCACCAGCTTTGGCCGTGTCCCAGGAAGAACTGTTGGAGCGGCGTGTAGCCATCCTGCCTGGCGGTGAGGTCGATGTTCTTGCGCTTGGCATCGGCTAAAAACGCGATGTAGGCAAGGCGCAGGCCGCCGTTGTCGGCGGTATTCTCGCCGAGAGTCAGCTTGCCATTCACTTTCACGTCATCGACGGCGACGAAGCTGCCGTACTCTTTCACTTCGCAATCGGCTTTGGCTTCGAACTTTTTGGCGTCTTCGGGTGTCCACCAATCGGAGAGGTTGCCGTTGGCGTCGAACTGGCGGCCCTGGTCGTCGAAGCCGTGGGTCAGTTCGTGACCGACAATGCCGCCAATGTGGCCGTAGTTTGTGGCGTCGGTTGCATTCGGGTCGTAGAGCGGCGACTGGAGGATGCCGGCAGGGAAGTTGATGTCATTCATGCTGGGGTTGTAATAGGCGTCAACGGTGGCAGGGCTGATGCCAAATTCGCCTCGATCAATGGGCTGTCCGATCTTGGCGAGCTGGCGGCGATTCTCGAACTCGACGGCACGGAATGAGTTGCCGAATGCGTCTCCGCGCACGATGCTGAGTTTGGAATAGTCGCGCCAGTGGTCGGGATATCCGATCTTATCGGCGACGGCGCGCAACTTTTCGCGTGCCCGGACTTTAGTGGCGGCGCTCATCCAGTCGATGGTGTCGAGATCCTGGTCCATGGCGGCTTCGATGTCGTGCACCATCTGCACCGTGGCCTGCTTGCTGGAAGGCGGGAACTGTTGCGCGACATAGACCTGGCCGAGAGCTTCGCCCAAGGCTCCATCGGTGGCTTGCACGCACCGCTTCCAGCGGGCGCGCTGTTCGGGCTGACCGCCGAGCTTGCGGCGGTAGAAGTCGAAGACCTCATCGGCCAAAGGCGTGGGCAGGACGAGGCTGTCGGTGGAGTGGACCAACTGCCAGCGCAAATATGTCTTGATGGTATCGAGGTCGGTCGTTGCGAGAAGAGCGTTCAGGCCCTTGAAAAAATCGGGGTTGGCGACGTTCAACTCGGAGACGGAGACGGCGGTTGCTTTGAGAAAACGGTCCCAGGCAAAGCCGGGCGTCATGGCCTGGAGCTGAGAAACGGGCATCAGGTGGTAGACGTTGTTGGGATCGCGCTGGGAGGTGATATCCATGGAGACTTTGGCCAGAGCGGTCTCGAGTTCCATGATTTTTTTTGCGTCGGCAGAGGCAGCTGCGTCGGGCTCACCCATGAGCCTGAACATGTTAGTGACGTGCTGGACGTACTGGGTGCGTGTTTTTTCGGCGACATCTCCGGTGCGGAAGTAGAAATCGCGCTCGGGCAGACCCAGGCCGCCTTGATCGGCAATTGCGATCTGCTTGCGGGCGTCTTTGAAATCCTGTTGTTCTCCGAAATTAAAAAATGCGGCAACGTTGATCAACTGATAGTGCGCGAGAAGTTCGGGGAGTTCATCTTTGCTCTTTAAAGCCCCGATGCGTGTGAGTTCCGGTTGCAGGGGCTTGAGGCCGTTCTGGTCGATTGCATCGGTGGCGATGCAGGAGGCGTAGTAATCGCCGATCTTTTGCTCGTTGGCGGTGCGGTTAGCGCCACCGTCGGCCGCGCTTTCGAGGATGGTGTGCAGAACGGCCTCGGTGTATTCGGCGACCATCGCGCCGGTGCCGTAGCTGGAACGATCGTTGGGGATGGGATAGAGCTTGTTGAAATTGCCGCAAGCATACTTAAAGAAGTCGACGCATGGGTCGGCGGTGGTGTCGATCAGGCGCTTATCGAGACCGGGGAGCAGTTGGGGGGTGTTCGCGGGGCTGGCTGGGGTAGAGGTCTGAGCCTGGGCAGGCAATGGCGAGCCTAACACCGAGAAAAGTATGAGTGCGATTGCTGAATAGGGGAAGATTCTTACGGTCATCTTTAAGTATCCTTGGGCTCGCTGGCTGGTAGTGAAGAGGGTTTGCGGAGCGCGGCAAACAGTATAAACGCACGGACGGAAATGGCGGGCGATTCTCATTGGTCAGCTTAGGCGGGTCAGCTTAGGCGGGCAGGGGCGCCCGCCCTACACGAATTAGGCGGGTAAGCTTAAGGCGGGCGGGGGCGCCCGCCCTACACGACCTAAATTCCAGCACGAACTTTCCCCGCCGACAATCGATTTCGCCTACTTACTACGCCTTCATCTTCTTGTACTCGTCGAAGGCTTCCAGATAACGGTCGATCTCCTGTTTGGATATGTAATAGGGAGTCGAGAGGCGGAGTTTGTTGGGGTCGCCGCCGCGGATTCGGATTTTCTTTTCTTTCCAGAGCCAGGTTTCCAGCTCCATGCGCGGGATGGGCGGAACGTTGACCGTGGCGATGGCGCAGCGCATGGAGGGATCGGGCGAGGTCCATGAGGTGCCGCCGCGCTTGACCATGGCATTCAGCATGTAGTCGCTGAGCTGGCGATGACGCTTCTCGATGCGATCCATGCCGATGTCGTTGGCGAGTTGAATGGAGGCACGCAAGCCCCAGAGCGCGGGCACGTTCGAGCTGCCGATGCGCTGGAAGCGTTCGGCGCGGAGCTTGGTCTCGTCCCAACCTTCGGTGGCGATGGTGGTCCAGAGGCGGTCGATCATTTCGTCACGGACGTAGAGGAAGCCGGAGCCTTTGGGCGCTTGCAGCCATTTATGCGGGCTGGAGGAATACATGTCGCAGCCGAGCTCGTGCAGGTTGAGGCGCATCATGCCGGGGACGTGGGCCCCGTCGACGGCGGAAATGACTCCTTTGGCACGGGCGAGGGCGCAAAGCTCTTTGGCGGGGAGAACGACTCCGGTGACAGTGGTGATGTGGCTGAAGAATAAAACGCGAGTGCGCGGGGTGATGTAGGCGCTGAATAAATTCAGAATTTGATCGCGGTTGATGACGGGCTTGGGCAGGTTGATCTTCTTGATCACGATGCCGTAGCGCTTGGCGCGGAGATCCCATGGGTGCTCGCCGCCGGGATGCTCCTGGTCAGTCATGAGGACTTCATCGCCGGGCTTCATATCAACGCCGTTGGCGATGTAGTTATTGGCTTCGGTGGCGTTGCGGAGGAGAGCGATTTCGTCGCGGTTGCAGCCGACGAAGGCAGCGAGCGGATCGCGGAACTCGTTCCATGCGGCGTAGCCCCAGATGGGGTAATCCTCGGGATCGGCCTGGTCCATTTTTTCGGAGGTCTCGTAGCCTTCGAAGATGGCGCGGAGCACAGGCGCGGGGCTGGAGCCGACGGTGCCATTGTTGAGGTAGATCTCGCCGGCGGGAATGAGGTATTGCTTGCGGAGTTCGCGCCAGTAGGCGTCTTCGTCCTTTTCATAGAGAGAGCGGTCGGGGAGGTGCGATGGCAGCGACTCGAGTTGGGCCCAGAGCTTTCCGCGCCATGCGGGCGAAGCGCTGAAGGCGAGAGACGAGAGCGCGGAGGAAGCTAGAAAATTGCGACGACTTAGCATGGCAGGCAGCCTTTCCAGGGGAATTTGGGAGTCGGATTCACGACATTAGCGGGGAAGCTGGATGCGGAGGAAGTGATGGCGCGACCTCGGCGGCTGAAGCCGCTAATCGACAGAGAAGCTTATCGCAGCGCAGAAGGGCTGCGCCAGCCAAAATCCGTGGCGCGAGGCAAAATCGGGTCGCCAGGCAAAATTGGGAGTAACGTTTGGGCTGACAGTAGCGTCTAACAAAACAGGTATTCGCGGCGGGTTTCCAGGCAACTTACTGGCGAAATTCGCGGCCTTTTACGGCTTCCATCGGGCGTATAATCACCACAAGGGATCAGGTTCGACGCGGGGGTGTTCAATGTTGTTTCGTAAGACGCTGCTTAGCCTTAGTTTGCTAGCCTTCCTGGGAACATTCGCTGCGGCTCAAAGTCAAAGCTCCTCAAGTTCCCAGAGCACAAGCACGGCCACGCAAGGCACGCCCGCGCAAGCGCCGACTGAGCAGACACCTGCGGCGCAGCCGACGGCTGCGACAACGCCAGCATCGCCTGCGGGTACTGCGACGGGACAGGATTCGTCTTCGGCGAATTCGACTGCTTCAGGCCAGACATCTTCTTCAGGCCAGACATCTTCGAATCAAGCGCCTGCGGCTCAGACTTCAGCGAGTCAAAGCTCGACAAGCGAGAATGCGCCAAATCAGACGACATCTTCTTCCGACCAGAATTCCGCTAACGGCGCGGGGAGCGATGCGGGAAACACGCCGCCTCCTGTTGTCCAGGAGCCCGATCCTAGCAAAGTGAAGCACGATGGCAAAGAAGACGATGTGGATGCGATTGGGAACCGGAAGATTGGCGCGCGCGGCCTGGGGAACTGGTACTCGCTAGAGACCGAGATCAGGATGGGGAAGCAGTATTCCATGCAGGTGGAGAACAGCGTGAAGCTGGTGCAGGATCCGGTGGTGAACGAATATGTGAACCGGATCGGGCAGAATCTGGTGCGGAACTCGGATGCGCAGGTACCGTTCACGATTAAGGTGATCGACTCGGATGAGATCAACGCGTTTGCGCTGCCGGGCGGGTTCTTCTATGTGAATTCGGGGCTCATTCTTGCAGCCGATGAAGAGGCGGAGCTGGCGGGCGTGATGGCGCATGAGATCGCGCACGTTTGCGCGCGGCACGCGATGCGGCAGATGACGCGGGCCAATATCGCGCAGATCGGGACACTTCCGCTGATTTTCATGGGTGGCGGGATCGGCTATGGGATTTATGAGGCCGCGGGGCTGGGATTGCCGGTGACCTTCATGAAATTCCAGCGCGGTTTTGAGGCGGAAGCCGACTACCTGGGATTGCAGTACATGTATAAAACGGGATACGATCCGCAAGCCTTCGTCAGTTTCTTTGAAAAGATTCAGGCGAAGGAAAAGAAGAAGCCGGGAGCGGTGGCGAAGGCATTCGCTTCGCATCCGCAGACGCCGGACCGCATTGAAGCTACGCAAAAAGAGATTGCGACCATTCTGCCGGCGAAGGCGCAGTACATTGTTTCGACGTCGGAGTTCGACGACGTGAAGTCGCGGCTGGCGACGATCGAGAACCGGCATAAGGTGCTGGATGAGAAGGAATCGAATAAGCCGACATTGCGGCGGACTTCTGGCAGCGACAAAACCGGGGATTCGACGGGAAGTGGAAGCAGCGATGACGACCGGCCGACGTTGAAGCGGCGTCCGGATGGCGATGATTCGGGATCGCAGAACTAGGATTGCGAGAAATCTGCAAGAAAATGAACCGGCAGGCGAGATGATCGCGCTGCCGGTTTTTTATTGAGGATATCGCGCGGCTAAGGGCGGGATTCCAGATCGCTTCATGGCAGCGCTGAAGCGCGCCACGCCAGATCAATACTCCGCCGGACCCATTGACTCTGTGCGGCGATCCAACTGCGACTGGCAGCTCTTCACGACCCTATGATCCAGCCTTAGGATCCAGCCTTATGAGCCAGCCTTCACCGACTTCACGCTGATGGTGGTGCCATCGATGTCGCCGGTCACCTTGGCTTTGGCGCCAGCCAGTTTATCCAGGGTATCGAGAGCGGCCTGGTCGGTGGTCTGAAGTGTGTAAACCTTGTCTCCCACAACCAGAGAGTAGCTGGCTCCGTGCTTGACGCAGCCGCGAGTGCAATCGGCGGCCTTGCCGGGCATTTCATGTTTGGCTCCGCACATGGAGTCGCTGACCTCGCCGGTCAGGGTCTGGTTCTTGCCGGCGGCGAAGGCCGGGAAAGCTGCTAATCCGAGAAGAAGAACGGTGGCCGCAATTCGATTGGCTTTCATGGATGATTGATCTCCTAAGGAAATATCATACTGTGTTTGCGAACCGACTGCCGGCAGGCGAAAGCTCAATTCACTTCACCCGCCTTGGAGCGGGTGCGGTGGAGGCGTTGTACTGCTTGAGCGCAATCTCCATGAAGGCGCGAGCGGCGCGGCTCAGAGACTTATCTTTGCGGTAAACCAGAGCAAGGTCGCGGCGGATTTCGACGTCGTCGAGGATGAGCGCAACCAAGGCTTTGGCGCGGATATCTTCCTCGATGTTGGAGCGCGCAATAAAACCGATTCCGACGCCGGCGGCGACAAAGCGCTTGAGCAGTTCGCTGGAATCGAGTTCCATCGCGAAATTGGGTTTGACATGGTGGTCGTAGAAGAGCGAGTTGAGGGCGTCACGAGTGTGGCCAAGCCTGGGAACGACCAGAGGATAACTTGCGATCTCGGCGACGGCGACTTTTTTTCGTCCGGCCAGCGGGTGATTGGGAGCGGTGATGGCGATCAGGTGATCGCGATGAATGAGCTGCGCATCGAGGCGGTTGTCGGTGACCGGCAATGAGACCACGCCGAAATCGACGGCATTCTCCAGGATGGATTCGAGGATTTTTGCGTAGTCGGAGCGCTTAATGCTGACCGAGACGCTGGGATAATCGCGTTTAAATTGGGCGAAGACCTCGGGCAGAATGTGGAGGCAAGTGCCCTCGTTGGCGCCGACGACGATTTCTCCGCGAGGCACGCGCTCGGTGTCGGCGATGTCGGCGAAGATAATTTTGCGGCGCTCGATGGTTTCTTCGGCATATTTGAAAAACAGTTTGCCGGCGGCGGTGAGGGAGACGCGGCCTCCGGAGCGGTCGAGCAGGCGTGCGCCTATTTCCTCTTCGAGCGACCGGATTTGCGATGAGACCGCGGGCTGCGTGCGAAAACGCTTCTCAGCGGCGCGCGAGAAACTGGAGAGGCGAGCGACTTCCAGGAAAATTTCGAGCTGATCGAAATCCATAGTTTTGGTATTGGTTTCACACTATATCGCAAGACCGGCCACCAATGGAGACAGGACGCTCCCGGCGAAGCCCTGCCGGACGGGAGTATGTTCCTGTGCGTGGAGAGTTAAAAATTTGCAGCAGAAGGCAGCCCTGAACGGGCGAAAGAAAAGCCTGGTCCCAGGAAAACTTCCTGGGGGACCAGGCTTGAGTTTTTCCGGCCCGGTTGGCGGGCTGGGGATACTACTTTGTGACCGTGAGCGTAACTTTTGTCTTCTGAGTCACGCCTCCGCCTTTGGCAGTGATGGTGATGATGTGATTTCCAAGACCGGCGCTGGCGCCGACGGTGACTGACATCTTTGATGTGCCGGAACCGGGCGCTGGGATGGGATTCTTGCCGAAGGTCAAAGTCTGGGCAGGGCCTTCTCCGACTGCGGACAAGGTGATCGCCGCATCGAACCCACCGGAAACAGCGGTGGTGAGGGTCGTGGAGCCTGAGCCGCCGCGCGCGACCGTGAATGATGTCGGCGATGCGCTCAGGGTGAACGTCGGCGTGGAACCGGTGACGGTGAGGCTCACGGTGGTGCTTTCGACCGTGCTGCCCGAGGTTCCAGTCACTTTAATTGAGTAAGTTCCCGTAGCAGTCGAGGCGGCGACTTTAAGGGTCATGGTGGACGTTCCCGCTCCGGTGATGGAAGTGGGATTGAAGCTGACGGTCACGCCGGTGGGTTGGCCGGTTGCGGAAAGAGCAATGGCCGAGCTAAATCCGCCGGTCACGGTGCTGGTGATGGTCGAGGTTCCGGAGCTGCCTTGGGCAACGGAGACCGACGTGGGCGAGGCGGAAAGGCTGAAGCCCGGAGTCGACGATGAACCAGCCAGTGAATTGATCAGGCCCGAACCATTTGGACTGCCCCAACCAGTTGCCAGATCGTATCCGGTGGTAGCCGGGAAGCCGTTGCTGCCAGTGGTGATGTCGTGGAAATCGGTGGCAGAGCTGGAGCCTGCGCCAATCGTATAAAGCGAGGGATTGATGAAGCCGACTCGCGAATTGCCATTGGCGATCGATTGTTGATTGACCAGCGCCAGATAGCCGGCCCACATGGGCGCGGCAAAGCTGGTGCCCCCATAATCGTTGGCGGTGCAGGTGGTTTGATCCGCGCAAACATAGAAGGTGTAGTTTGCGTTGGCGGAAACATCCGGGCCGTTGCGGTAGCTCTTCGAGCAGCTGGAGCATCCGCTGGCGGCAGTGGTTTGCCAGGAAGGAATGGCGTAGTGATCCGGTGAAATGCCGCCGCCACCGCTGGACCATGTGCTCTCAGAATTCCAGGGACCAGCAGCGCTGGTGGTGGTGAGGTCGGTCCCGCCAACGGAGGTGACATATACCGAATCTGCCGGGTAGACCGGATTGTTCCCGGAGGGCGTGGTCCACTTACCGCTGTCGCCGGCAGCCTGAAACAGATTCTGACCCTGGGCGGCGAACTCGGCGAAGTAAGGTTCGTCAGTCGAGGGGTCGGCGGGATACCAGGTCCATGAGGAGCTCAGCTGACCGTTCAAAGGGCTGGCAGTGGCCATGGCATTGAAGATGGCGGAGTCGGTGGCGCCGATGTAGACGACGAGGCTCGACATGCCCGGGGCCATGCCGAGGGCCTGAGTCATGTCCAGCGTCTGCTCGGTATCGTCGCAGGCAGGATAGACGCAACTGGTGGAGCTTCCGTCGGTGGACAAGAGAGTGACGGGAACGTTATCGGTTTCGCCGGCATTCTTGTAATAGGTGGTGAGGTCGGCTAGATCGGTGCCGTAATATTCAAGCAGGCCGAGAGACTGGCCGCTGCCGGTCAGCGATCCGCCGTAGTAGGCTGCGCGCATGTCGCTGCCCAGGAACGAAGAGGATGGACCGGATCCCTTGGTGGCATTGGAGCGGGCATCCGCAGTATTGGTGCGGTGACGATAAAGAGGCTGCGGCCGGGAGTAATTATCGAGTCCGGAAATATGCCAGAGCTGGAAGGGGAGGTCGACGGTGGGCTCGCGGTCGGGAGCGAAGAACGTACGGTTCTCCGTTGGGTGCTGATATAGGCCCATGGTGATATGCAACGCCTTCTCAATGGCCGCAACGGGGGCTTGAACATCGAGGTTGAGGCGATTGCGCGAGGTGCCAACCACGGTGAGGCCGTTTGCATTTGCGAAATGGATCAGGGCGTCATAATCGTCCTGGCTGGGGCCAAAGCGTGCGGTGAATTCTTCGACGGTAAGAAACTGGCGGTATGAGGGGCTGAGAGGATCGTAGAGTTCGCCGAGAAAGTTCTCCAGTTCGGGCTGATGGCGCAATGGAAGAGTGAGCACGAGGCGGAGGGATTGGGTGGCCGCGAGGCGTCCGACGGATGGAGCCTGGCCGCTAAGCGTGGCTTCACGCACGTGGCGGGTCATCAGGGACTGGGACTGCGCCTGGCAAACGATGCTCACGATGGAGACGAGCGCAATGAGGGTGAGGGAGTAAAAGGCAGGCCTTCGAATCATGGAAACTCCTCGTAGTAGGTGGTACGAAGTCGCGCTTTTTATGGAGCGTATGGGCTGGACGAACGGGGTAATGCGGGCCCAAGGTAGATTTATTCTACACCGTTCCCGTTCTTGCAGTATCAATATTTATTTCGCGGCCGCCGTTTGTTCATGGCCCAAATGGCCCGCCGGGAAAGGCTTTTAGCCCAATTCTTAAGGGCCAAATTCCGGCAACGGTAACCGGCCAGCCGCGCACTGGTGATCTTGCCGCTTGGGGCCGATGACTCCAGAATAGCCGTGAATGAGCCGGTAGGCGAATTGAGCTCAATGTCGAATCACCGAATAAAAGCCGGTCAAACCTACAACGTAATACCCACGAATTGAGAGGAATAGTTTAATGAAACTGAAGTGGATTTCCGCCGCGGCGCTTACTTTATTACTTATTTTCACCACCATGGCTGCGGCACAGAGCAAGCGAGTCGGCGGCAAGGTGATTGTCCCCAATTCAAGCGTTGAGCGCACATCGGATATTGGCCTATTTGCGCACACTCATATTCTGGGGTTCTTGCCTGCCGAGACAATGAGGAACGAGCAGACCGGCGGGCCGCCGTATGCGGGATATGCGTATGAGACTCCGGCGTCGCTGGCGTGCGTATATGGGCTGGTGACGGTGGTTGCGGGATGCAATCCGAATACGGTGAAAACGGTGCCCGCGGGCGGGGCGAAAATGATTGCGCTTGTGGATGCCTACGACGCGCCGAACGCGGCGAGCGATCTGGCTAAATTTTCGACGCAGTTCGGATTGCCGGCGGCGAACTTCCAGGTTGTATATGCGAGCGGCAAGAAGCCGGCCTATGACATGGGCTGGGAATTTGAAGAATCATTGGACGTGCAGTGGGCGCACGCCATGGCGCCGAGTGCAAAGATCGTGCTGGTGGAGGCGGCATCGAACAGCTTTGCCGACCTGATGACGGCGGAAGACGCGGCCAGCAAATTGGTCAATGCGGCGGGCGGAGGCGAGGTTTCAAACAGCTGGGGAAGCAGCGAGTTTGGCGGTGAGACGGCGTATGATTCGCATTTCGTGAAGGCGGGCGTGGTGTTCCTGGCTTCGGCGGGCGATTATCCGGGCACGAGTTGGCCGAGTACATCGCCGAATGTGGTTTCGGCGGGAGGAACGACGGTGCGCCGGAATCCTTCGACGGATGCGTTCATCAGTGAAGCTTCGTGGGATTCGGCTGGCGGCGGCATCAGTTTGGTGGAACCACGGCCGAGTTATCAGAGTGCGATTGCGAGCACGATTGGAAGTTATCGTGGAGTACCCGATCTGTCGTTCGATTCGAATCCGGTGACGGGCGTTTGGATCTATGACACGAATGTTGGCGGATGGAACATTGTTGGCGGGACGAGTGTCGCCTCGCCGGCGTTGGCCGGGATCATCAATGCGGCGGGGAGCTTTTATACCTCGTCGAATGCGGAACTGACGGCGATCTATAGCAAGCTGGGCGTGGCGGCGGATTTCAATGACGTTGCGTCGGGTTTTTGCGGTCCCTATGAAGGTTACGCGGCTGGCACGGGATGGGATATGTGCACGGGGGTGGGAACGGATAAGGGCACGGCAGGGAAGTAGGTGATACTCGTGCTTCGCAGGTAATCAGTGGTCGTCGGTTGTTAGCCGTTGGTCGTTGGCAGGGCGAAGGGCAATTGAATTGTCCGTAGGTGCTGGCGACTGACGACTAACGAGCGACGGCCATAGAACAAACACGGCCCACTCGAAATCGAAGTGGGCCGTTTACTTTTTGGAATGGATTGCGCTACCGCTTACACGTTGATGACCGCGACTAACTCTTTTACGGCGGCTGCGCTCTTATCGAGCGCGGCTTTTTCGTCCGCAGTCAGTTTGATCTCGATGATCTGCTCGATTCCCCTCGCTCCCAGTTTGACGGGGACGCCTACGTAGAGGCCCTTGATGCCGTACTCTCCGTTGAGATAGGCGGCGCAGGGGAGGATTTTCTTTTTGTCCTTCAGAATCGCCTCAACCATTTCCGTGGCGGCAGCCGATGGCGCGTAGTAGGCGGAGCCGGTCTTCAGATATTTGACGATCTCTGCGCCACCGTCGCGGGTGCGCTGGACGAGCGCATCGAGGCGATCTTTCGGAATCAGTTCGGTGATTGGAATTCCTGCGACCGTGGAGTAGCGGGGAAGCGGGACCATGGTATCGCCGTGCCCGCCGAGAACGAAGGCGTTGACGTTCTCCACGCTGACGTTGAGTTCCATGGCGATGAAAGCGCGGAAGCGGGCGGAATCGAGCACACCAGCCATGCCGATGACGCGCTCGCGGGGGAATCCACTGAGTTTGTACGCGGCCTGGGCCATGGCGTCGAGCGGGTTGGAGACGACGATCAGAATGCAATCCGGCGAATTGGCGATGACCTTGCCGACCACGTCGCTCATAATTTTGTAGTTAGTGTTAAGCAGGTCATCGCGGCTCATGCCAGGTTTGCGCGGGATGCCGGCGGTGATGACGACGATGTCGGATTTGGCGGTATCGGCGTAATCATTGGTGCCTTTGACGAACGAGTCGCGCTTTTCGATGGGCATGGCCTGGAGCAGGTCAAGGCCTTTGCCTTGCGGGACGCCTTCGATGATGTCGATGAGCACGACATCGCCCAGCTCTTTGGAGGCGATCCAATGAGCGGCGGTGGCGCCTACGTTGCCGGAGCCTACTACGGTAATTTTATTGCGCATGAGGGTCCTTTCTAATTTTGTAATTTCGCAATTGGGTAATTTTGTAATCTTTGAATCGCCGGGATTTCAGGTTCTCAATTGCCGAATTACCCGGTTGCAAGATTACAAAATTCCGGGCGCGACTGACTCGATAAGTCGCGCCCCTCTCTTATTAATCCATTTATCAGTCGGCGGCGACTGCGACATGCATGTTTTCGATCATGCAGGAGGCAAATTCGCTGGTCTTCACTTTCGTCGCGCCGGGCATCAGGCGCTCGAAATCGTAGGTGACTTTTTTCTGCTCGATGGTCCGCTCCAGGCTCTGCTCGATGAGATCGGCGGCTTCAGTCCACCCGAGGAAGCGGAACATCATGACGCCGGAGAGAATGACGGAGCCGGGATTGATGACGTCCTTATCGGCATATTTGGGCGCGGTGCCGTGCGTGGCTTCGAAGATGGCGTAGCCGTCGCCGACGTTCGCTCCGGGAGCGATGCCGAGGCCGCCAACCTGCGCGGCGCAGGCGTCGGAGATGTAATCGCCGTTCAAGTTGGGCGTGGCGAGCACCGTGTATTCATCGGCGCGCGTGACAACCTGCTGGAAGATGGAATCGGCGATGCGGTCGTTGATGAGCAACTTCTTCTTCCATGCGCCGTTGCCGTGCGTGGCGTAGATGGAATCGAGGACCTGCTTTACTTCTTTTTCGACGGCCTGGCGAAATTCGGGTGGAGCAAATTCCATACCTGGCTCAACAAGTTCGGCATTCTGGGCAACGGTGAGGCTGGGATTCTTGTCTTTGTTGTCGATGATCCAGCTCTCACGCTCGGTGACGACCTGGCTGCGGAATTCCTCAGTGGCGATTTCATATCCCCACTTGCGGAACGCGCCTTCGGTGAATTTCTGGATGTTGCCTTTGTGAACCAGGGTGACGGATTTCTTTTTGTTATCGAGCGCGAACTGAATGGCCATGCGGACAAGGCGCTTGGTGCCGGTGATGGAAATGGGCTTGATACCGACGCCGGAGTCGAGGCGGATCTGCTTCTTGCCGCCTTTCAGCATGTCTTTGTTGAGAAATTCGATTAAGCGGGCGGCTTCCGGCGTGCCCTCTTCCCATTCGATACCGGCATAAACATCTTCCGTGTTCTCGCGGAAGATGGTGAGATCCATGCGCTCGGGATGCTTCACGGGCGAGGGAACTCCCGCGTAGTACTTGACGGGGCGCACGCAGGCGAAGAGGTCGAGGATCTGACGGAGGGCGACGTTGAGCGAGCGGATGCCGCCGCCGACGGGCGTGGTGAGCGGTCCTTTGATGGCGACGCGGAATTCGCGTATGGCGCCGATGGTGTCATCGGGCAGCCAGTTCTGGAACTTCGCCTTGGCTTTTTCGCCGGCGAAAACTTCGTACCAGGCTACAGAGCGCTTGCCCTGATAGGCGCGCTCAACGGCAGCGTCGAATACGCGGACGGAGGCTTTCCAGATGTCGCGGCCGGTGCCGTCGCCTTCAATGAAGGGGATGATGGGGTGATTGGGTACGCGGTACTTACCGTTGCTGTACTCAATTTTTTGCCCGTTGGATGGAACCGGAACTCCATTGAAAGACGACATGACTTGCCTCCAGCAATTGTGTGGGACTTGCTAATTATAAAGAAAACCTGGCTTAGAGAGGTTGCCTGAGGGTGCCCGAGCCCACAGTGAGGAGCGTCACACCGGAAAGTGACGGATAACACGAGCCAAAGTGTGCCAAGGCAAAGGTGTTACGCGCGCTACTGAAGCGGTTGCGGAAATGCAGATTTCTCGCGGCGCTCACCGCGCAGCGCGGCTACGGACGGCTCGGAATGACAAACTAAAGGCGTTAGCGGCGCGGCTGAAGCCGGTTATTTTCTGAATAAGTCTCCAATGGCCTGCCTGGTGACCTGGCCGCCGACTTCGGCGATCGATTTGGTCAGCGGAATATCTTTCGGGCAGATTTCCACGCAGTTTTGCGCGTAGCCGCATTCCTGAATGCCGCCATCGCCCATGAGGGCGGTCAGGCGCTCGCGCTTCAGAGCTGCGCCGGTGGGGTGGGTGTTGAACAGGCGCACCTGCGAGATGGTGGCTGCGCCGACGAAGCCGGTGTCTTCGGTGAACTGCGGGCAGGCTTCCATGCAGCAGCAGCAGGAGATGCAACGCGAGAGGGGATAGGCTTCCTCCTGCGTTTCGGCGCTCACGCGCGGGCCGGAGCCGAGGTCGTAGGTGCCATCGACGGGCACCCAGGCTTTGACCTTTTTCAGATTTTCGAAGATGACGCTGCGGTCGACGGCGAGGTCGCGCACGACTGGAAACTTCGAAAATGGCTCGAGCTTGATGGGCTGATCGAGTTTATCGATGAGCGAAGAACACGCCATGCGAGCCCGGCCATTGATCAACATGGCGCAGGAGCCGCAGATCTCCTCGAGGCAGCAGGAGTCGTAGGTGATGGGCGTGGTCTTCTTGCCGTCGCGAGTGACGGGGTTGGCCGCGATCGCCATCAGCGCCGAAGTGATGTTCATGTTCGGCTTGTAAGGAATCTCGAACTCTTCCCAGGTCGCGGAGGCGTCGGGGGTGAGTTGGCGTTTGATCTTGATGATTACGGTTTTATTGTTAGCCATTAGCTTCTTGCCTTTAGCTCCATACAAACATGTAGAAGAAGGATTTAATTGCGCCCAAGTATTTTGAAGCACACACCCAATATCGCCCTTCTGGATGCTTTGTATCCCGAATAAAGCAGACGCCAACAGCAAGTCGGTGGGCCTTCCAGCCGAGTTGCTCTTCGTCAGACTTACGCGACGCCCATTCGAGCAATTCAGGAGGAGGTTGATTGGGGTCCGAGGTCGAGTAAAGTACATACGAAATCGTGCCCACCTTGTCCATCGAGGTTCCGTCTTCGATCATCGCAGACTCATCACCCTTCGCGGCGCGTCCGCACGCTAGTTCCCGCAGATGCCCATCCGAGATTCGCCGCAGCTTCGAAAGCCTGTGCTGTTGGCGAGCCTGTTCTACAGTTTTTGCAATCATATAGGCGGCCATCCTTTCTTTTTCCGAAGGCGCCTGTTCTCCGACCGCCATCTGCGATACCAGAAGCAATACGGCCGCAATAAATCCTTTCCCAAAACGAAAACGCATCACAACAAAAACCACCGGGAAGGGCACGAGTTCCACTCGCGCCAGTTTAGGCTCTTAGAGAGATAGCGGCTTCCAGTTGCTGAGGTAACTCTTGAGGCCTTCACGACTCTTCTCTCCTCCCGGAACCTATTTCCTGACGTTCAAAACCTGGAATTTCAGACGACTGTTCCAAGTCGAGAACAACGCGCGATTACTTCTCAAAACTATGTTTCACTACCGCCGCGAAGGCCGTTATCTTTTGCATGCCTTCGTTCTCATGCCCGACCACGTCCATCTTCTACTCACGCCCGCCCAGGATGTAACTCTTGAACGCTGTGCGCAATTAATCAAGGGCGCCTATTCGCACGAACTCGGAACGCTGATTGGGCGAAACTCCGAAATCTGGCAGCGCGGATTTACGGATCATCGAATCCGCGATGCTCGGGATTTCATTCATCATCGAAATTATGTTCATCAGAATCCGGTTGTTGCTCGCCTCGTTCGTATTGCTTCCGAGTATCGTTATTCCTCCGCGTACCCCGGATTCAAATTAGATCCGTGGCCCCCAGCGGCTAAAGCCGCTTTTGTTGCGGGCTCCGAAACTGGCACGAGTGGAACTCGTGCCCTTCCCGGTTAACAACTGCCCTAGCGCTGCCAAAACTGCAGATCCCTCGCTCGTCCTGGGCTTCGCCTGCGGACGGCTCGGGATGACAATTCATGAAGTCCATTTTTGACATCAATCTCTCAGTACTTCCTCGGACGCGGCGGGATTAGGGCTGCGTCTACTGGTTCGAACTCGAACTTGGGCTCGTCCGCATCTGGCGCGAAACTGGCCTTGGTTGTCTTCATCCAGTTCTTGTCGTCGCGCTCGGGAAAATCGGGCTTATAGTGCGAGCCGCGCGATTCGTCGCGCATGGCTGCTCCCTGCGCGATTACTCGCGAGAGTTGCAGCATGTTGTAGAGCTGGCGGGCGAATGCTACCGTTGTGTTTGCCCACTGCGAGCGGTCGCTCAGGTTGATTTTCTGGAAGCGCTGCAGCAGTTCGACTACCTTCGCGTCGGCGGCAAGACAGCCTTTGTTGTAGCGAATGACCGTGCATTCCTTGGTCATAACTTCGCCGAGTTCGCGCCAGATGATGAATGGATTCTCGCTGCCATCGGCCTTCATCAGGCCGTCGTTGATTTCCTGCTGGCGCTTGCGCTCGGATTCAAAGTGTCCGTTGGCGGGCGCGGCCTGCACGTTCTTGGCATACTGCACGGCGGCGGGGCCGGAGACGAATCCTCCATAGATGCAGGAGACGAGAGAATTTGCGCCGAGGCGGTTTGCGCCATGATATTGATATTCGGCTTCGCCGGCAGCGAAGATACCGGGGATGTTGGTGGCTTGTTTGTAATCAACCCAGAGGCCGCCCATGGTGTAGTGCATGCCGGGAAAAATCTTCATGGGCACGTCGCGTGGATCGTCGCCGACAAACTTCTCGTAGATTTCGAGAATGCCTTCCAGCTTCTTGTCGAGAATCTTGCGGTCGATGTGCGTCAGATCGAGATAGACCATCGGCTTGCCATCGATGCCGAGCTGGTTTTCGAATACGACCTTGAAAATCGCACGGGTCGCGACATCGCGCGGGACTAAGTTGCCATACTTCGGGTACCACTCTTCGAGGAAGTACCAGCGCTCTTTTTCTGGAATGGACTTGGGATCGCGCTTGTCGCCTTGCGTGCGCGGAACCCAGACGCGGCCGCCTTCTCCGCGAGCGGATTCGGACATCAGGCGGAGCTTGTCTTCTCCGGGAATGGAGGTTGGGTGGACCTGGATGAATTCGCCGTTTGCGTAATAGCAGCCTTGCTGATACAGCGCCGATTGGGCAGAGCCGGTGCAGACGACTGAGTTGGTCGACTTGCCGAAGATGGCTCCGATGCCGCCGGTGGCGATGATGATGGCGTCGGCGGGGAAGGTGCGAATCTCCATCGAGCGGAGATCCATGGCGCAGATGCCGCGGGCGGTGCGGGTTCCGTCGAGCACGGCGGAGAGAAACTCCCAGTGCTCGTATTTTTTGACTTTGCCTTCGGATTCGTAACGGCGGACCTGCTCATCGAGCGCGTAGAGAAGCTGCTGGCCGGTGGTGGCTCCGGCAAAGGCGGTGCGATTGTATAAAGTGCCGCCGAAGCGGCGGAAATCGAGCAGGCCTTCGGGAGTGCGATTGAAGGGGACGCCCATGCGGTCGAGCAGATCGATGATACCGGGGGCGGCGTCGCACATATCTTTTACGGGCGGCTGGTTGGCAAGGAAGTCGCCACCGTAGATGGTGTCGTCGAAGTGTTTGTAAGTAGAGTCGCCTTCGCCCTTAAGGTTCTTGGCGGCATTAATGCCTCCCTGGGCGCAGACTGAATGTGAGCGCTTTACGGGGACGATCGAGAAGAGGTCGACTTCACCACCCATTTCGGCGATTTTGATAACGGCGGCGAGGCCGGCGAGGCCTCCGCCAACGACGATAATTTTCGGAGCTGCCATCTGTATGAGTCCGATCTGAGCTGTTCCAGCGTTGAGGCCGCGCTCAAACTTTAAACTTTCTTCAGCGGGTAAAGCCGCTGTTGTGTATGCGCTGTGCGGTGCGGCTGAAGCCACACTCTCAAAGCAACTTCAAGCTCAGCGTCTAATTTGCGCCGCAAAAAGTAGCGGCGGTTACTTCACCTGCATCGCGATATTCTCTGGAGCGTTCGGCTCCAGCGGCTGACGCGGAGTGCTGATGAATCCATACATGCTGAACGCGCCCAGGCCGATCAATCCAAGTGCAAGCAGCAAGCAAAGGTAGCCAAGGCGGCGGCGCGCCACCTCTCCGGTGGTGATGCCCCACTTGGCGCAGAAGAGCCATACTCCATAAGCGAAGTGCCATGATGCGGCGATAATTCCCACGACGTAGAAAGCGATCATCCACGGATTCTGGAATTCTCCCTGCACCTTGGCGAAGGACTGCATGGGATGGGTGGGGAGATGCACGCCGGTGAAGCGCAAATAATATGTGTGCTGCACCATGTAGATGAGCGCGATGATTCCCGTCCAGCGCTGCGAGGTGTAGAACCAGTTGCCCTGCCAGGGATAGTCGCTGACGTTGGACTCGCCGCGCCACCAGATATAGACGCCGTAGAGGCCGTGATAAAGGATGGGAATCCAGATGAAGAACAGTTCCATGCCAACCACGAAAGGCAGGCTGTTGAGAAATGCGACCTGCTTGCCGTAAGCCTCGGGGCCTTTGAAGGCTTCGTAGTTGGAGATGAAATGTTCGAGCAAAAAAGCGCCGATGGGAACGATGCCGGTGAGCGAGTGCAGACGGCGCAGCAGGAACGAGTTGCCTTGGCCGGCGCGCAGAGGCGCGACGCCGGGCTTGATTCGGGGAGCGACGGAACTGGCTGATGCCACGATGGGCTCCTACGTGAGTCGCTATAAATTAAAGCGAACCGCACATTATCGGCGTGCGTCGGAACACAAGTCAAGGGAACGTGAATCACGGAAGGATGTGACGGCAGACACTGTGTGCCCGGTCATAGGTTTAAGAGGGAGGAATTTGCGGCGCACCATGCCAGGAATGCGCGAAACGCAGCGCCGCGATGGCTGTATCTGGATTTCTCCTCGGCGCTCAGTTCGGCAAAGGTTTTGCCGATTTGCGGGAAATAGAAAAGGGGATCGTAGCCAAAGCCATGTGAGCCGCGCGGGGCGTCGAGAATGATGCCTTCGGCGGTGCCGCGAAATGTTGCCAGCGTTTGCCCATCGCGGGCGGCGGCCAGAAAGCAGACAAACCGGGCCGTGCGTTTTTCCGGGGGAATATTCGCCAGTTCGCGAAGCAGGCGGGCATTGTTGGCTTCGTCATCGGAGTTGACCTGGGGAGCGGGCGAGGCTTTGGTTTGGAAATCTTTTTTTTGTGGATCGCGGTTTTGTGGATCATTGTTTCGTGGATCATTGTTGTTGAGTTCGAGGGCGGCATAGCGGGCGGAGTGAACTCCGGGTGCGCCGCCGAGGGCATCGACTTCGAGGCCGGAATCGTCGGCCAGTACCAGCCTTCCGGGGGCGGCGACGCTATATTGTTCCGCTTTCTTACGGGCATTTGCCTCGAAGGTGAGGCCATCTTCGACGACAGGCGGCAGGGAAGAGAATCCGGGGATGCCGGCGATGGCGATGCCATGAATGGCAGCGGCTCCGGCGAAATCGCGAAGCTTGCCGGCGTTTGAGGTTGCGATCAGGACGGGGCGATTCATGCGCGTGTTTTTTTCACGATGCCTTGCTGGCGCGAAACGGAAGATTCATCACCCGGCGGCTGAGTCTTGATCGGCTGCGTTGTGACCCAAAGAAAGATGAAAACACCCATGCTCAGGATTGAGATTACATCGCCCAGCGTGCGATCTGGCGTACGCGTGAAAGTAATTTCGACATCGTTCTCACCGGCTTCAATAGGGAGAACGACGAGGCCGGTGACCGGGGAAGTGGCAGTGGCGAGGCGGCGGCCATTGCGAGTTACTTTCCACGCGGGGTAGTTGAACAGCCGCACGGTAAGGTTTCCGCGATTGTTTGCGAAGACCTGGAAGTGTTTTTCCGTCGCATTCCATTTAGTTATCTTCTGACTGATGATGTTGGTGGGGGCTGACGACTGATTGGTCCCATTATCGGTGTCATGAGTTATTGGCGCGTTCGCCGCGATCTTATTGTCGTCATTTGCCGGCAGGCTGGTGTTTTGCGAGTCATCCTCATTTTCTGGCTGAATGCTCAATCGCGGCAAGTTCTTATTCAGCTCGTAGGGATCCGCGCCGGCGGGAACGTATTCATCCACGCCTTCGTTGCCGGATCCGTCGAGCCCGGCTCCACCCATGGATTGCTGCATGTCATCGATATCTTCAGCGCTATACCACCATGGGGGTTGCGTGCGTTGTCCGGTGACGATGACGGCCGCCAGCAAGGCGGTGCAAACTAGAGCGCGAGCGGTCCACTTTTGCCACGCTGCCTTAGACCCAGCCATCGTAAGTAGAAGTGCGAAAGCTGCGTTCATGCACAGGAGCCAACGGAATGGAAGTTGGACAAAGCGCAATGCGGGCAAGTATTTCCACAACACATCGCTTACTGAGAGGGTGGCGAAGGCTGACGCCCCGCCCCAGATCGCCAGGGATGTCCAAAGCGTTCTGCGCGTGCGGTCGCGCCGGGAAAAGTAAATTGCACACAGGAGAGCAGCGATATCAGCAACGGCGACGAATGAGATGAGAAGATTGAAGCGGTTGTGATCCGGATCAGCCGTCATCGTGAATAGGAAATTATCCTGCGGTCTTACACCTGGGCTGAGCACCTCAGCGATATTGACCCAGCGTTGCTCGTACATTGCCGGAATGAGATATATGGATGCGAGACCGGCGCCGTGCAGGACGGCAATGGCGAGCTTCCAAAGATAGCGAAAGCTCTTTTGCTGAAAGGCAAGAATCAGGCAGATGGCGCCAGCGGAATAGTGAATCATGATGGCCGTGGGAACATTTGTGAGCCAAGCGGCGGCCAGCAGCAGACTCAGTAGCAGGGTGGCGCGTGAGCCCGGCTCCTTGAGTCTGAGCAAGAGCAAAATCAGAAGCGGGAGAAGTGCGGCCGCCAGGAGTTCTGCGTAGGCGCTGCGCCAGTAAACAATCAGCAAGTGGTACGGATTGAGGGCGTAGAAGACAGCTGCAAAAAGCGAGTCCGATGGTTGGAGCCAGCGCAGCGCGAGGCGATACATGGCTCCGCCAGCGAGTGTGAGCGAGAGCCAGCAGTATGCTGCCGGGACAAACTTCCACGGCAGCAGGGAACCGAGGGCCGCGCCGAGCGTCCACGAAAAGGGGGGATAGAACACAAATCTGGGCTCGCCATATCCCCAGTGAGGCATTGCCGCCCAGCGCGGATAGACAACGCCCTGGCGCCACTGGCTCTGCACATCCATCCAGGAGTACATGTGGAACTCGAAATCGTGGCCGGAGGGGCTGCCGCGCCAGGCAAAGGGTAAGATCGCGAGCAGACATGCGGCGGCAATGATCAGCCATGCAATCCACGGGTGTTCCGGAAACGCTCCTGGTTGGCTCGGAATTGCGGCGCTGATCTCGGGTGGATTGGACGATGAAGTGGTCATGACATCCGGGCCGGGCCAGCCAATTCTATTGCATGGGGAAAGAACGGCGCGAGGTCATGGAAGTTGGGACTTAAGCAGATGGCAACTGGCGATGGCAGACGCTATTGAGCCATGGCGTGCGTGCGCTGGCGAGTCAACTCGGCTAGAAATTCTTCCTGCTCCATCGTGCTGCCGATGCGGAGCAATCTCAGCAAGGCATCATCGGTATCCCCTGACTGGTTGTCGCCCTGGCCGAGGTCGAGGGCGTCCGCGACAAGGGCACGCGGAGAAGTTTCTAGTTCGGGTGGCGCGTCCGGATGATTAGCCAAACAGTCGATAAACTCCGCGACAGTTTTTTGTTGCTCCGCAGTGCGGGCGGGAAACTCAATACCCATGCCATAGCCGGGGTGCATTACTCTGACCAGGCCCTCAGTGTGAATTTCCATATCGATTGCTTTGAGGCAAACGTCCACCGTGGAAGACTGCGGAAACGGGGACTCGGTCTGGATGTAGCAGCCGCCGGGACTCAGATCGGTCAGCTTGCAGGGAGCCGTGGGGTTCTGATCGTCGCGCAGGTCTTCTTGCGATTTCGATTTCAGCCACTCCGCCATTCGTTCACGAATTCGCGTATCCATGTCCAGGAATCGCAGACCGATCTGGCCATTCATACTGCGCCATGCGACCTCCGCTTGTGCTTCCACGTAGAGAACACACTCCGGCAACTCGAATGAAACGTGAACCAAAGCGGACACGTCGATTGGCTTGGCCGCGAGCGCGTCCATGCCGCCGGCGCTCAAATTGAGCAAAATGGCTTCGACGATATTTTCGTCTTCTACGCGGATCGTGGCCGGCACCTGGACCGCAATGCGGAGCGATTTGCGGCGTTCGCGTTTAAGGAGAGCGGTCGCGGCGCGGAGCGCGGCTAGAGCGGGTTCGGGGCGGATCGGCTTGGTCAGAACGAAATGGGCATCGGAGCCGAGGACGGCGCGAATTTGCCGAACATCGTTTACCAGGGCCACGGTGACCGGAGGATTGCGGCGCGCGGTTGCCAGGCGGCGGCAATTCTCCAGAATGAGCGATGCGGTCTGGGTGTCCTCGAAATCAGCAATGACGAGATCGAAGGGTTCGCCGGAGAGGCGGGCTACGGCCACCTCCGCCACGCTGGACCGGGCGACGGCGACACCGAGCTCAGCCAGCACGCGAACCAGCGTTTCCGAGCTGTGGTCATCCTTCGATACCAAAAGTGCCTGCAACATCATAGAGCTCTATCCCAGGCGTGTTTGTCTTTACGGCCAGCGGGGAGTGCGCCCCGGCTTTGAGTTGGACATTGAGGGCGACTGGGTCGGCGATTGGTTTGTCGACTGGGCGCTGGCTCTGGCGGCCATCGTGTTCTTGCCGTCATCGTCAACTTCGGTGAGCACGGCAGAATCGTCGTCGGCATCATCGGCCAGCAGGGGCGCAACCTCGCGTAACTTCTCGGCGGCCTGCTGGAGCATTTCAATGTGTTTGGCGAGTTGAGCGTACTGGGTCTGCTTTCGGCGCAGAACTTCGTTGATGTCCTTCATTTAGGACCCCCTGCGCCTGACTGTAGGGTTGGCCACGGAGGAGGTCAACTTCAAAGGTGCGGGAAACCGTTACCTCTGTAATAAGCGGAAGCCGAAAAAGGCACGGAAAATAAAGAACCCCGCCGTCTGGCGGGGTCCGAGTGAGTGGTATGGGGGCGATTGAGGAATACCGGTTTAGGCAGTCTTCCGGCGACGGAAGACGCCTGCGATACCAACCAGACCAGTACCGAGAAGTCCCAGGGTGCCGGGCTCAGGCGAAGCCGACAGGTGGGTATTTCCGGAGCTGAGGTGAAGGATACCCTTACTCAGCTGGTAATTGGTTGAGTAGAAATACTGGGTCGTTGTGCCGGACGCTTCGTGGCCGTTGTACAGCATGCCGCGAATGTTGCCGGTGAGCTCGAAGGTAAGGCGGCCGCCATTCCCTGGAGGGCTAGTCAGGGTCCAATCGATAGGACCGACAAAAGCTCCGGAGAAGATCGTACCTTTTGGTTCGCCAGCCTGGCCACGGCCCGTGATGTCAAACCAAGAGCCTGCGGCCGAAAATGTGCCGTTGCCCTTGAGCGAGGAGCCAGAAAACGCGCCGACGCCAAAGTTCACATACCCAAGGCTGTGTCCCTTGGACGCTAAAATGTTGTTGTAGCTCCCCATAAGGGAGTTCGCTGAGATACCGGAAAGCGACACGGAGACTGAGCCGTATCGGTTTGTGATGTCAATTGAATCCGCCCATGCCGCAATCGGGAGTGCCAATGCTAGCAATGCAAGAACTACCACTCGCCTCATTGTTTGGTTCCTCCTCGTATATTCACTGCTATTGACTAATTGCTTTGCCTAAACATGCCACTTGAGGGACATAGCATGCCACTATTACTTCAGCATTTCCACTTCCAAAAGGCGACCGAAGCAACAACCATTATTTATCAACAACTTAGGTTGTATTTCCCGCGCGTCGGCCGGACTGAGAATGCAATCTGCTGCACACTAGAAACATTCGGCTTCCTAAATACTCCTGCTTTCGGGCGAGCCCGATGGCAGGAAATCATACCAAAAGTAATGGCATCTGGTGACCAAAGCCACACTGAAGGGGATTGTCTCAGAGTGTCAGGGGGAAATCCATCCTCGAGAGTAATGGTACCAAAGTTTGCCGATTTGGCAATTAGCTCGTTTGGGCCATTTGCCAGCCCAGTGGTGGAATTTTGAATTAGCCGGCCCTGAGGTAGGGTGGCGATGAGCAGTTCTGGGGGAGGGCTGTTCGGGCGTCCTTGATTCTTATGAATCCGGGGCGCTTCTTATTTGGGGGGAAATCCTTCTTAAGAAAAGTCCGGCTTATGCCGGCCCGTGGCAAGAGGGCAGTCTTTGCCGTTAATATCTGGCCAAATGCCTACTTTGGTAGAGGGGTACGAAGGTGGACTTTTGCAGGGGTCAAAAGTAGACAAAACGGCCTTAGAATTTCGTAGGTATCTGGCCGGTTCCATGACATTCTATTGTATGGAGATAAGGACGCGGATGGTTACTCCGTGATCCCTTCCAAAACTCCCCTCCCGCTTCAATTCCTTGTTTTTCGCCAACTTTTACTCCCTGGCTGTTATTCCCTTACTTTTGTTCCCCGACTTTATTGCGATTGTCGTCGATTGCGATTGTCGTCCGGGATTTTTGCAAAATGGATAGAGCAGGAAGCCTTGCAGTCATCCCGGTGGTGCCTAACCTGTGGAATGCCCATGAATGCAATGACGCCGGGAATCAGGCGTTGCGAAGTTCGGCGAGGAATTCGGGATCGATATTTCCGCCGCTGATTACGGCGACATTGTTCATGGTTGGCGGCAGCTCGGCGGAGTGAAACATGAAAGCGGCGACGCTGACAGCGCCACTGGGCTCGGCAATGGTTTGAGGATTGGCGCACAAGGCGCGAGTGGCCTCTCGAATTTCGTCTTCGGTGACGCTGACGATATTGTCGACGTAAGTCCGAATATGCTCGAAATTAATTTCGCCGACGCTCTGCGTGCGGAGGCCATCGGCGAGAGTCTGCGTGACTTGGGCGGCGGGGAAGGAAACGAGGTGGCCAGACTGGAGGCTGGCGCGGGCGTCGCCGGCGAGTTCGGGTTCGACACCGATGACGTTGACATTGGGATTCGAGAGTTTGATGGCGGCTGAGATTCCGCTGATGAGGCCGCCTCCGCCGACGGGGGCAAGGACGGTTTCGACTTCGGGCATCTGGTCGAGGATTTCGAGGCCCACGGTGCCCTGTCCGGCGATGATTTTTTCGTCGTTGTAGGGAGGGACGATGACGTAACCGTGTTCGGCGGCGAGCTGCTCGGCGCGGAGGCGGCGTTCTTCGCTGCCGGAGCCGACGGTAACGATTTCAGCTCCGAGGGCGGCGGTTGCTTCGAGTTTATTTTTGGGGGCGTTGCCGGGCATGACAATGACCGCTTTCAGGCCGAGGGCGCGGGCGGCATAGGCGACACCCTGGCCATGGTTTCCGCTGGAGTAGGAGATGACGCCGCGGCGGCGGTCTGCAGGGCTGAGAGAAGCGACCTTGTTGTAAGCGCCGCGCAATTTGAAAGCGCCGATGGGCTGCTGGTTTTCGAGTTTGAGGAAGAGCTTGCGCGGGGCGGAGGCATGGGTCCACTCGAGAAGCGGGGTGCGGGTGGCGATGCCCTGGAGGAGGGACTGAGCGGCGCGGATCTGGGCGAGAGAGACCATTGGGCGATTCCTGTTTTGCCCGGTTACTTGAGCGATGTTTTCGACCCCGTTATCGGCGTGCCTGGGGGTATTACTGTCTACCCCGTAGGATAGCGGACAAGATGCGCGGATTGCGGCGTCCATACATTACTCCAACAACCCACAAGGGTTTTTCCTCAGGCGCGTAGGCGACCAGATATTCACGTGCAAGAGTGAACCGTAAGGGGCGCGATGTGAGGTCCGGACGTTGGTGCCCCTGGCAGGGAAAAGCTACCAGCCCGCGAATGGTGTCAAAAATCTCCGAGATCACCCGGTCGGCAGCATCAGGGTTGTCCTGCGCAATGTAGTCCCGTATGTCGTCCAAGTCGGCGAAGGCTTCCGGGTGGAGGGCGAAGCCGCTGCTCATGCCTGCCGGTTGCGCTGGGCTTCCGTTTTCGCTTTCAGGCGGACGAAGGCCTCCTCGCCGTCAATGGGCTTCACCCGGCCGCTTTTCAGTTCGTCGTAACGGGTGTCGAGCATGTCCCGCGTCTGGACCAGTTCGTCGAAATATGCGGCCAACGCATCCTGCAGAAGTTCATCGGTGCCGCGTCCGCTCTGCGCCGCGAGGTCGTTGAGCCTCTTTTCAACGTCGGGGGTGAAATGGACTTCCATGGACTTCACTATAGGAAAAAAGCTCGCTTGCGGCAAGTTGTATGAGAAACAAGAGGTCCTAATTCGGCGGTACACAGGATTACTCACCACAATTGCTCATAGTTATAGACGCCCGGCGTGCATTCGCCAGGACTTCGGAGGCGTCAACTAGTTCGCCTTGCATAACAGTGGTCCGTTTAGCCAGGATTGGTGGGGCGCGCGAAAACGGGCCACAAACCGAACGTCATAGCTCGCCGTGTGGTTGCCTCGGCGGTGAAAAGGCTCTCTTATATCTCCAGGATCACGGGCATGATTAGGGGGCGGCGTTGGGTTTGGCGGGAGATGTAGCGCTTTAAATCTGTGCGGATTTTTTCTTTGATTACGCCGTAGTCGGCTTTTTCTTCGGCGCTGGAGGCGTCGAGAGTTTCGATGACGATTTCGCGGGCGCGCTCCATGACTCCGTTGTCGCCGGGGTTAAAGCCGCGGGTAACGATTTCGGGCGAGGCCTCGACTTTTCCGGTGAGCTTGCTGATGGCGATGATCGGCATGACGAAGCCATCTTCGCTCAAGTGGCGGCGGTCTTTAATTACTAAATCTTCCACAACGTCGGTGCGCGAGCCGGAGTCGATGCAGACGCGGCCGACATTGACGCGTCCAGCTTTGCGCGCGCCCAATTCGTCGATTTCGAGAACGTCTCCGCTTTCGATGAGCATGACGTTGCCCACCGCGCCGCGCATGGTTCCGGCAAGTTCGGCGTGCAGTTTGAGCTGGCGATACTCGCCGTGGATGGGAATGAAATATTTTGGCCGAACGAGATTGATGATGAGCTTCAGCTCTTCCTGGCTGGCGTGTCCGCTGACGTGGACGGGGGGATAAGAACCATCGTCGTAGATAACGAAGGCCTCGCGGCGGAAAAGATGATCGACCATGCGGTAGATGGCTTTCTCATTGCCGGGAATGATGCGCGAGGAGAGGACGACGGTATCGCCCTTTTCGATTTTGGCGTGCTTGTGGTTATCGACGGCGGCACGCGATAACGCCGACATGGGCTCGCCCTGGGTGCCGCTGATCATTACACAAACTTTTTCGGGAGGGAAATTCTTCATCTCGCCGGGATGAATGAGCATGCCCTCGGGAATCTCGACATAGCCGAGGTCTTCGGCGATCTCCGCTGAGCTGTTCATGGAGCGGCCGATGAAGCAGACTTTGCGGCCATGCTCCCATGCCATATCGACGGCGAGCTTGATGCGGTGAATAGATGAGGAGAAGCAGGAGATAAAAAGGCGGCGCTGAGTGCGGACGAAGATCTCTTCAAACTTGCGATGAACGGCGCGTTCGCTGGGCGTGTAGCCCTTGCGCTCGACGTTGGTGGAATCCTGGAGCAGGGCGAGAACGCCTTCCTTGCCATATTCGGCGAAGCTGTGGAGATCGAACAGGCGGTTGTCGGTGGGCGTGGGGTCGACCTTGAAATCGCCGGTGTGGAGGACGACGCCGAGCGGGGTGTGAATGGCGAGCGCGACGCAATCGACCAGGCTGTGCGTGACCTGCAACGGGTGGATGGTGAACGGGCCGATTTGGAAGCGCTCGCCGGCGCGCATTTCGCGGAGGTCGGAGTCGTCGAGCAGTTGATGCTCATCGAGCTTGTCTTCGACGTAGGCGAGCGTGAACTCGGTGCCCCATACGGGGACGTTGAGTTCGCTGAGAACCCAGGGCAGCGCGCCGATGTGATCCTCATGGCCGTGCGTGAGGAGGATGCCGCGAACGTGCTGACGATTTTCGAGGAGATAGGAGATGTCGGGGACGACGATGTCCACGCCCAGGAGCTCGGTTTCGGGGAACATGAGGCCGGCATCGACAACGATGATGTCGTCTCCCCAGCGGATCGCCATGCAGTTCATGCCGAACTGGCCCATCCCGCCGAGCGGAACGATGTGAAGTTTTCCTTTAGACATTCGAATAGATGATGCTAGCACAGTGTAGAAAGCTTGCAGACATGGCGGCGAAATGGGCAACGGGATTTGGCTGCGGCAGCGTTCGGAAATGAACGTCGAGCCCTGATACACTGCACGCAGAATGGCGGACGAAAAGAAATCGTGGCTGCGGGGGCGGGCGGAGAGTGCGATCCGCAAAGGATTGACGCGGGCCTACGAGACGGTGCGGGTGGATCCGGAACGATTTCTGTTTCAGATGCGCGCGGCCTATGGTTTGCCGATTGTCACGTTTCATGGCGTTTATTCGGTTGAGATTTCGCGGCTCGACGACGTTGCGGAGTCGGTGATTCGCAGCGGCATGAAGCTGGCAGCGGCGGAGGGCGCGGGGCTTGGCATGGGAGGCATCATCACGATCATGCCGGATCTGGGGATTTTGTCGGCGATCACGATGCGAACGATCCAGAAGCTCAGCCTGATTTATGGTTTTGAGATGAACACGGACGACGAAGTTGCCGAGCTGTGGATTGCGGCGGCAAGCGCGGCGGGAGTGGACATCAGCCGCGAGCTGCTGGAAAAAGAGGTGGTCAATCGTTTCGTGCCGAAGGTGATTCAGCGCATTGCGGCGCGAGCCAGCGCCGAGGTGGTGGAAAAGTGGGCAGGGCGGCTGATTCCGATTGCGAGTTCGGCGATTGGCTGCGTGCTGAATTACTACTTTGTGCGGGCGTGGGGAAAGCGCGCGCTGGAACATTTCCGCAAGAGACATATCGAAAAAAGGGCGGTGCTGCTGGAACAACAAAGTGAGGCGACGGGCGATTCTTCACCGGCGCTGCCTCGGCCGGGGCTGCCGCAGTAAGAGAGTCTGCGGATTGCTTTTGGATGTTGCTTGTTCAGGTATCTTCCCGACGGTCATCTTCGCTATCTTCTTCGCTACCTTTTTCGCTATTTTCGCGCCTATCTTTACCGCTATCTTCGCCGATATGTTCTCCACGCTGTAATGCGCCGGCTTTTAGCCATGGGTTTCGCACGACCTACATAAGCAAAAGCTCAATCCTAAAGAGAGCAGGGTATGTCACTTCACGGCAGGGCAACCTACCATTTTTGCGGGTAGCTGATTTGCGGCGTGCAGTAGTGCGTGTGGCCCACGAACGACGGCCATGATTTTTGAAGCGCGGCTCATACAAAAGGAGAGAGATCAATGAAACTTCATCTGCTTCTGGCAGTGGGATTGATGACGATGCTTCCGGCGACGCTTGTGCGGGCGGACTCGGCAAGCGACGATGCCGCAGATCGTCTGGCGAAGTCAGCCGATGTACTTCGAGAAATTGCCGCCGCGGGAGACAAAGCAATTCCGGAGGAGGTATTGACACGGGCGAAGTGCATTGTGGTGGTGCCGAACCTGATGAAGGCTGGCTTGCTTGTCGGCGGCAAGTACGGCCGGGGCGTTGCGGTGTGCAGAACGGACAAAGGTAACGAAGCGAGCAAGCCGCAGCGGGCGAGGCAGGCTGGGAGCGCGCACTGGAGCGCGCCGGCATTTATCACGCTGGGAGGCGCGAGCATCGGGCTGCAGATTGGGGCCGAAGGCATGGACCTGGTGATGGTGGTGATGAACAACGCCGGCTTGAAGCAGCTTCTTGCGAGCAAACTTGAGTTCAGTGTCGAAGGCTCCATGAGCGCGGGGTCGGCGAGCCGAAGCGCTTCGGTGGGCAGCAATCCGAACTTGAATAGCGAATTGCAGATCTATTCGCTTACAAAGGGAGTCTTCGCGGGACAGTCACTGGAGGGAGCGGTCATCGAGCAGGACACGGATGCGACGAAGGCCGTGTACGGCAAAGACATTCCTTCCAGCAAGATTCTGCGCGGTGAAATAGCGGTTCCCGCGTCGGCGGATCCTCTGCTGCAAGAGGTGGCGACTTTAACGCATCAGGCGGCGGCGCAGCAGGCACGGCAGCAGGTTCCGGCGCGGGAGAAACAACAGTAGGACGCGGATATAACCCTATGGGGTGATGGTTATCTTGAAAACAACGCCTTCGCGGCTTGCGCCGCCATCGGAGGCGGTCCCATAAATATTCCCGGCTGGGTCAAGAAGCAACGTCCCCTCCGGGTTTGCACCGTCTTCACCACCCGTGAAATGGTGAAGGATTGAGAATCTGCCGGTGGGACTCAGGGCGAATACGGTGCCGCACCCGTCATAACAACTCGTATTGCCGCCATTGGAAGTTGTTCCGTAGAGGTTACCGGCTGCGTCTCGCACAAGACCGGCCCAAGGATCGGCACCGCCGGCTCCTCCAGAAAACCGGTGCAACACAGTTAATTTGCCATTGGGCGCCAGTTTGAAGATTGATCCGAAGCGAGAGGGATAGCCGGTTCCTTCGCCCTGGGCAGTGCCGTACAGATTGCCGGCGCTGTCGCTAACCAGCCCTCCGGCGGGCCAGAAGCCATCTTTTTGGCCGGTGAAGGCATATAGCACGGTTTCCTGGCCGGTTTCGGTGACTTTGTAAATTACGCCGCAGCCGAGATCGAAACCGGGAAGACAAGCTGGGTTATCCCCGCCAAACGTCATGCCATAAAAATTGCCAGCAGCGTCGCTTATCAATCCTCCATATACATCACCACCATCAGAATCCGCGCCGTTGAAGTCGTGGACGACGGTCTCTGTTCCTTTGGTATCCACCGCGAATACTGTGCCCCAGTCGTAGATGCCACCTAGATAGGTGGTGCTGTAGAATCTGCCGTCGAGTCCACGAGTCAGGGCGGCGTCAGGCGAGGCACCGTCGGCTCCGCCGGTAAAGTTGTAAAGCACCTTCTCCTTGCCGTTGGGAGAAAGGACAAACACGGTTCCGCAGCCATAGTTATTACACGCGCTGCCGGACGTTCCGCCACCGTTGGTGGTGCCGTACAGGTTGCCAGCTGAATCAAGCAGGAGACCTCCGTAAGGATACTTGCCGTCGGTGCCGGTTCCGAAGCTGTGGAGGATGGATTCGTTGCCGCCGGGGGTTATCTTAAAAATGGTGCCGCAGCAACCGGTGGGAGCGCCGCCTTCGAGCGTCGTGCCGTAGAGGTTGCCGGCAGAGTCAAAAATCAAACCGGCGTATGGAGATTCTCCATCATTGCCGCCCACAAATGCGTGCAGTACCGTGAAGTTGGTCGTGGCGGACCGTGACTGGGCGGCTGCGGTGATTGAGCTAGCTACGAGCAAAGTGACGATGATGACTACGACGCGCAAAGAGCTTTTCACTGTGGACCTCGATGATGTGCCGATAGTGTGAGATCGCCTAGTCTTCCAGCATCGCATCTGGGATCCCAAGCGGACAGTAAGTATGGTGCAAGAATGGAGCCAAAGTCTATGACGCGCGAACCGATGCAACCCTGAATATGCGTGGTAATTGGCGTCCAGATTGGCTTTTGCAGAGGGTAAGTGAGCAATTGCCTACTGCTTCTCTTCTAGCGTAACCAGTCTTCGAGTTCGATGCCGCGGTCGGTTTTTTCGTCGCGATACTTCACGATTACCGGCGTATAGAGCGACAGATTCCAGTCGTCCGATTTGCCTTTACCCCTGGCGACGGCTCGCGATCCGGGCACGACCACTGCGTTCTCGGGGACTTCAAGCGGATGGTCGGCGGTGGCACGATAGACCTCGCCACGGACCAAATCGTAGAGCGGCGTGGAGCGGGTGAGAATCGTTCCGGCTCCAAGGACAGCGCGCGAGCGCACGAGTGTGCCTTCGTAGACTCCGCAATTGCCGCCGACCAGAACGTCATCTTCAATAATGACCGGAGCGGCGTTGACCGGCTCGAGCACTCCTCCAATTTGCGCGGCGGCGCTGAGGTGGACGCGCTTGCCAATTTGCGCGCAGGAGCCGACGAGCGCGTGCGAATCGATCATGGTGCCTTCGTCGACATAAGCGCCGACGTTGATGAACATGGGCGGCATGCAGATGACAGAGGGCGCGATGTAAGCGCCTTCGCGGATGGAGGAGCCTCCGGGGACGAGGCGCACGCGGTCGGCGAGGGTGAGGCGGCGGGCAGGGAAGGTGTCCTTATCGATAAAGGTGAGGACTTCGCCGTCGGACATTTCTTTGAGTTCGCCAAGCCGAAAGCCGAGGAGGATGCCTTGTTTGACCCAGGGATTGACGATCCATTTTGCTTGCCCGTTGGGCGCTGATTGTTTTTCGGCGGCGCGAATTTCGCCGCGGGTGAGGCGAGTGCGAAAGTCGGAGAAGAGGCGGCGGGCTTCGGCGTTAGGGATCGACTTCGCATCGGCGAGAGATTCGATTGCGGATTGGAGCGTATGGATGGACTCGGGCATGGGTACTGGACGCGATCCTCATTCTAAGAGTTGACTGCAATGCGACCGGGACAAATTACTGAAACAGCTGCGAGATCGCGGTCGCTACAGGGGTGCTTCGACTGCGCTCAGGATGACATGGAAACAGGATCCAGCAAAATCCAGTTTGGAAAATCCAGGTTGATGCACAACCAATTAACGCACCGGCTGCGCTCAGGCCACGCATTTGCATTCGCTGCGGATCAGGACTCCGGGCATCTGATGAGTGGCCTCGCGAGCTTCCGCGACATTGGTATAAGGGCCATGCCAGCGCGAATGAGCGGGATCGTGGCCGGCGGGCCGTCCTTTGCCGGAACTGCATTGTCCGCATGATGCGCGATGGACGATAACCTTGTGCGGGCCGGCCGCCCAACTCTCGTAAACGTAGAACTCGAGCGGAGCCGAAGGCGCGGCGGGGCGAACCAGCACTCCCGCGTCGGTGGCGATCTTCTGGAGCTTTGAACGTGTATCGCGGCGCATGGGGAGCAGAGGGAGGCGATAGATCTCCTGAATTTTTCCCATCATCGCAAGCACGCCTTTTACGGGAAGAGGATTCGACTCGATGAAATTGGCCTGCATGAGCGGAAGATATTTGCGATGCAACGCGCGGGCGGCAGGCCAGTCGTTATTGAGCGCGGCGCGGGTCATTTCAGCCATTTCGTGAGGAATTTCATTCGAGGCGACGGAGACGATTCCGACTCCGCCGAGCGCGATGACCGGCAGGGTGATGGCGTCGTCGCCGGAGAAAACTGAGAACGTTTCGGGCACAAGGTTGAGCACTTCCGCAATTTGCGTGATGTTGCCGCTGGCTTCTTTTACGCCGGCGATGTTGGGCACTTCGCTCAGGCGCGCGAGGGTCGCGGGCTCAATGTTGGCGGAGGTGCGGCCGGGCACGTTGTAAAGGATGATGGGCTTGTCGACGGCTTCGGCAATGGCTCGGAAATGACGGTACTGGCCTTCCTGCGTGGGCTTGTTGTAGTAAGGCGTTGCCGTGAGGATGGCGTCGACACCGGGGCGGGCAGCGACTTCCTTCGCTTTGGTGACGGCATCCTGCGTGGAGTTGGAAGTTGCGCCAGCCATGATTGGAACGCGTCCGGCAGCGGCTTCGATGGTCAGGTCGATGACGTGGAGCCACTCGTCGTGCGAGAGCGTGGGAGTCTCGCCCGTGGTGCCGCAGGGGACGAGGAAGTCGATCCCGGATTCGACCTGCCAGGCGACCAGATTGCGAAGAGCAGTCTCATCGACAGCGCCGTCTGAAGTGAACGGCGTCACTATTGCGGTGCCACAACCTCGGAGTTGCATGGGGTAAGGATAACGCCAAATTGGCGTGGATGCATTTGCGTCGTGGGTGCCGGGCGGAGAGCGAATGTGGTTCAAGATCAGGGGGAGCTTCGCTCGCCGGGGACGTTTGTGGATGTAGTGCGTAACTTGAGACGGTCGAGGGCGTTTGTCCCCTGGCTGGCAAGTGTCCGGTCGGTGACACCGTGTTGATGGGAGTTCGCCGGCTTTTCGCGGGCGGGGGCGCCCGCGCCACACTTACAACTCGCGCCAGATGTTGCGGAATTCGTAGAAGCCGGATTTGCCTACCAGCCATTCGGCGGCGCGGACTGCGCCTTCGGCGAATCCGCGGCGGGATTTGGCGTCATGGCAGAGGTAGATACGGTCGGCAGCGGAGTTGAAAACGACCTCGTGCATGCCGACGGCATCGCCTTCGCGAAACGAGACAATTTCAACGTCGTCGCCGGTCTTGCCGCTGGATTCACGAATCAGCTTCTGGATTGTGATGGCGGTTCCGGAGGGAGCGTCTTTTTTCTGTGCATGGTGACGCTCGAAGATCTGCCCGGAGTAGTCATACTTGAGCGCTTCACCGGCTGCCTGGACGATCTCAAAGAACAGATTGACTCCGATGGAAAAATTGGCGCCATAGAGGAAGGCGGCGTTGGCGGATGTGACGAGTTCACGAATGCGAGGCAGTTGGTCGTGCCAGCCAGTGGTGCCGACCACCATGGCCTTGCCGGCGCGGATGCAGGCTTCGGCGTTCGAGACGGCGGCCGCGGGAGTGGTGAAATCGATGACGGCGTTGAAGGGCGCGAGAAAAGTTGGGGTGAGCGCGCTGGCGTTGGCGTTCTCGGCACCGCTTAAGGTCTGCACGTGATGACGGCGTTCGCGCGCCACGCCGGCGACTAGCGAGCCGGTTTTGCCACAGCCGAGGATGAGGAATTGCATAGTGACTATTTCCGGGGTCGAGGCTTCGAGGAGCTATGATACAACGCACTGGCGAGCATGCGGGTAGAACTCCCTGACACACTACGGAGTTGTTGCGATTCCAGGGGTCCTTTGACTCCGCAGAATGTTCCCGCTTCGCGCGAAGAATCTGCTTCGCTCAGGATGACAATCGCGAGAGAAGGATTACGCGAAGACTTCCGGGTCGACTTGCGCGAAGAAGGCGCGATGGAGGCGGCGGACGACTTCGGCGGCATCGTCTTCTTCGATGACGAAGGTCAGATTAATTTCCGATGCGCCTTGCGAGATCATGCGAATTTTGACGTTATCGAGCAGGGAAAAAACCTTGCCGGCGATGCCGGGCGTGTCGCGAAGACTTTCGCCGACCAGGCAAACGATGGCTTTGCGGCCCTCATATTTCACGTCGGCAAGTTTGGCGAGATCGGCGGCGAGCGCGGGAATGGCTTCGTTTGTTTCGGCGGTGACCGAGACGCTGACTTCGGAGGTGGAGACGACATCGATGGCCACGTCGTGCTGATCGAAGAGATCGAAGATGGATTTCAGATATCCATGTACCAGCAAACGGCGGGGCGCGGCCACTTCAACGAGAGTGATTTTCTTCTTGAGCGCGATGGCCTTGAAAATATTGGTGCAATGGGGAGCGCGCGCGGTGATCTTGGTTCCTTCGCAGGTTGGATTCTGCGAATTCAAAACATAGACGGGAATATTCTGCTGAACGGCGGGAAGCACGGTGGCCGGATGCAGAACCTTCGCTCCGAAGTATGCAAGTTCGGCGGCCTCATCGAAGCTGATGACTTTTATGCGGCGGGCATCGGGACAGAGACGCGGGTCGGTAGTCATCATGCCATCGACGTCGGTCCAGATTTCAATGCGCTGGGCGTTTAGGCCGGCGCCAAAAATTGCGGCGGAAAAATCGGAGCCACCGCGGCCGATGGTGGTGGTGACGCCAGCACGGTTTGAGCCAATGAATCCGCCCATGACCGGCACCTGACCGTTTTCGATGAGAGGCGCGACTTTCTTGCGAAGGCGTTCGTTTGTCTCTTCAAACTGCGGAACGGCGCGCATGAAACTGTTGTCGGTGAGCAGGCACTGGCGCGAATCGACGTGAACGCCGGATAATCCGCGGGCGGCGAAAGCAGCGGCCACGATTTTGCTGGAGAGCACTTCGCCGAACGAAGCGACGTAATCGTAGGTGCGCGGAGTGATTTCGCCCACAGCGCCGATGCCGCGAAGCAGTTCGTCGAGATCCTCGAAGTCGGCTCCGAGGTTGCCGTGGAATTCGGTAAAAAGGGCGGTGCCGAGAAGTTCGCCCGCGGTTTCATAGTGGCGTTCGCGGAGAGCGCGAGCCATTTTGAGCGCAGTCTTGCGGTCGCCGCTGCCGGCGGCCTTGCCCATGGCGAGCAGAGAATCGGTGACCCTGGCCATGGCGCTGACGACAACGACGGGACGATCGGCGAGGCGGCCCTGCACGATCTGGGCGACGCGGTCGATAGCTTTTGCGTCTTGAACGGAGGTCCCGCCGAACTTCATGACGATCATGGGCGCCGACCCCAGTGACCAGTAACCAGTAACCAGTTGCCAATTGCCAGGTGGATTCCCCTGGTAAAAGGAGTTCTCAAGGGTTTCATGCCAAATATCCTTTGGCTTTGAGGAACTCCGCATTCAGCACGGCGGCTCCGGCAGCGCCGCGAATGGTGTTGTGGGAGAGGACGGTGAATTTCCACTCCAGCACATTGCAGGGGCGGAGCCTACCGACAGCGGTGGTCATACCGCCGCCGAGGTCGCAATCGAAGCGGGGCTGCGGACGATCGGGCGCGGTCATATAAATCACAGGCCGCTCGGGCGAGCTGGGCAATTGCATGCCCTGTGGCCCGCGGAAGCCGTTCCATGCGGCGATCAGTTCTTCCGCCCTGGCTTTTTTCCTGAAGCGGACGGAGATCGACTCGGTATGCCCATCTTCGACGGCGACGCGATTGCATTGCGCGCTCATAGCGAAGGGCGCGGGAACGACCCTTGCTCCGTCGAGAGTGCCGAGCAGCTTTTGCGTCTCCTCCTCCATCTTTTCTTCTTCGTTCTTGATGTAGGGGATGACGTTGCCAAGAATGTCAAGGGATGCGACTCCGGGATAACCCGCACCGCTGACGGCTTGCATCGTGACGGCCATCACGGCTTCCAGCTGGAAGGCGCGATGGATGGGAGCAAGCGCGAGCACCAGTCCCATCGCGGAGCAGTTGGAGTTGGTGACGACGAAGCCGCCGGAGGATTTACGCCAGGACTGAGTTTCGATGAGAGAGATGTGATCGCCATTGACTTCGGGAATGACGAGGGGAACATCGGATTGCATGCGGAGGGCGCTGGAGTTGGAAATCACGGCGCAGCCGGCCTGGGCGAATTGGGGTTCGAGATCGCGGGCGATTGCGGCATCGAGCGCGGCGAAGATGACTTTCGGCGCGCCTTTGGGACTGGCCGGTGAAACGGTCATGGTGGCGACGCGCTCGGGGATTGCGGTTTTGAGGCGCCAGCGTGTTGCTTCCGCGTAAGGCCGGCCTTCGGAGCGGTCGGAGGCGGCGAGCCATCCCACTTCAAACCAGGGGTGATGCTCCAGCATTTGTATGAAGCGCTGGCCGACTACACCAGTGGCGCCGAGAATTCCTACAGAAATTTTATTAGACATGGGTAAACACCGATTTTATACCAGCGTAATTTGCGGCAGAGATAACGAAGGGAGCACGTGGACAGCTGGAGTGCGATTCAGCTTCTTTCGTGTCCGATTTCCTGGGGGAAGTATTCGTTGAGGGGGCCGAATTTGCGCTTTTCGGCGAAGATGCGCCAGCGCCGCCAGACGATGCGGAGGCTGGCCATTACGGGGATGGACAGATAAACACCGAGAACTCCAGCGATTTCGGCGCCGGCGAGGACGCCAAAGAGCGCGGCGAGAGGATGCAACTCGACGCTTGCGCCCATGATGCGGGGGGAGACGACGTAATCCTGCGCCGACCTCCAGAGACCGAGGAACAAAATGAGAAGCGCCCAATGGGAGTAACCGGTGAGTATGGCGACAGTGATGATGACGACGCCGGTCACCAGGGGTCCGACGACGGGGATGAATTCCAGTGCGCCGCCGGCGGTACCGAGCATGAGGGCGTAGGGGACGCGCATGATTCCAAGAAAAGAAGAGTAGACGACAAAGGAAAGAGCGGCGAGGATAAGCTGGGCGCGAATGAACTGCGCGAGCATTTCGTTGAGATCGTGCAACACATCCTGGAGGAATTCACGCTGGGTGCGGGATTGCACGAGGGAGACAAGAACGCCGTGGAAATTTTCTCCATCGCGCAGGAAGAAAATCGCGAGGACGGGTACGAGGAAGAGCACCCAGACCTCTTGCAATGCTTCGGCGATGTGGACGCCTACGCGCTGGGCGAATTGGAAGAGTTCCTCGCGGTGGGTGGAGAGAAATGTCTGAATGCGATTTTGTGTGGCTTGGCTCCATCCGTGCTGTTTGCTGATGCTGGCAACGAGCTGGCCGATCTGGCCTGAGACCTGGCCGCTGCTGGCTTTATCCATCAGTCCGGGTAGACTTTCTCCGAGCCGGGCGCTTTGGCGGCTGATTCGCGGACCGGCAAACAGAATAAACAGCGCCAGAGCGACCAACAGCAGAAAGTAAATAGCTGCGATGGCGCGGGTGCGGCTGCGGAGGATTTTTTGCAGGCGCGCTACGGCGGGATCAATCAGGTAAGCAAAAAGAATGGCAAACAGGAAAAGAATGAGAGTGCGGCGCGCGGCGTAGAGAAAGCCCAGGCCCAGGGCGAAGAACAAAACCGTGAGCAATACGCGCGATGTTCGTGAATCGAAAATCACAGGCAATCCCGTGCAAACGAATTCCGGAGGCGATCCCACCCCACTCTAGCGTACTGCGGGGGCGAGCGACTCAGCGAACATCAACCAGTGGTGACCTTAGGCACAAGGCGGACGATCCGCCTCTGGTGCGCCAACTGAATCGCGGATTATTTCAGTCGCGACTTACCTCGGTATTGTCGCCCTCGATCGAGATGTGGACAACCTTGAATTGATCGTCGAGCCACAACTGCCATGCTCCAGATTCAGTCTTGAGTTCGATTTTGTTGAATTCCCGCTGGTTGCCTTTGTAGGAGATTTTTTCGCGGCCGAGGTATTCGGCTGTTAAAGGCGCCGAGCTGTGCTGACGGGGATCGAGGGTGCCGAACTGGGCTCTCTGTTTCAAGGGACATTGCACCTGGCCGTTTTCCTGCTTGCAGCTGGTGGCCAGGAACTTCCAGGCCAGAACTTCGCGATGCACGAAAAAGTAATCGTCGAGGATGCTGGTGGAGGGTGGGAGGATATAGGGCTGTTCCTGATCTTTGCCCTGGGCGCCCGTGCTCCATTTCTGGTTGAGGAATTGATCGTTGGGAACGACGACCGAACTGGCGCGCTCGGGGCTCAGTTCTTTCCAGTCGTAGCGGCGGATGTCTCCAGTGGGTGTGAGGTGCAATTCAGACGATTGAACGGCCTGCTCGCCTTTGGGATCGTTTTCCGTCTTGAATTCCGATTTGATTATGCTGCCGGTGCGGTCCTGGGTGATGGAAAAGGTCTCGGTGCCGACGCGATGGCCGCTCATGAAGACACCGAATGAACCGGAGTCGACGAGGGTTTCGGCGGGGTCCTTTTCCGCAGCCTTATCTTTCTCTTTTGGCTGCGGAGCGGGAGCAGCCGATGCGGCGACACAGACGAGGATTGCAGTGACGCCGATGATGAAGGCGATGGGCCGGAAAAACTGCTTCACAATGATTCTCCTGTTCTGTGGTTAAGTACTACGCAAAAACCGCTTGTTCGGGATGACAATCAAATTGCACCGAGCCGCAGCATATTCGCAATCTCCGTACAGATCGAAGCGGGGTCCTTGCCGTGCGTCTCAATGGTGATCGATGCCTGGCGATAAAGGGGAAGGCGTTCATCATGGAGACTGGCAAAGTGAGCGCGATCCTTTTGCAAGGGACGCTCCACGCCATCGGCCTGGCAGCGCCGCCAAAGCTCCTCAACCGGGGCATTGAGAAAGACGGTGGACGATTGCCGCAACAGGGCGCGATTTGTTTCTTCGGCAAAGGCGCCTCCGCCGAGCGCGACGACGCGATTGTGAGGAGAGTGATGGGCGAGGAGGTCCTGCAATGCAGTGGTTTCGGCCAGCCGGAAAACCGGCTCGCCGTCGATGCGAAAAATTTCGGGAATCGTGCGCTGCTCGCGACGTTCAATTTCACGGTCGAGATCGACGAAGTCCCAGCCCAGGCGGCGGGCGAGTTCTTGACCGACCGTATTCTTGCCCGATCCCATAAATCCTACGAGAAACACAGTGCGCACTCCCACACGGCGCTCCAGGGCACCAGGGCAAGCAAACCCTGAATGCGCATCCGCTTGAACCGGAATTTTCTTATTTTCTTCAGTGTCAGCGTTAGCGCTGCTTGAGGCGGATTTTACCACTGAAAGAGCGGAGGACTACCGCGGAACCAGCCTTGCCGACGGTACCAAAGAAGGCACGTCCTTCCTCAAAGGCCAAAGGAGTGTGACGGGGCTGAAGAGGGAAGTCGTGATGAACTTTTCCGAGGATGGAGTGGGCGCTGAAATCGGCGGATGTGCTGGCCGGGACGATGGCGGTAATGTCGCCGGTGTGAGTGGTGAACTTGTAATCGCCGCCGGAGCCGAAATCTCCGTCGTAGAAAATCTTGCCGCTGCCGGAATTGGCTTTGATGAGAGAGCCGGTGACCGACTTCATAGTGACATCGCCGCTGATGGAGGAAATTTCGACGTGGCCATCGCGGACATCGGTAAGGGTGATGGGTCCGCGCATGGTGTTGACATGCACGTGGGCGTTATTCAGATCGTGAACGTCGACGACGGCATCGGTTCCTTCAAAACTGAGATCTCCGTGGAGGCGTTCGGCCGAGAGAGGGCCGGTAGAAGAACGAAGGCTAAGCGTGGCGTCGGCGGGAACAAGAAGCTCGTAATCGATACGGCCGCTTTGTTGATCGGCATCCTGAAAAAGATGAGAAAAAATCTGAATACGATTGCCGCTTTGCTGATTATCGACTTCGGCTTTATCCGATTGAAGCGTGGCCTTGATTACCACTTCGTTGCTGGTGCCGGGTTTTACGGTAATGGAACCATATTGCGTATCGACGGAAATATTGCTGGCTGGGCCGACGGTATAGTGAAACTCCTTTTTGGTTTCGGCGATGGCAGCTGAAACCAGACAGGCGGCCAGCACCACGATTACAACCCTGCTGCGCGGGAGACACTCCATAACAAACGCCCCTTGGGATCGGCAATGCCGAAACCTAATTCTATTGAATACGGTCTAAAGCCATCTGGTACAACATTGTTTTCTGCTGGAAAGCCTCGAGCAGATGCTGCCGCGCATCCACGTCTCCGGGATGCTGCCGAATGTATTGCTGGGTCTCGCGAATCTCCGCGTTAACGGCGTGCAACTGGTTTTCGTAGGTTGTGCGCATGCCGGGAGAGCCTTCGGAAACCTGGGTGAGGAAACGTTGATCATCAGCGCTGGAAGGAGGAGCAATCTCGCGTTCGGCGCTGGTATTGTCCGCGATTTGAGGATTGTCCGCCGGCTGCGCGGGATGAGCAACGGAAGCAGCCGCCGGGTTGGAAGCTTGAACCTGAGCTACTTGAACCTGAGCTACTTGTGCGGAGGGTTCCGCCGCACCGGTAGATGGTGAGTCCGAAGACTTCTGAGCCAGTTGCTGTGGCTGCGTTGCGGGCTGGCTGGTATTTGCGGAAGCGTCGTGCGCGGTCTGTATCTGCGCGACCTGCGGAGGCTGAGGCGCAATCTGCCTGTGGGCCGAGCGGTAAGCGCCGGCGAGAATGAGAGCGGCGGCGACAGGAGCAAACCACCAGGGGCTCAAACGATGAGTGGGAGCGGGGAGTAGAACGGGCCGTCCGGGCGCTTTCCCGGGGTCGAGGATAATTCCTTCGGCCCGTAATTGATTTGCGACCTGCACCCAGATGCGATCGGGCGGTTCCTCGCTCTGGGCCAGTCCATGGGATTCGCTAACAATAAGATTAAGTTCGGCGAACAGTTCAGCGCAGGAAGGACAGGATTCCAGGTGGGCACGGAATTCGGCGTCTTCGCTGCCATCCATAATTTCGGGCAGGACTTGCTGTACATCGTTACAGGTCATACGTACTCTCTCCCAAATTTCCCGCTTAAATTACCCAGTCTTGGCCTTTTCGGCTCTCATGGACTTCAGATAATCGCGCAGCTTTAAACGAGCTTTGTGAAGCTGCGACTTGCTATTCCCAATCGAACAGCCCACGATCTGGGCGATCTCATTATGTTCGAAACCCTCCACATCGTGGAGCACAAAAACCATTTTGTATCCCGGCGGCAAGCGGTCGATAGCCCGTTTGAGCTGCATGCGCTCGATGGCGCCGCTCAGCTTGACATCCTCGGCGCCGAATTCCTTGCGCGGGGCCTCGTCGTCGGATTCCAGAGTTTCTTCCAGCGAAACCGAAGGGAGCGCCTTCTTGCGGAGTTGCATCAGGACCACATTGACGGTCATGCGATGGAGCCAGGTAGAAAAAGCGGACTCGCCGCGAAAGGTTCCGATCTTGCGGAAGAGCTGAAGAAATGCTTCCTGGGCTAGATCTTCGGCCTGCGAAGGATTGGAGACCATGCGCAAACATAACGAGTAGACCCGGCGCCTGTGCAGTTGATACAGGAATTCGAATGCCGCTTCGTCACCCTGTTTCGCCCGCTCAATTGCTTCTGCTTCGGTGATTCTGTGTTTGGGGTCGGTCAAGTCGCCTTTTCCGGCCGCTACTCGATTCAGATGCGGCATTGTACCCTGTTCGTTGTACGAACCTGCATTATAGGGAGCAGTCCCGGCGCTGACCGCCGAGTTTCAGAATACCAAAAACTGTAGCGAGGCAAAGAGCGGTTTAAGAGTACCGAATCGGTCCCTCGCATGGTCACTTTGGTAATCCGAATTACTGTCCAAGTTATCGTTGTCGGCCATTCCGGCCCTTCTTTGTTCTTTCCCCGGGTTTCTTTCCCTGGGTCTCTTTCCTTCGTTCTTTCCCGTGGCATTTCAATTTTTTTGCGCCGCAGGCTTCGCGTTCTTACCCGAAATCTTGCAAGCCTTAATTGTTCTAACCCGTGTGCCTGGGGTCCTGTTTCGCGAATGCGGAGAAGGATGGCGAAAGTGAGGCCTCCAAATCCGAGGATGGTGAAAATCCACATGCCGTGGGCACGGACTTCCCAGGGTTAATCAGGCTGACTGTTTGCTGTGTTCAGGCTCCAAGCTTTTCCGGCTCCAGCCCTGCCTGTTCCGCCTTTGCTTGTTCAAGCTTGCCCTGCTCCAACTTGCCGCCATGACGCCGGTCCGACCGGAGCAGAAGTAAGGCGAAGATGAGTCCGGCTACGCCCAGGCAGGCAAACATGATCTGCGTTGCTGTATAGGTTCCGGTCGCGTCGCGGAGCTTGCCATTGAGGAGCGGGAATAGGCCGAGGCCAATGTTCTGGATGGCAGTCATCAGGCCGAAGGCCGTGCCTACACGCTTCTCCTCGACCACAAGCGGAACGGACGGCCACATGGCAGCAGGAACCAGGACGAATGCAGCACCGAGCACGATCATGCTGGGGAGGGGGTTCCAATGGGTGAGGCCCATGACGAGGTGGGCGGGAATCAACATGAGGGAACCGACGACCATCAACGTGGCGCGCCTGCCGATGCGGTCCACCAGGTTGCCGGCGAAGGGCGCGAAGACCATGGACGCGAAGATGACGATGCTGGTAACTCCCGGCGCGGTTGAGAACATGTGCAGGAAGTTGCCAAATATCTGGGAGAGGAAGCCGCCGGTGGACTCGCTAACCAGGGGGAGACCCCACTTGTCGTGGAACATGTCGGTGGCAAGGGCGGTGAAGGGGAAGATGGCGCTATAGAAGGTAACGCAGAGAAAGACAACGTACCAGTAGGAAGAGTTGAACTTCCGGATGTCGGAGAAGACGATCTTGTCGCCACCCTGCGGGGTCGGAAGTGCGAGCACCTTCTCGCCATGAAGGTCCATGACGTTGTAGACCAGATTGCAGAGTACGGAGAACAGGCAGAAGCCTGCCGCTGCCCAAAGTGCGACCCGGTAGCTTCCGAAGTAGCGGGCGATGAGCTCTTCGGTGTTGAAGCTGAAAAGAGTTCCGATACGGCTGATGGTGAGAGCGATGCCGAAGGCAAGCGCCATCTCTTTACCCTTGAACCAGCGGCTGATAATCGCGCTTTGCACGACGATCAGCGCTTCCGATCCGCCGCCAAAGATTAACCGCCCGGCGAAGAGTTGCCAGCTCGAGTGAGCCATTGCCACGATCGTGGCGCCTATCAGGACCAGCATGCAGAACAGGAAGCTCGAACGGCGCGGGCCGAGTTTGTCGTAAAGCATGCCGCCGAAGAAAACGATGAGGACGGCGGCCACGGAGTAGGCCGTGTAGAGATTGCCGATGGTGCTGCGGCTGAGATGGAGATCCTCAATTAGCGTGGGCGCGAGGGCTCCGATGCTGTCGTAGGCAAAATAGCTTCCCATCACAATCAGGCTGATGAAAGTGAGGATGGTGAAGCGGTAGGGACGCTGGGAGGGATGGAAGAATCCCAGGGAACCTGGAGCTGTAGTCCCAGAAACGGACCGAAGGGAGGGATCTGAGCCGACTGCATCAACCATTACGGAATCATCCTCGGCCGCTTCAGAGCGAAGAAGCAGGCGCTATTTTTGTTATTTACTGAGAAAGGCAACCGAACGAAGATAGCAGATCGGAGACTATCGGGCGATATGGTGATCGCGTCATCGGGCGATCGCGTCATCTAGTGATCGGGCGATGGGGGCGATTGAATCATCGGTGTGATTGAGTTATTGGGTCATCGGAACCTTCAATGACCCAAGAAGCAGATGATCGGATCACCCGATGGTTAGATCGCATCATCACTTGCTATATCTTTTCGGAACTTACTGTATCTTTTCCGATTTTCCATCCCACTTCGCGAGGCCGTTATTGTCGTTCTGGCGGGTGACGTCGTCGTTGGTGTAGACGTGTCCAGCTTTGCGCGCGCCTTTGCCTGCGCTGGCAGCGGAGACGACATCCGCCGTGTATTCGGCGCCGGTGAAGTAAAGCCATGCATGCTTTTCTTCTTTAACGGGACCGCGCTCGCGGCCAGCTTCTTCCCCCATGGGGTGATGCATTGCGTGCTGCTCGCGTCCGAGAGGCTCGGGCCAAATATTGACTTCAGGAGTAACCAGAGGGGAGCCACCCTGGTACCAAACCGCGACCGTGTAATCGGAGCTGGTGGAGCCTTCGACCTGAGAAAGAGTCGAGTTGGTTGCGCCCGCGATCAACCCTGTAGTGGCATTGCTTGCGCCGACGGGATTGGGCGATACGGTTTCAAGCGAAACCATGGGAGTGGTCATCATTGGAACGAACGGTCCATATCCATAACCGTAGGGGCGCGGGACGGGTTGCTGTCCGAACGCCGCAACTGCAATCAAAAGCACCGCACACAGGATCAGATAGGGTCGCATACCGCCTCCACAGAGGACTGCCTCTGCGTTGTTAGGTGCAGTTTGGTGGCCAGTCAGATGGCTGGCGCGGGCCGGGAATGTGGGGCGATTTCATGGCGGTCGCGGCCAAAACAGGAAATTGGGATCGGGGCGTCGGCTGGAGGAGTGAAATCCGCTGCGCACATCCTGCAATGGACTGGTGCTGCCGAATAGACGCCTGCGGTTTCAGCTTCCGATATAGCGAGCGTAGAGGCTGCGGGCGATGGCGGTATCGGTGGTTCCTTTGATGATGGCGCGGCCGTCGGGAAAGAGGGTGATTTCGTATGGGGAGCGAAAGAACTTGAGCACAAAATCGTTGTGCCGGACCGTGCCGAGAGGAGAGAGGCACGTGCTGATCTCCGCGAAGTTAACAGGCCGCTGGCGCTCGTGTATCTGGACCGAATTCCGACCGCAGAGAGTAATGTGAGGGCGGCCTTCACCGGCGAGATGAACAAAGTCGCGGTGCCCGCAGACGCGGCAATCTCCGCGCGGCGATGCCGCTTGCACTTCGGCTTGATCGTTGGTCCAGACATCCCATGAAAGCAAAGTGCGGCGCAGTTTTGAGCGCGCGCCGATCAGCAGCTTCAGGGCTTCGGTGGCGGCGAGCGATGCGACGAGGTTCACGGCGGAATTTAAGATGCCGGCGGTCTCGCAGGTTTCAATGGCTCCGCGGGGGGAATCGGGGAAGATGCAGGCGAGACAAGCGCTCTCACCGGGCAGGATATTCATTGTGACGGCATAACTGCCGACTGCCGCAGCGTAGATCCAGGGAATGGAATTCTTCACCGCGTAGTCGTTGATTAGATACCGCGTCTCAAAATTGTCGGTGCCATCGAGAATGAGATCGGCTCCGACGAGCAGGGCATTGATGTTTTGCGGGGTGAGATCGGCGACATGTGGCGTGACTGCAATCTCGGAATTGAAGCGGGCGATCTGGCGCGCGGCTGCGATTGCCTTGGGCACGGAATCGCGAGCGTCGTTTTCATCAAACAACGACTGACGCTGAAGGTTGCTGGGCTCAACATAATCGCGGTCGAGGATGGCGAGCGTGCCGACACCGGCGCGCGCAAGTAACGAGGCGAGAATGGAGCCGGTGGCGCCGCATCCTACGATGACGACGCGGGCGCGAGCCAGTTTTTCCTGGCCCTGAACGCCGATTTCCTTGAACAAAATCTGCCGCGAGTAACGGTCATCCATGGCGGAGGCTTTCGCGGTGTGCTCGGTCAGTTCCAAGGCGATTACCTTTCTCAAGCTTTCCAGCCAGTATTATAGGTGCCAGTCGCAAAACTCTTCCCAGCGAGCAACGTGTGCCTTTGCGCGATTTATCGAACCAAACGGGCGTCTCGATCGGCGAACACCGTGTGAGGAAGAGGAGTTCACAGCTGAATTGGCAGCGCAAGGGTGCTTTCTTTTTCATTTGGGTCATGCTTGCGCTCATGGCGGTGTTTGGCTTTGCGGCTGCGGCCCAGCAACCTGCGCCTCAGGCGGCCGCGCAAGCCGCATCCGCATTTGGAGCGATCAATCCCTATCTTGGGCTGACTGTCGATGAGATCGATTTTCCCGGGATAGGCGCGGAGGAAACGGCTGCGTTGCTTGCACTGACTCCGCTCAAAGTGGGCGAGCCGCTTACTCGCGACGGCCTGCATGATGCGATCAAAGCTTTATTTGCCAGCGGGCGATTCTCGGATATACAGGCCGAGGCGGAACGGGCGCAGACGGCAGGAGTCATAATCCATTTCCTGACGTCGGCAAATTATTTCGTCGGCATCGTGACGGTCAATGGAGTTTCCGCAAATCCTTCGCAGAACCAGCTGGTAAGCGCCACGCGGCTGCAGTTGGGCGAATTGTATACACAGGATAAGGTTGACCGCGCGCTCGCGGGCATTGACCGTGTGCTGCAAGAAAATGGATTTCACCGGGCGAAAGTGACGATCCAGGAAAAGCGCGACGAGCTGGAACATCAGGTGAATATTGCATTCCATGTGACGCCCGGATCGCGGGCGAGCGTAGGTGAAATCATTGTCAAAGGCGACGCCAACTATTCCAGCCAGGAAATCGAAGAGGTTGCACATCTGCACCCTGGAGATCCGGTAATTTCCAGCCGTGCGACGCGCGCGCTGCAGAGGATTCGCGCGCGATATCAGAAACAACATCGTCTTCTGGCCCAGGTTTCGCTGGCTAATCGCACCTATCGAGAAGGCCGCAACACCATCGATTACACCTTTGAGATCGATCGCGGGCCGGCGGTGGAGGTCGCCGCGGAAGGATTCAACCTGAGCCACGCGACCTTGCGCCGGCTGGTGCCTATCTACGAGGAGGGCGCGGTTGACGATGACCTGCTCAACGAGGGGCGCCGCAATATCGAAAACCACATGCAGGCGCTGGGCTATTTTGAAGCGACGACCAAAGTTAATCAGAACAATCTGCAGGAGGGCAAGACGCTGCGAGTGGTTTATCTCATAGAACCGGGAGAACGCCACAAGCTGGCAGCGATTCAAATTTCAGGCAATCGATACTTTCCGGACGAACTGATTCGACGGCGCATGCAGGAACAGACGGCGGGTAAAATTTTCAGTCATGGGCGTTACAGCGAAGTTCTGCTCGATGAAGATGTGAAAAACATTCAGAACATGTATCGGGCAAGCGGTTTTCGGCAGGCGGAAGTGGATGGAAAACTGGTGCCGAAGTTTCACGGCGACCCCACGCTGCTGGCGGTTGCGATCGAAATCAAAGAAGGACCGCAAACGCGTGTGGCGTGGGTGCAGATAGAGGGCAGTTACACTTTGCCGGAGCAGCAACTCCCGGAGCTTTCGACAGCAGAAGGACAAGGATTCGACGAGTCGAGCCTGGCGGACGACCGGGACGCTATTCTCAGCAAGTATTTTGATAATGGTTTTCCTAATGCCGCCGTCGACGTTTCCTACGTGACGGCCCCGCCGTCCGCCGCGGGCCTGCCGCGCGTTGGCGTGACTTTTACGATTCATGAGGGAGAACAGTTTTTCGTAAACCAGGTGTACTTGAATGGACTACGCCACACGCGGACTGGTGTGGCACGGCGGCAGATGCGGGTTCATCCAGGCGAGCCGCTGAGCCAGCAGAATATGCTCGACAGCCAGCGGCGCTTGTATGACCTGGGTCTTTTCAGCGAAGTGGATACGGCGATCCAGAATCCGGAGGGGACTGAGTCCCGGAAGAATGTGCTGATTACCGCGCGCGAGGCGAAGCGCTACACCTTCGATTACGGCGGCGGATTTGAATTTCAAACCGGTGAACCTTCAATCGGCGTAAACCAGCCGCTGGGGCAAACGGGAGTAAGTCCCAGAGTGTTGGCTGGCTTGAGCCGCATTAACGTTGGCGGGCGGGACCAGACGCTCAGTTTGAAGGGCAACTATGGCCGCCTGCAGAAAAGAGGCCTCGCCAGCTATGACATTCCAAAGCTGCTGAACCTTGAAGGCCTGCATTTCACGGCGAGCGTATTTTACGACAACACGATTGACGTTTCGACATTCACCTCGCAGCGGCTGGAAGGCATTTTGCGCAATCTGATGGTTCTTTACCGGCAGGGAGACCGGGAACTGACCACGCTCTCGTATGGATTCAGTTACCGGCGAGTCAAGGCCTCAAACATCGAGGTTTCCAGCGACCTGATTCCTTTGCTTTCGACTCCGACGCGAGTAGGCTCTCCTAATTTTCTTTATATACGCAATCGCCGCGATAACGATGTGGAGACAACGAGAGGAAATTACACCAGCCTGGAAGGAGCAGTCGCATCCAGCCACTTTGGATCGGAGGCCGATTTCAGCAGATTCCTAGCGAAGAATTCAACTTACTATTCGTTTGGCCGGGATTTTGCAACGGGGCGCAGATTTGTCTTTGCGCGATCGACAACCATTGGAGTGGAAAATCCATTTGGCAACACGGTTATCCTCGATCCTTCGCAGGAGGCGGCGACGGGCGAGACGTTAATCCCTTTGCCGGAGCGTTTTTTCAGCGGAGGCGGCAACTCTCATCGTGGTTTCGGGTTAAATCAAGCAGGGCCACGCGATCCGCTTACGGGATTTCCGGTAGGAGGAAGCGCGGTTTTTCTAAATAATCTGGAGCTGCGCTTCCCGAACGTCACCGTGCCGTACCTGGGGGAGAAGATCGGGTTTTCCGTGTTTGAAGATATGGGCAATGTGTTTGCGCGTCCACAGGAGATGTTGCCAAGCTTGGGGCGCTGGCATCAGCCCGACCGGCCAGCCTGTTTTCTGCCGCCCCCCGCAGGGCAAAATCTATCGACATGCAGCTACAACTACGTTTCCCATGCAATCGGAATGGGCGTTCGTTATCACACACCCATCGGCCCACTGACGTTTGACTTCGGATACAATCTAAACCCACCGGTCTTTCCCAGCTATACCAACCTGACCATCAACACGGTAAACGGGGTTGAGACCGGGCAGTTTGGATATCAGCGTGCCGGGCATTTTAATTTTTCATTTAACGTCGGGCAATCTTTTTAATATCGATGGAGTGAGTTACGCGTTAGAAGCTGGCGGATGAAAAAGCTGTGGCGACAATGCGCTCTGGTTGCATTCAGCATGGCGCTGGCGGGAGTGTCAGTGGCGGGGCCGATCGTGGATCGTGTTGTGACCAATGTCAATGGGCATGTGGTGCTGCAAAGCGATTGGGAAGAGGAAGTGGCTTTCGAAGCGTTGATGAGTGGGCGCAGCGCGGATTCCTTTACAGCGGCCGAAAGCAAAGCGGCGCTTGATCGGCTGGTGGATCAGGAATTGTTGCGCGAGCAGGTGCGGCCGGCGCAAACCGCTTCGGCGTCGGATATCGCCGGGCGCGTCGCTGAAGTTCGCAAGCTGCAGCCGGAATGGGCGACAGAAGCGGGCTGGCAGGCGGCACTGGAACGTTATGGCCTGACGCAGGCCGCGTTGGAGAAGCGCCTGAGCAGTGAAATTCAGCTGATGAAGCTGGTTGAAGACCGTCTGCGGCCTTCCATTCAGATCGATCAAAAAGCGGTTGAAAATTATTATCAGAATCAGCTTCTGCCGGAAATAAAGAAGGCGGGAGGCAACGCCAAGCCGTTGCCCGAAGTGTACGGACGGATCCGTACGCTGCTCGCCGAAAAGAAAATGAACGAGTTGCTCTCCGGCTGGCTGGCCAGCCTGCGGTCGGGCAGCCTCATTCGCACTCCTGAATCGAGCGCGGGAGAAGGCAACCGTTGACCGACCCGCCTTCGCTTCCAGCGCGCCGGCGAATCCTACAAAAACTTCTGCTGGCGTTTTGCCTGCTCAGCATAGTTGTGTTCGCGCTGCTCGGCTGGTTTGTAACCACCGATTCGTTTCAGCAGAAGGTGCGGCGCAGGGTGGTGGCCGAGCTGGAACGGGCGACCGGGGGAAGAGTTGAACTCGGCGAACTGCACACCATTCCGTTCCGCTTGCGCGTGGACGTACGCAACCTGATCATCCACGGCAAGGAAGCTTCCGATCAGCGGCCATTTTTTCAGGTGGAGCGGGTCGAGGCCGAGCTGAAAATCATCTCGCTGGTGAGCACGAGCATCGGGTTGCATTCGCTGGTGCTCGAGCATCCGGTGGTTAATGTCATCGACTATCCGGATGGCACCACCAATGTTCCGGCTCCGGTTGCGGGTTATTCGACGGGGCAGTCGTTTGAAGAAGGGCCTGTTGAGAGGCTGATCTCGCTTTCTGTCTCGCGCATTGCAGTTCAAAAAGGCGAGCTGCTATGGCACAACGAAAAGGTTCCATTCGATTTTGACGCGCGCGATCTGGCGCTTCTGCTGAACTACTCTTTGCTGCGCCGGCGTTATGAAGTTCACATGGCGGCGGGTATCGACACGCATTGGCAGAAGTATCCTGAGTTTATCTGGTCTGGGGACGCCTCGCTGGTGCTGGCGCGCGGCCACGCCGATATCAGCAGCCTGAATCTCAAGTACGGGAAGACGGATTTTCATTTCGCGGGCCAGGTTCAGGACTTTCACGATCCTAAGATCAGCGGCGAATACCACGGGAATGCCGACGCCGGCGAACTCGCGGCGGTTCTTCGGCTGCCGGAGATCCACAAGGGGACGGCGCAATTTAAAGGCAGGGGCACCTGGAGCCAGCGCGATTTTTCAACCGACGGGACACTTCAGGCGAAGGATGTGGATTGGTCGAGCGGAAAGGTCGCTATGCGCAATGGGCGGGCAGAAGCGGCATTTTCGCTGACGCCGGTGCGGCTGCGGTTTTCATCCATCAAAGCGAATTTGATGGGCGGAGAATTATTCGGGGATGCCGATGTGACCAACTGGCAGAACTCGCTGGAGTCGTCTCCGAGGCCGGGGGAACGCCACGCGATTGGCCGGATTTCAGCGGCAAGCGTGCAGCGCGGTTCCGTTCACCTGCAAGTTGCCCGATTTCCGCTCACGCCGGCGTTGGATTTTTTCAGCACGAAAAGTGTTCCACTGGACGGCCTGAATTTTGTGGGCAACGCCAGCGGGACGGCCGACCTGCTCTGGGTGGGATCGATTCGCGATGCGGAGACGCAGATGAAAACCAGCGTGACTCCGCCCGCGCACATCGAGCCAGGCGAAGTGGCGATCCATGGCGAGGTGCAGGGCATTTATCGCGGATCGCGCGACGAGCTGGAAATTGGAGCTCTGCATCTAGCGACAAATGGGTCCGATATCACCGCCTCTGGAAGCCTGGCCGCATCTTCTTCCATGCATCTTACGCTGACATCGCACAACGTGAAGGAGTGGACGCCGCTTCTCGAAGCCGCGAATGGATCAGCTCCGTTGCCATTCACTGTGCACGGATGGGCAAGCTTTACGGGCAGTGCGACCGGGCGAGTCTCCGCACCAACGTTCACGGGAAATCTGGAAGCCTACGATTTCGAGACGAACACGGCGCTCGCACAGAACGCCCCGCTCAAGACAATCCATTGGGATGCGCTTTCCACCGTTGTGCAGTTTTCGAGCAATAACATTGCGGCGAGAAAGGGGTCGCTCATTCATGGCCGCACAGTTGCTCATTTTGACGCGACCGAAGAGCTTGCGAGAGGAATGTTTGCCGAGGATGCGCCGTTCACTTTGCGCCTCGACGTTATTGAGGGCGACGCAGCCGAGATTGCGAAATGGGCGGGAGTGAACCGGCCGCTGTCTGGCAATCTTGCTTTCTCCGTCAATTTATCTGGCAGGCGCAGCAGCCCGCAGGGGGATGGCCGTTTTGAAGTGCGCGATGCGATGGCATACGGCGTGAGCATTCCATCTTTCCAAGGCACGCTCAAACTAAGTGGCGATGACCTGGAGCTTAATAATCTGGTCGCACGCGCTTACAACGCCACGGTGAGCGGGCGCGCCACCATGAATACGGCGACACACGAAATTCAGGTAACCGCCGACGGCCGCGACATCGACCTGACACGTTTGCCGCAATTACAGTCCAGTCGTTTTGCCATGGATGGGGTGGGGGATTTCACTGCGCGAATCAACGGGACTCCGCAGGAACCGGCGCTGGAAGCGCATCTACGGATAAAGGACCTCGCGCTCGATAAAGAGCGCTACGGCGATTTCTACCTCGATGCGACGACTCGCGGGCGAACGCTTGCGCTTAAAGGGCATTCGAATTTCGACCCGGCAAACCTGAAGATTCAGGGAAGCGTGGAAATGCAAGAAGACTTCAAAGCCGATTTGACGTTCGATTTCCAGCGGCTGAACGTGGTGTCTCTAGTGAGTATTTATCTGCCGGGAAAAATTACCAGCCAAGCCCCGGTCGACGGCACGATTCATATTCGCGGCCCTCTACGCACGCCGCGCGATCTTATGGCGAGCGCCGAACTGAAGACCTTTAGCGCCGAGGTTGAACACGTGCAGGTCGCCGCGGTTGAACCGATTCGATTCGAAGTGACGGACCAAACAGTGATTCTGGAACGTTTTCATCTGGCCGGCAGCGGAACCGATTTCACTGCACACGGGCGCGCGCACTTCAGCGGAGCGCAGGAGATGGATTTGCAGCTGGACGGTTCCGTCAATATGGCGTTGATGCAGTCGTTGAATCCCAAGTTGCTGGCACGTGGTTCGCTCGGAGTTAATGTGGCGGCGAGTGGCAGTCTGGAGCAGCCGATATTGCAGGGCCGCATTGACGTGAAGAATACGTTCCTCAGTCACAACGATTTTCCCAGCGGGCTGAGCGATCTGAACGGCGTTGTGTTGTTTGACCGCAATCGCATTCAAATTGAGAAACTCACTGGCACCACCGGCGGCGGTACGGTTGCACTTACCGGGTCGGCCAGTTATCACGGGGCGGGAACATTTTTGCTGGATCTGGGAGCGACCGCGCAAGGGGTGCGTTTGCGTTATCCGCCGGGAGTAAGCTCGACGGCGAATGCCGATCTGCGGCTCACGGGCAATTCAAATTCCGCGCTGCTGAGCGGTGATGTGGTGGTGACCAAGCTGGCGGTGACTCCCGGCTTCGATTTCGGGGCATACATTGAGAAAAGCCGGCAGGGGGTTGTATTTGCGCACAACGATAGTCTGGAAAGCCGGCTTCGGCTGGATGTTCGCGTCGCGACGACACCAGAGTTGCAGATGCAAACGGCGGTAGCGCGGCTATCGGGAGACGCGGACCTGAGAATGCGCGGCACCGCGGATCGCCCGGTCATCATGGGCCGCGCCGAGGTGCTGGAAGGCGATATCTCATTCAATGGCACCAAATATCGGCTGGAGCGCGGCGACGTGACGTTTCCAAATCCCGCCAAGACGCAGCCGATCGTGGATCTGCAAGCGACGACTCGGGTGCGGGACTATGACATTACGATTCGCCTTCGAGGGGATGCAAGCATTCCAAACGGATTGAAAGTTACCTGGCAGTCCGAACCAAGTTTGCCTGAAGGAGACGTGATAGCGCTGGTGGCTTTGGGGCGCACGCAGGAAGAATCGGCGGCGGCGACGCAGGCGAATGGGACTTTCGGGTTTGGCGGGGAAGCTTCCGACCTTCTTATTAATGAGGCTCTGAACAGCACCGTCAACAGCCGGTTGCAAAAATTATTTGGCGCGAGCCGGATTAAGATTGACCCGCAGGGGCTGACCAGCGAAACGAATATTGTGCGTGGACCGCAGTTGACGATTGAGCAGCAAGTGGCGAGCAACGTGACGCTCACTTACAGCACGAACGTATCCGTCTCATCGCAGCAGATTATCCAGGCTGAATACAACATCACGCGCAGCATTTCGATTGTTGCGCTACGCGATCAGAATGGGGTCGTCAGCTTCGATCTGAGGATCCGCAGTCATCTGAAATAGCAGGAGCGTGTCGAAAGGGCGGCGGCCGGAATGGCAGCGCGTCACAATGGAGCAGCGGCGGCCAATCGGGCCAAAATGGGTGCAAAAAGTTCCTGCCGGGATGGTGCTTCAGATTATCTGCCTTGACATCTCTCTCTAAACCAGCAACTCTAGTTGTTTTTCACTCCAACCGGTAGGAAGGGGTTATTTTGCGAGTCCGGGTGTTTTATCACGACAAATGTTTTGACGGGGCGTCGTCCTCGGCCCTGTTCTCGCGCTTTTACCGGGAACGGATCCGGAACGATGTCGAGTTCGTTTATTCCGGCCTGCTGCATCGGGCGGGCGCATTGTTCGATGAAAAACAATTTGACGGGGATGAGAACGCAATCGTCGATTTCAAATATTCCAGTTCGCCGAAAATCACGTGGTGGTTCGATCATCATGAGAGCGCGTTCCTGTCGGCGGCGGACGCAGCGCACTTCGAGCAGGATGAGAGCAATCGCAAGTTCTACGATCCGGCATTCAAATCCTGCACCAGCTTTATTGCAATGATCGCCGAACAGCGCTTCGGCTTCGATCCGAGTACTGTGGCTGAACTGGTGAAATGGACTGACATTGTGGATGGCGCAATGTATGAAGACGCGAAGTCGGCTGTGGAAATGAAGGCGCCGGCCATGAAGCTGACGATGGCCATCGAGTCTTCAACCGACCGCGAGTTCGTCAAGAAACTCATTCCGCTTCTCGCCTATCATCCGCTGGCGGAAATTCTGGAGCAGCCTTTTGTGGCCGCGGTTTTGCCTCCGCTGCTGGAAAGGCACCAGCGCTCTATCGAGATTCTGGGCAAGCGCGCCGAGGAGCGCGATGGCACGATATTTTTCGACATCACCGACCTGGAGATGGAGGGCTACAACAAATTCGTCCCCTATTATCTTCACCCGGAGTCGATCTACAGCGTAGGATTGAGCAAGAGTTCGTTCCGTGTGAAAGTGTCGGTTGGATCGAACCCCTGGGCTAAGCGCGAGCCATCTGTGAATCTGGCGAAGATCTGCGAGCGATACGGAGGGGGCGGGCACGCGCGAGTGGGGGCCATTTCGTTCGAAGTGACGCAGAATGCAGAGGCTCGAAAGGCCGCGCAGGAGATAGTTGAAGAACTGCGCGCGAGCGTTGCGGGCAGAATCTGATATTCGTTGTTAGACGGAACTATGCACCCTGTCGTCCACGATTCCGAACATATCAAGGGAGTGCGCACCGTTGCGACGGTTGAGTTGGCAAAGGGGCTGATCGTGGTGGCCGCGGGGCTGGGCGTATTCTCCATGCGCCACCACAAGGACCTGTGGGGAATCGCTGAGAGCTTCCTGGAATTTTTCCACGCCAATCCCTATCACCACTATGTGGGCGTGTTCATTGCTTTGGTTTCAAGGTTCAACGATGTAAGGCTCTGGAAGATTGCAGTGGCGGCAAGCGTATATGCAGTCATGCGCTTTGTGGAAGCTTACGGCCTCTGGTATGCGCTGCCCTGGGCTGAGTGGATGGCGTTTATCTCGGGAGCTGTTTATATTCCGTTTGAGGTGATCGATTTGATCCGGCGGCCGACGCCGATCCGGGTGGCGATTATCGCGATCAATGCGCTGGTAGTTCTCTACATGCTGCACCTTCGCATACAAGCGGCGGAAAGAAGACGGGCGGCGCACAAAACCGCAGAATCGACGTAGCCCGCTTCAGAATTCCAATAAATACGGCTGGCCATCGTTCACGGCAGCCCGCAGGTTTCTTGATCTCACCTTCCTTTGAAATACCAGGCGCATAAAGTTACGGGTGCCTTCGAGGTGACGGCAGACGCCGGTTGGCATTAGATCTCCGTTACGCTCATCCCAGGGGCAAAGCGAGATGTAGTCAGTTGGATATAACCAGGTGGGATGACCTAACGGCGCGCCTCTACTGGACCGCCGTGTCCTTGGGAAATCAACTGGAACTGCCGATAGATTGAGGGTTAGCGGACTGATTTCCAATGTCGATTAAACTGCTCCCGGCGTCGGTAAATTCGGTCTTTCCCTCTCAGGCAACCGATTTGTCGACCGGCCTGGCGCCTCTGACTCAGAGGGCGCTCGCCACGCCGACTGGGCAAAATGGTGTTGTTCCCTCGGTCGACACTTTCTCCTGGTCGTCTTCGACGCGCCCGGGGCGGGCGAACTGGATCGACGGAACACCCGTGGAGGGCTCCCAGAGCGATGAGACGGTCTCGGCCGGCGAGTATGTCTCTGGAGGGGCCTGGAGCCATTCTCTCGAAAGTACGGCGGTCGCCAATTATCTTCTCTATGCGGGCAATCCCTCTAGCTGGAGGGGGCAGCTCATCAATGTGTACGCCTAAGATGAGATTTTCTAATCTGGCGATTCGCTGGCCGATTGGCGCAAAATCTCGATAAGACTTATCGGCGAGGGGTGAACAATTCCTCAAATGTCTGGGTCGTGGATCGGGCTATTCGTTCAGCACACAGCCGCAGTCGGCGGGCGGGACGTGGGCCTTCAGGAACTCCGCCACTCGTTTGTAGGCGTCAATCTGGTTTTCTACCCGCGAGAAGCCGTGACCTTCATCCTCATAGACCTTGTATTCAGCGACGCCGCCTCGCTTTTTGACGGCATCAACTACTTGTTGCGCTTCGCTCTTGGGGCAACGGGGATCGTTGCCTCCAGCCAGCAAGTAGAGCGGAGCTTTAATTTGATCGACAAAATTGATTGGCGAGCGATCTTCGAAAAGCGCTTTGTTTTTGACGGGATCGCCCATGGTCGCCAGATCCGATTGCTGTAACACAGGATCTTCGTTTTGAATTTCAGTGAACCAGTTCACGAAAGGCACAATGGGGACTCCGGCGGCCCACATCTCGGGAGCTTTCGTCACGCCCATCATCGTCAGGTAGCCGCCGTAGCTGCCACCCATCAGAATGACTTTTTTCGGGTCGACGTAGCCGGTCTGCTTGATCCAGTCGGCGGCGGCAAGCACATCCTGCAGGTCGCCTCCACCCATGTCGAATAAATTAGCCTGTTGAAACTCTTTTCCGTAACCAGTCGAGCCGCGGTAATTGGGCGCGATCACCAGATAGCCTTGATTGGCCATGTACTGGATGAATCGGCTGAAGGTATTCACGGTTTGGCTGGTGGGGCCACCGTGTACGTACACGATCGCCGGGTGCTCGCCGTTGCGAGGGAGATTGTAGGGAACGTAGACGAAGGCGGAGATGGTCCACTTACCGTCTTTGCTGGGGTAGTGGACCAGTGTGGGCTCGACCATATCTTCGGCACGGACGCCGCCGACCAGCGAATGCGTGAGTTGATGCGAGGCGCCATCGGCGAGGTTGTAGACCCATAGGTCGCCGGGAGCGGTTGGCCCTGTATGTGAGTACAGCATGCGCGCGCCGTCGCTGGTAAACGGAGCCGGATTGCCCGCAGGGTGATTCAGTCCCTTCGGCAAAGGCAGCGCACGAGCGGCTCCCGAAGCGACGTCATAGAGGTAGATATCGACATTGCCGTCGACGTTGGCGGTGTAAGTCAGAGATTTGCCATCTGGCGTGAAGCTGGCGCCGGAAATTTCCCACTTGTCGGTGGTGAGCCAGTGAATTTTCTTGCCCGCGATTTCGAGCAAGCCGATATTGTCATAACCGTTGCCGGCATTGGAGGTGATGAGAAGAAGCTTTCCGTCCGGCGAAACGTCGTTCGCTTCGTAGTTTCTTTCGCCTTCGTGCGGGGTGAGCAGTGTGCTGGTGGCGTTCTCGACGTCGGCCACAAGAATGTTGGAGTCTGTGCCCTTGGCCTGCGACTGCGAATAGAAAATGTATTTGCCGTCCCTGGACCAGAAAGGTTCGAAGTTGTAGAGGTCTTTGGCTGTGCCGCTGGTGATGTGCTTTACGTCGCGCAGAACAGTGTCGTAGACGTCAATCTCGTAAACCGATGACGTCTTCGGCTTGACCAGATAGGCGAGATAGCGGCCATCGGGCGACCATGCGGGATTTTCCTCGGCGATCTCGCGCGTGTTGGTGACGTTGATAACCTGCCCGGTTTTAGGCGAAACGAGGAAAATGTCCCACTGCTCGTCGCCATCGTAATCGGACATATAAGCGATCCACTTGCCGTTGGGCGACCACACAGGGCTGGTCTGGCGCTGATCGCTGACTGTGAGCTGAAGCGGCCAGCCGCCTTCGGATGGTACGAGCCAAATATTGTTGCGGCCACTTAGATTGGTGATGAAAGCGACCGTCTTGCCCTCGGGAGACCATGTCGATCCGCCCACCTGTCGGGTCATGTAAAGCTTTTCGATGGTCAGATTCTTTTCAACTCGTGCATCGGGCCTGGAGGAAATCTGCTTGGGATCTGTGACGGTTTGCGGCGCAGGCAAGTTGGCGGCGTGGGCAAATGAAGTCATTAAACCGACCATAACAAAAAGGTAAACGATGCGCATGAGTATCCTCGGGGAAAGGAAAGTTTAGCAAACCTCCAAGCTCAGGAACGCTCGGGCAGTCATTCCCTGGTGTCATTCCGGCTTGTCATTCAACTTTGACCGAAAAATCGCGGCCTTCCCATTGCCCGCTGCTTTTCCAGTGGAAGGTAAAGACGATCTGCTGGCCCACGGCCAGCGTGTCAGTCGGCAGATCGACATGTTGGAGATTCCAGCCGCTATCTTCAGAATCGCTATCGTGGCTGGTTTGCCAGTTGTCGAAGCTCCAATGGAGAGTTGCGGCATCCATGAGCAGGATGCGTAATTTCTTTCCGCGCGGCATAGTGCGCGGTTTGTTGTTAAAGCGCCAGTTGAAGTATTCAGCCGAATTCTTTCTTGCGATATAGCGTTCCACGGTCTGCGATGGCTGATCGAAGATTCTTCTTTCAAGCAGCGACCGACGCAGCTTGATGTATTCCGAGTGCGCCCAAACCAGCGGGCAGGCGGAGCCGGAACCCTTACCCACAAACAACTCCCGCTCAGGGATACTGTCACGATCCCAAACCTGTTCGGGGATAAGACGGCTGGTTCCTGTGGAACTTTCCATTACGGCGAGTAGGGCCTCAGCGGCGTCGGGTCTTCCCGCCGCAAGTTCATAATGAGCGCGTTCGCCGGCCAGCAAGGGCCAGGCACGGCCCACGCCTGTGCCGTCAAATGGAGATCCGTCGTCGTGCTCGCCATAGCCGTCGCGGTTATAGCGATACCACCCCGGTCCGTCCGGCAGATTAATGCGGAGCAACTTGTCGATCACTTTGATGGTGTTGAGAATTCGCGGATCATCCGGACTGCGCAAGCCAAAACGGACCAGCGACAAGGCGTCCGGACTCACGATCTCAACCGCGGGCGCATCGTCGGCGACGGCGCGGTTCTTGATGGGCACGAATCCTTGCAGCGGAGAAGCGGCGCTGTCCCCCTCGTCTGGAGCGATGCGAATGTAATAACCTTCCACGCCCACTTGCCGCGCGAGATCGGTATTCTCGGCGTAGGTCCAGCGTTCGATGTTTTCATTCCATGTATCGGCCATCTGGCGCAGAAATTCGGCGGGGCCGGGAAGGTTCATCGATCGGGCGAGATCGGCGGCGATGAGAAAAGCGGCAATCTCCGCGCCCAGCGTAAAAGGCGAATAGCCGCCGTCTTCTTCCCAGCGGTCCTGCTGGGTGACTGGACCGTTTGCGGCTATGAATGACGCGGCTTTATGCACCATGGGCCACCAGCGCTTGCTGTCGCCGAAACAGCGCGGGGCCTCGCGGCGCATGAGGTCGACGAGAAGAATGGGAAATGCCGTTTCATCCATCTGCAAGCCATTCCAGTAGGGACGGCCGTCGAGCCACATGTTCTGAGCCCAGTGGCCATCGGCTTCCTGCGTGGCCTCGAGATAATGGAGAACGCGGAGGGCATCGTCATTGGCGCCGGCCGCGAGCAAACCTCCAGCGCTCTCGACCAAGTCGCGTGGCCAGATCAGGTGGTAGCCGCCCAGATCCTCGTCGCCTTTAATGAATCCCCATGGAATGGAGAGGCTGGCGATAATGCCGCCGAGAAAGTCCTTAGACTCATGCGATCGCAAAACCGCCGTGCTTGCGCGATACAAATCCTTGGCTCGCGGGGGGGCGTCGAGTTTCTTCAAGCCTTTCTGCCAATGGCGCCAATGGGAGACGTATTCCTCGCGAATATTTTCATAGGGAGTGAGCAGGGAAGAGATAACCTGCTGGCCGGCTTCAGCCCAGAGTCCTCCGAAGCCGAGAAGCAAAACAAATTCGCCATTGCAGGCGGCAATATCAATCTCCGCGGTCAGCGCGACGTTGCCCCTTTCCGCGCGATCGTATTCCCATGTCATCTGGAAATGTTGTGAAAGATCCTGCCAACCGTCGGATGAGCCGACAAATCCCGCCGACCGCTTGAGCCATGGCGCGGTCGAGCCTAATGCCAGGGCGCAAGCATCGCGCTGCGCGAAAAGCATGGGAGTGCCCTTATAGCTGTCGACGGAGCCTGTGTTACCGTATCCAAAGTTGGCGAGGTGGGGAGACAAGAGCGCAAAAAGACGATAGTCGCGCAGGGATCCTTGAAGTGGGACGAACCGGATTTTCTGAAGGACAATGCTGCGCCAGGGATCGGTGAGCACTTCTTTTTCAATCCGGTAGCGGCCGCTCATGCAGGTGTTGCGCAATTCGTAGACGGGCACTCCCGGTTCAATGGGCGCGTTTTCGAAGGTGCAATGGCGCTTCTCCTCGGAGAAGAACGAGTTTCCGTCGGTGACAATAAGGCCGAAATCGCGGGTGCAAGCTTGATCGACGCGAGGAAAATAAATTTCGTTAAGGATTCCATGACTGATTGTGAACCAAACCCGGCTGTGCAGGCTGAGAGAGGTCCCAATGCCGGTTTTGGCGCTCGAAGTCCAGCGCGGCTCAATTCCCGGCGCACCCGGGGCATAACGAATTTTATCGTTCACGATTGCATGACCCCACCGTTTAGCAGTTTGACAGAAGATGAGGTTTCCTGCGCGCCGGCTTTACCCAAGGGCTCAAACCTGCATCGAAAGCAAACCATGCCGGGCATTTCTTTCCCCGATGTAGAGTTTCGACTGTCGCATTGCAAGGGGCGAGTATGGAGGCGGCGAGTTCAGATTTTAGTCCTAGGGATTTGCGCGTTGCTCGCGGTGTCGCGCGGGGCCAACGCGGAGGTAACCGGCGCAGGCCTGGATGACGGTTTCCGAAAACTCTACGATCTGGATTTCCCGGGAGCGCAAAGGGATTTCGAGGCATGGGAGAAAATTCATCCCGAGGATCCGATGGGCCCGGCCAGCGAGGCTGCAGGGACGCTATTTTCCGAGTTCAACCGGCTGGGCGTGCTGGAAGCGCAGTTTTATGAAAACGATTCCGCTTTTTCCGGCCGCAAGAAGTATGATGCCAACCCGGCTGAGCAAGCACGCTTCGATCAACGACTGACGCGTGCGGAAGATCTGGCGCACGCGCGGCTGCAACGCGATCCCCATGATCGCGACGCTTTGCTGGCAATGACGCTCGCTTCGGGATTGCGGTCCGATTTTGCCGCGCTCATCGAGAAAAGGAATCTGGCGTCGCTGCACTACACGAAAGAGGCGACTTCCTGGGCGAATCAACTGCTGGCGGTGGATCCCACTTGTTATGACGCTCACCTGGCCAGCGGCGTGAGTCGTTACATCATCGGATCGATGGCTGCGCCGGTGCGCTGGCTGTTGCGAGTGGGCGGCGTGCAGGGGGACAAAGAAGGCGGCATCGCGGAGCTGCAGGTGACGGCGGCGAAGGGGCATCTGCTCGCGCCATTTGCGCGGATTCTGCTTGCCATCGCGTATGTTCGCGACAAAAATGTTACGCAGGCACGGGAGTTGCTCTCCGGATTGGAGCGCGAGTTTCCGCAGAATGGGCTGTTCAGCAAGGAGCTGGCGCGCTTGAATAATCCCCATTAAGAAAACCTCTCAAGCCGCTAAGCGCTTGGAAAATAAAGCGCGTTCATGAGAAATTCATTCTTCTGTAACTTTCCTTTAACAATCCACGGCTAGAACCGGAGATAGTCATCGGGAAAAACTGAGGAGGACTCATCGCGTGATTTCACGCATTGCATTGTTGCTTACAGGTCTTGCGCTTTCATTGCCGGCGTTAGGGCAGACGACATTAAACGGAGCGGGCGCAACCTTTCCGTATCCGATGTATTCGAAGTGGTTCAACGAATACAACAAGCTGCATCCGGATATTCAGATTAACTACCAGTCCATCGGCAGCGGTGGAGGTATCCGGCAGGTTCTGAACGGCACAGTTGATTTCGGAGCCAGCGACGGGCCGATGACCGATGAGCAGCTCAAAGAGGCCAAAGTTAAAATCCTGCACATTCCAACGGTTCTTGGCGCAGACGTTCCTGCCTATAACATTCCCGGGGTGAGCGGCGAGATCAAGTTCACTTCGGAAGCGCTGGCCAATATTTTTCTCGGGAAAATTACCAGCTGGAACGATCCCGCGATCACGAAAGTAAATCCGGGAATCACGTTGCCCAATCAGCCGATTATTATTGTGCACCGTTCCGATGGGAGCGGCACGACTTACATCTGGACCGACTACCTGTCGAAGGTCAGTAAAGATTGGGAGTCGAGCGTGGGGAAGGGCACTTCGGTCAAGTGGCCCGTGGGGTTGGGCGGTAAAGGCAATGAAGGGGTGGCCGGACAAATTCGGCAGCTGCCGGGCGCGATCGGCTATATCGAACTGATCTATGCGGTCGAGAATAAGATCACCTTTGGATCGGTGCAGAACGCGGCTGGCAACTTTGTGAAGGCCTCGCTCGATGGAGTGACTGAAGCGGCAGCGTCGGTGAAGAACATGCCGGCGGATTTTCGCGTATCCATTACGAATGCTCCGGGCAAGACGGCGTATCCGATATCAAGTTTCACGTGGCTGCTGATTCCGGTACAGGCCAAGGATGCGCAAAAGGGAAAAATCATCTCCGACTTTTTGAATTGGATGGTGACGGACGGTCAGAAGATGACATCCCAGCTGAGCTATGCGCCTTTGCCCCAGAGCGTGGCGGAGAAGGTGAAGGCGGCGATTAAACAGGTGCACTAAAAGGCTGTGAAGTCGACGCGGATGGAAGGGGCGGCGGTGGCAGCCCCGCAAAAATCCCGAAATCAGCAGCGCTCCGGTTTTAGCCGCGGAAGAGAAATCAGTGACGCTGGGAGGCCATTTCGGAACTGTAACCTAAAGAAACTTCAATCCTTTAGGGATCCTCCAGGCTTCTCTGCTTGGTTTTGTCATTAGAATCAATAGCATTAGAAAAGCCATGAAAACTACCGGTTACCCCCTAGTAGTGCTATATTATCCATTTAGTATAGTTGTATAATAGACATTATGGGTTAAGAGTAGTTGGGAATCTCCCGCAATTCCAACTAGTTGCAAACGATCATTTTTTGACCTTTAGGAGAAGGAGAGGATTGCAATTCATGAAACCGATGAAACGTTACCTTGTCACCGCCGCTGCGTTGGCCGCACTTACGGCCTCCGTTTGGGCGCAAACCGACACGGCGTCGAAGTCAGCAGACGCTGCCAATAATGAACAGGCGCAGGGCGGGACCCACGGGCAGCCCGCCGCAACAACCAGCGACATTCAGGCGCTGAAAGAAGGGCTGGCGGCTGCGCTGCAGCAAATCCAGACTCTAAAGGATGAGTTGCATCGTAGAGATCAAGCGGTTGCACAAGCGCAGGCCACAGCAACCGAGGCGGCCGCTAAAGCAGATGCGGCTCAAAGCGACGTGGCGGACTTGAAGACGGTCAGCGCCACTTCGTCGACCACTCCAGTGCTCAAGAATGCCGTTATGTCTTTGCAGGAGCCGGCTCCGTCATCGAACCCAGCGCCGGAACAGGTATTCAACACGCAGATGGAAAGCCCAATTACGATTCGCTTCCGCGGCATCAATATTACGCCGGGCGGATACTCGGAAGGCGCGTTTGTGCATCGCTCACGCGCATTGGGCGCTGACTTGCCTACGCCCTTCAACTCACTCACCATGCCGGGCGCTTCCCAGAGCCAGCTTCCGGAATTCTTCGGATCGGGACGCCAGTCCAAGGTCACGGCATTCGTGGAAGGCCATGCGGGAAGCGTGGACCTGTCGAGTTACGTTTCAGCTGACTTTCTTTCGGCGGGCGTAACCTCCACTTCAACGCAAACGGATGGTTACACGCTTCGACTGCGGCAGGCGTGGGGCCAGGTGAAGTTTGACAATGGATTCAGCTTCCTGGCTGGCCAGGCCTGGAGCCTTGTGACCGAAGATGCGAAGGGAATTGCCCCGGACGACGATATGGGCAAAACCAACGACGTTCGTCCCAAGACCATTGACCCGTCGTATAACGTGGGCTTCGATTTTGCCCGCCAGTTTGGGCTACGCGTAACCAAAAGCTTCGGCGACAAGGTTGCGGTTGCCTTCGCTATCGAGAATCCGCAGGCGACCGTCTCCACGCATAACAACGCGAATAATTACTTGTTCCTCCAGGCTGGAGCGAGCAACAGCTACAACACAACAGGCACTTACGGGTTCAATCCCGCGCCCGATATTATTGCCAAGATCGCATTTGATCCTGGCTTCGGGCACTACGAAGTGTTTGGCATAGCCGACCGGTTTACCGATCGCGTATTCCCCTGCGAAGACGTAGCGGCAACCGCCCTTTGCGGCGGGAGCACCACGGCAGGCCCCAATGCTCTGGGAGCCTATAACGCTTCGAAAGAGGGCGGCGGCTTTGGCGCCAGCGGGCGTTGGACGGTTGCCAAGCGCGTCACGTTTGGCTTGAAAGGATTCGGTGGCAGCGGCGTTGGACGTTATGCTCCAGGCGGGCTGGTTGACGCCTCCATCAACCCGGATGGCACAGTTCACCTGATCAAGAACCTGCATGGCTTGGGCACGCTGGAGTGGCACGGCAAGAAACTTGATGTCTATACCTATGGTGGAACCGAGTATGCCGGTCGCAGCTATGGCTATGACCCAACCATCCTTTCCGGAACCACTCCAGTCGGGTATGTGGGCTACGGAGCTCCGGAATTCAACAATAGCGGCTGTTATACCGAAACTGCGCCTGCAGCGGGCCCGGTAGCGGGGAGCCTGAAAAATTGTACGGGAGACACGCGCGCGCTGATCGAAGGAACTCTCGGCTTCTGGTATCGCTTCTACAGCGGGCCCAGGGGAAGATTCCAGTTCGGCTCGCAATACTCGTACGTGACGCGCAACACATGGTCGGGTAACGATAACAACACGACAGCCGCCCGATCGCCAAACGGAGTCGATAATATGATTTTCGCGTCGTTCCGTTATTACCTGCCGTAAGCCGAACTGTCTCCGCGTTCACAAAGTGCGCGGAGTTGGCTCGGGGAGGGAGTTCGCCGCTCACTCCGTAAGAAGGGAATAGAGGCGCTGGTTATCCGGCGCCTCTTTCTATTGCTATACTGATTCCAGTGTGATGGCAGCGCGTGGAGCGCAATGGCCTGAGTAATATCGCCTACGTAAGCCAGCGTGACAAAGCTATCCTAAGAAAGATAGTCCGAGTAAGAAAGATCCAACTTTCAACTTATGGCTCGGAATACACCGACCCGAGATACACCGGCCAATCGCGCCCTTTTCCTTAATCGCGAAGAGTCGTGGCTGAAGTTCAACTGGCGTGTGCTGGAAGAAGCGGGAGACGCAGCCAACCCACTCCTTGAGCGAGTGAAGTTTCTCGCGATTACGGCCAGCAATCTCGATGAATTCTTCGAAATCCGGGTGGGTGGCCTGCTTCAGCAACTGGAAGACGGGCTGAATTTCACAACTCCCGACGGGCTCACTCTGAGCCAGCAGCGCGAACTCATAAGCCGCACAACGCATCAGTTTGTAGAGGAGCAGTATTCGTGCTGGAACGAGCAGTTGCGGCCCGCCCTTGCCGAGCAAAATATTCGGGTGCTCGAAATCGACGAGTTAGACGAGCAGGGGCTGGCCTTCGTCGACGATTATTGCGAACGCGAACTCGACCCGCTGCTCACGCCGGTGACGGTCGATCCCGCGCATCCTTTTCCCCGTGTGATTAATAAAGCATTATGCGTGGCGCTTCTGCTGCGAAGGCGGCGGCGGTCGTCCTTGACATATACAGGAGTCATTACGGTTCCGCGCGCGCTGCCGCGTTTGATTCGGCTGCCCTCGGAGGGTTCGACGGACTTCATTTTCCTCGCCGATCTGGTGGTGTATCACGCGGCGCGAATGTATAAGGGGTACGACATCGTCTCTTCGGCAGCGTTTCGCGTGACGCGGAACAGCAATCTTTATCTGCAGGAAGAGGAATCGCGCAACCTGTTCGAATCGGTGCGCGCGGAATTGCACAACCGGCGCAAGGGAGACGCGGTGCGGATGGAAATTGAATCGTCCGCCGCACCGGAGATCATTGAACGCCTGCGCACGGTTTTTGAACTCGATGGATGGCAGATTTTCCCGGTGAACGGCCCGGTGAATGTTTCGCGGCTGCTGAATGTGTATGACGCGACCGACCGGCCCGATCTGAAATTTCAGCGCTTCGCTGCTCGCGAATTGCGGCTGACCGCTAAATCCCGCGACTTGTTTGAGGAACTGCGGCGGCATGATGTTCTGCTGCATCATCCGTTCGATTCCTACGACGCGGTTGTTTCGTTCATTCAGTCGGCGGCGGAAGATGACGACGTGATGTCGATCAAGCAAACGCTCTACCGGACGAGTGAGCACTCGCTCATCGTTCCGGCGCTGATCGCGGCGGCTCCGCAAAAAGAAGTTACGGCGGTGGTGGAATTGAAAGCGCGCTTCGATGAGGCATCAAACATACGGTGGGCGCGCGATCTGGAAGATGCCGGCGTGCAGGTGTTCCATGGGCTGGTTGGATTGAAGACGCACTGCAAGTTATCTCTGCTGGTGCGGCGCGACCCCGATGGCATTCCGCGGCGCTACGCACACCTGGGAACAGGCAATTACAACGCGACGACTGCGCACACTTATACCGATCTCAGTCTACTAACGGCCGACCCGGAGATCACTTCCGCCGTTCATAATGTTTTCAGCTTTCTGACCGCTTATGCCGAATATCCGGATTACGATCCGCTGCTGGTGGCGCCGCTCGATCTTGCGGAGAAGTCGCTGGCTTTGATTGAGCGCGAAGCCGATCACGCTGGCCGCGGTCATCCAGCGCGAATTGTGGCCAAGATGAACTCGCTGATGGACAAGGATGTGATCCAGGCGCTTTATCGTGCTTCGCAGGCCGGTGTGGAAGTGGACCTCATTGTGCGCGGCATTTGTACGTTGCGTCCCGGAATTCGCGGTTTGAGCGAGCGCATTCGCGTGCGTAGCATCGTCGGGCGTTTTCTGGAACACAGCCGGATTTTCTGCTTCGCGAATGGAGGAGATCCGGAGGTCTTTCTGGGGAGCGCCGACTGGATGCCGCGCAATCTCCACGAACGCGTCGAAGTGCTCTTCCCGGTCAAAGATCCGCTATTGCGCGAACGCGTGATTCATGAGATTTTAGCGGCCTACCTTGCGGATACTCTGCACGCGCGACTGCTGCAAAAGGACGGCAAGTATCTGCGGCCGATGCAGACTGCGGCGGGACGCAGTAAGAAATCGGCTCGGGTCGCCTTTGGCGCGCAGGAATTCCTGATCTCGGTTGCGGAAGGAAAGAGTTCTCCCAACGAAATTCCAGATGAACCCGAGCGCCGCCCTGCGCGGATGATGGTTAGAAAGACATAAGGCAAACATGTTTGTTTATTTCTTGCGCCACGCCAGCGCCGGTCAGCACCTACTCAATCCGAAGAAGGACGAAAAACGCGCGCTCGATAAAGATGGCATTGAGCAATGCGGGTATATTGGGCGGGCCCTGGCGGCGCTTGGCGTGCAGGCCGACATAATCGTAACCAGCCCCTTGAAGCGCGCCACGCAAACGGCGGCGCTGGTGGGAAATGAAATGGGTCATGAGGGCAAACTCGCGACCGATAGCGGTCTGCGGCCGGAAGCGACATTTGCCGACTTCCAGAAGCTGCTGGAAAAATATGCCCGCCAGGATTCCATCATGCTGGTGGGACACAATCCAAACCTGCGAATTTTTCTCGGCCGCTTGATTGGCGGCGCCAGCGGAGAAGCGGCGATCGAACTGAAAAAAGGAGCCGTGGCCAAAGTTGAAGTGCGCCGCAACGCCGGTTCACTAAGCTGGTGCGTTACGCCGCGCATCCTGCGGACGCTTCACGCGGCGGCGACGGAAAGCTCGCGTCCAAAGACTTCGCGAAAGTAGTCGCCATCCTTTTCGATTGCCCATGCTTCCAGATCCAGGCTCGCATTGCCGCGCGGAGTAAGTTTGATTGACACCCGTCCATTGCGGGCCGAAACGGCTACGTGCGCCACCGACTGTATACGGCCCATGTGCAATGCGCGCGCAATGCGAAGAAGCATGGATACCTTGGGCACGGCGGCCTGCTCCTGCGGGCTTAAAACGCTCATCGGGCCGTCTTCGGGCACGGGCCGCGATTTTCCGAGATAGCGCGCAATCGATCCGATAAGTCTTCGTTGTTGGGGTGTGTATCCCAGTATCTCAGAGTTAGCGATGATGTAGTAAGTGTGCCGGTGGTGGCCGTTGCGGTTCACGAAGTCGCCGACTTCATAAAGCAGCGCGGCCGCGGAGAGCCATTCGCGATACTCAGGCGGGAGCTGGTGCACGGACTTAAGCGCCGAAAAAAGAGTCAAAGCGGAGTCGCGAACCTGCAAGGCATGGTTCATGTCGACGTGATAATGCTCGGCCGCGCGTTGCAGCGATTCCCACCGCTCCGATTCAATTGCGCGGCTGGATCGAGTGCTGCGGTCGGATTCCGCCGCCATCTGCGCCAAAATTCCATCCCGTAATCCAAGCGGCGAATAACGAAACCCGGTGAGATGGCAGCGTTCCAGCAATTGCGCATAGACGACCGCGCCAGCACAAATAATTTCCGCGCGGCGAGGCCCAATCCCCGGAACCTTGCGCCTCTGCTCTAACGTCATGCGCGCCATTTGTTTTACGATTCGGCGCATCATCTCACGCGTTACAACGTCATTGACCCTGCGTTTTTTCGGGCGCGTCAGATGACTGGCAATTGCCGCCAGCGCCGCCGCTGTTCCGGAGGTTGCAATCACGCTTCCCACGCGCGCCGATCGAATTCGATCCTGAATTCGGCCAATGCCCCGGGCGACAAACTCTTCCAGGCGTTGCAGCTCCCCTTTGCGCGGCGGGTCATGCTTCAAGAATTCACCGGTCAGTCGCACCGCCCCCAGCGAAAGACTGACAGTGTCGCGGATTCGCTCGTCGCGAGAAAGAGTTAGTTCGCAGCTGCCGCCGCCGAGGTCGACGAGCAAGACACTGCGGCTGGCAAGCCTTCCACGCGATACGATTCCGAGGTGGATAAGGCGCGCTTCCTCCAGGCCGGAAATGATTTCAACCGTCCATCCGGTGGTTGAGCGCACCCACTCCAAAAATGCGCGTGAGTTGCGGGCATCTCGGAGGGCCGCGGTTGCCACCACGCGCACGGAATCGGCGCCACATTCCTGCGTGGCTCGATGAAATCGCCGCAGGACTCTCACGGTTTCCGACATTGCCTCGGGAGAGAGCAATCCGCCGCTGAACACGCCTTCACCCAGCCGGGTCACTTCGCGATCCTCATGCATCGCTTTCAGGCGTCCGCCCTGGAGGCGCGACACTTTCAGGCGGACGGAGTTGGAGCCAATGTCGATTGCGGCAAACGTAGGCATAGAAAGTTAAGGATCAGTCATCTCACAATTGAGCGGGCTGACGCAAGAGACCGAGCCTGGGACCAAGAGAGAAAACGGGTCGAAAGATAAGCGCTCTCTGCGCGGTCGACGCATATTTTCAGCCATTACCCTTCTCTCATTTTTAACGGTTTTGTAACACGCATCTGGTAGGCTTTGGGAGATCATGTCCAACCACGCCGTGCCCCGGCCGCGCTTGGAATCTCCGGACCCCGAGCCCGGCTCGCAGGAGCGGGGCCCAAAGGCCGTTCTGAAAATCGAAGCCAACACAGGACCGTTGTTGCGGGGAAAGGTCAGCGAGGTCCCCGATGCCATTTTTGGCTGGGCGATGCGCCTCTGCGGCTTCGCTGTTGTCGCTCTTCTTGGACTGATCGTTTATCAGCTTCTGGTTGGATCTCAGCTTTCATGGCACGCCTTCGGCTGGAAGTTTTTTGGGCACTCGGATTGGAATCCGGTCGAAGATCAATATGGCGCGTTGCCTTTTGTCTTCGGAACGCTCGCTTCTTCGATTCTGGCGCTGATCATCGCGGTGCCGCTTGCGGTGGGTGTGGCCGTGTTCATCACTGAAATGTGTCCGGTACGCCTGCGAGGAGTCTTATCTTTCACCACCGAGTTGCTGGCGGCGATTCCCAGCGTGATTTATGGACTCTGGGCAATTTTTGTTCTGGTTCCGCTTCTTCGCGTTTCAGTCGAACCGTTTCTTGCGAAAACGCTGGGCTGGACCGGCCTCTTCAGCGGACCGATGTATGGCTACAGTATTCTTGCGGCGGGTGTGATCCTGGCGATCATGATTATTCCGATCATCTCTTCAATCACGCGCGAAGTGCTGACGGTTGTGCCGCAGCACCAGCGTGAAGCGGTGCTCGCGCTTGGGGCCACGCGCTGGGAAATGATCCGCATGGGTGTACTGCGAAATGCGCGAGCCGGGATCGTAGGCGCGGTCATTCTAGGATTAGGCCGCGCGCTGGGAGAAACCATGGCGGTCACCATGGTGATTGGAAACCGGCCGGAGATTTCTAAATCGCTATTTGATTTCGGCTACACCATGGCGAGCGTGCTGGCCAACGAATTCACCGAGGCGACCGGCGATCTCTACGTCTCCGCGTTAATTGAAATAGGCCTGGCATTGTTTCTGGTAACGATTATCGTAAACGCGCTTGCCCGGTTTATGGTGTGGAGCGTGACGCGCGGCCAGCCGGCAAGAAATACGGCATGAGATGAATTTGATTGAGAAGAAGTTGAGAAGAAAATGACCGATACGAAGCCAATCCCGGAAGCGCTGACAATCAGTTGGCGGCGCCGTGCCATGGACCATCTGATGACGGGTGTCTCCGTGCTGACCGTTATCCTGGTGCTTGCGCCGCTCTTCGCAATCTTCGCCTACCTTGTTTATAAGGGAATCGGCTCTATCAATATTGCTTTCCTGACTCAGACCCCTAAGCCGGTTGGCGAGCCCGGCGGCGGCATGGCCAACGCGATTGCCGGAACCGCTGTGATCCTCGCAATCGCCAGCCTGATGGGCGTTCCGCTGGGAATTGGCGCGGGCATTTTTCTCGCCGAATACGGGCGCAACCGCTGGGGCGATGCCGTGCGCTTCGTTTCCGACGTGCTGAACGGCGTGCCGTCGATTGTGATCGGAATTGTGGCATACGGGTTGGTAGTCATTCGGCAGAAACATTTTTCCGCGCTCGCCGGCGGAGTGGCGCTGGCCATCATGATGATTCCGACGATCGCGCGCACGACTGAACAGATGCTGCTTCTGGTGCCGCAGGCGATTCGCGAAGCTGCTTATGGGTTGGGTGTTTCGCGCTGGCGCACCACGCTCTCAATCACGCTGCGCACCGCGACCTCAGGCGTAATCACCGGTGTTATGCTGGCTTTTGCGCGCGTGGCGGGAGAAACGGCGCCGCTTCTGTTCACGGCTTTCGGGAACCAGTTCTGGAATTGGAAAATAAACCAGCCCACCGCAGCGTTGTCATTGCAGATTTTCACCTATGCGATTTCGCCGTTCGATGAATGGCATCGTCAGGCATGGGCGGGCGCGCTGGTCTTAATTGTTCTGATTGTGAGTGCGGTTGCGGCCGTTCGCATGGTTGTGCGGCACGGAACTTTGGCAGGAGCGTAATCGAGTTATGGGAGTCGGCATCACAGTCGAGCACCTGAACGCGTTCTACGGCAAGACGCAGGCGTTGTTCGACATTAATCTGGCGGTCCGCGCGGACCATGCTACGGCGCTGATTGGCCCGTCCGGCTGCGGCAAGTCGACGTTTATCCGCTGCTTGAATCGTATGCACGAAACCATTCCCGAAGCGCGCGTGGACGGCAGCGTTCACATCGGGGACCTCAGCGTGTATAACGGGACTTCGGCCACGCAATTGCGCCGCCGGGTGGGCATGGTGTTTCAAAAGCCGAATCCGTTTCCCACGATGTCGATTTATGACAATGTGGCTGCCGGGTTGAAGTTGAATGGATTTCGCAAACGCAAACTACTGGATGAAGTGGTCGAGAGGTCGTTGCGCAGCGCGGCGCTATTCGATGAAGTGAAGGATCTGCTGCACAAAAAGTCGGGCGCCAGCCTGTCGGGAGGGCAGCAGCAGCGGCTCTGCATCGCGCGCGCGTTGGCGGTTCAGCCGGAAGTACTGTTGATGGACGAGCCGTGTTCGGCCCTCGATCCCATCTCGACCGGTAAAATCGAGGAACTTATTTTCCAATTAAAAGAGCAATACACGATCGTGATTGTGACGCATAATATGCAACAGGCGGCTCGTGTGGCCGAATTTACGGGATTTTTTCTTCTCGGCAAAATGATCGAATTTGATAAAACAGAGAAGGTGTTTACTAATCCGTCCGACAAGCGGACGGAAGATTACGTGACCGGCAGATTCGGATAGGAATAAGGTCAGAGGTTAGAGGGTAGAGGTCAGGATTCAAGAACGCCCAATGTTTATGTCATTGGCTTTCCGGGTACGACCTCAAACTCCCGACCTCTAACCCTACGAGAGGGTTCGGCTGATGCGCACTCGCTTTCAACAACAGATCGAAGAGCTTCGCGAGAAGTTGCTCCGCATGGGCGGCCTTGCGGAGCTGGCCGTGGACCGGTCCACGCAGGCTTATACCGAACGCGACCTTACCCGCTGCCAGCTTGTCCTCGAAAACGAAAGCCTGATCAACGCGGCGGAGCGTGAGATCGACGAACTCGCCTTCGACATCCTGGCCACGCAGCAGCCGGCAGCGGTCGATCTTCGTTTTATTCTTGCCGTCACTAAAATCAACGCCGACCTCGAGCGCGTCGGCGATCAGGCCGTCAACATTGCCGAGCGCGTCATGGACCTGATCGAGTTGCCGGAGGTTGAGCTCCCGGTTGATATTCCGCGCATGGCTACCGCCGTGAGCGCCATGGTGCGCCGGGCATTGGAGTCTTTTGTGGAAGGCAAAGCGGAGCTTGCGCAGGCCGTTCTGGAAATGGATCATGTGGTTGACCGCATGCGCGATGAAGCTTTCATCGTGCTCGTGCGAACCATGAATGAAAGGCCGGAAGCGACGCAACAGGCGCTCGATGCACTGCTGGTGGCGCGCAATCTGGAGCGCGTGGCCGACCATGCGACCAACATTGCCGAAGATGTTATCTTCTGGGTTCTAGGCGCGGATGTTCGCCATCACGCACGAGCCATCTCCGCATCTCCGAGGCCTGAAGCGACTGGAACGTAACGCTGAGTCGCTTGGCGCGCTACCTTATTGGGGATCCAAATCCGCCTCACTTAAATTGCGACGCGAGACTGCGATACACTGTTCGAGCCAACGGTGGGGAAGCGATAGTCCGTTTTCTAATACGCTCTCGTGAGACTCTTCACTTTGCTTCGTGACGAGATTCGCATTGCTGCCAGGACGACGGGCGACTACTGACCGGCGACTGACCATGACTTCTGAATTCCGCGTTTTTGCTACGTGCGATATCGGCGATGCGTTCAACATTCTCCGCAACAAGGGCTACGAGCTTGAGGTCTATCCCCATCCCGAGGCGCCGCCCAAGAGCCTGATCGTTGAAAAAGTGAAGTCGGGAGTTGACGGCCTCATCACCACGTTGCGCGACCCTATTGATGCAGAAGTTTTCGCCGCTGGAGCCGGTACGCTGAAAGTAGTAGCGCAAATCGCGGTCGGCTTTGACAACATCAACCGCGCCGACGCCAATCGCTACAAGATTCCGTTCACAAATACCGCCGACGTGCTGACTGAAGCGACAGCCGAATTCGCTTTTTTCCTGATTGGGGCGCTGGCGCGCAAACTTTGGTCCGCCGAGCATCTGACGCGAGAGAACCAGTGGGGATATTGGCATCCTTATCTGCCATTTCTGGGCGATGAAGTGACCGGAAAAACCGTTGCCGTTATTGGCACGGGGCGCATCGGCCTGGCCATGATCAAAAAATGCACGGGCTTCGATATGAACATTCTCTGCTTCGATCCCGCGTACGAGAATCGCGACTACATTCACGCTATTCAGGAGATGAAAGACCTGCGCTTTGAACGTGGGATCAGCCGCGAGAAGACAACGATCCGGTACACGACGCTGCAGGAAGCGTTGAGCAGCGCGGATTTCATCAGCCTGCATGTCCCGCTGCTGAAGGAGGGCGAAAGCCCGACGCCGACCTACCATTTGATCAACGAGAAGACGCTGCGCATGATGAAGCCGAATGCAATGATCGTCAACACCTCGCGCGGTCCGGTCGTCGATGAGCAAGCGTTAGCCAAAGCGTTGCGCGAAAACTGGATTGCAGGCGCGGCGCTCGATGTTTACGAGAAAGAGCCTTTGCCCGCCGATTCTCCTTTGCGCGATCCGGCGATTGCCGATCGTTGCCGGTTGTTGCCGCATTTCGCCAGCGCTGCGCGGATTACACGGTTGTCGTCCGATCCCGAGAAAGGCATGGCCGGCCGCTGCGTGCAAGGCCTGCTCGATGTGCTGGAGGGGAACTATGGGGGCGACATCACGAAGATGCCATATGTGGTGAACAAAGAGGCATTCGGGAAATAAGAATCAAATCGTCTGGTTTGGAATAAAGCGTTCGTGTTAAGGCCGCTTCCGCGCGCCATGAGGAGAGAGTCTCGGCAGTCGCGCGCTTGCGGCGGTCTGTTGTCCCACAGCAGTTTGTGGTCCTTGTGGCCAGCCGCTCTTACCTGTTAGTCTCGCCCTTCGCTGATTTTATGAAGACTATTAAATGGATTTTCGCCTGCATTTTCGGCCTATCGTTGCTTTCACATGCCCAGGTTAACGACGTCACCGCGCTGAAGCTCCTACCAGCGCCCAAAGAAGTTCGCCTGGGGGAAGGCAAGCTGGCGATCAAGCCCTCGACAACGATTCTGATCGGCAACACGGAAGACCGTCTTGCCGCCGAAACTTTGCAGGAAGAAATCCACGAGCGCGCAGGAATCAAGCTCGCGATCGAAATCGCCACTTCGGCCCCGAAGACAGCAGGCCACATTTCGCTTGGGAGGCTCAGCGACCGTGGACTGCGCGGCTATCTCGAAGCGCAGGGAATCAAGACGGAGAGCGATCTTGGCGACCAGGGCTATGTAATTCGCTCCAGCACCGGCGGAGTTATTGTTGCGGGGCACACTGCACAGGGAGTTTTTTACGGAGTGCAGACGCTACGCCAGCTGCTTCATGACGAAGAAGGATCGGGCACGGGCGAGGCGGACTTACGGTCGGGTACGGCGCAGACAGGAGAGCCATCGACACACGGACGCGGCAGGTCCGCAACGGGGAAGTTGGCGCAACTGTTCATTCCTGCCGTGACAATCCGCGACTGGCCGAGCATGGAGTGGCGGGGAGTTTCCGATGACATGAGCCGCGGCCCAATTCTCACGCTCGATTACCTGAAATTCCAGATTCGCACATTCGCCGAGTACAAGATCAATCTCCTAGGTTTCAACATGGAGAATATTTTCGACTTTCAAAGCCAGTCGCTGGTCAGTCCGAAAGATGCCGCGTTCACTCCCGCCGAAATCACGGAACTAGTGAGCTATGCGGGAAAATATTTCGTCACGCTCATGCCCGAGCAGCAGACCTTCGGCCATCTTCATCAATTTCTCAAATATGAGATCTACTCCGATGCTGCGGAGACGCCACACGGCCACGTTCTCACGCCCACCAATCCAAGAACCTACGACTTTATCCGTCAGGTTTACGGCGAAGTTGTTCCGCTGTTTCCGGGTCCGTTCTTTCACATCGGCGCCGATGAGACCTTTGAACTGGGACTGGGACAAACCAAAGCGCTTGCCGACCAGGAAGGCTTGGGACGCGTTTATCTCGATCACCTCCAAAAAGTGTTCGAGATCATGCGGCCTTATCACAAGCAGCTGATGTTCTGGGGCGACATCGCGGTGAAGTATCCCGAGTTACTCAGTATTTTGCCCAAGGATATGATTGCGGTTCCCTGGGATTACGACCCCAAGCCCAGCTATGAAAGCATCATTACTCCTTACACCAACGCCGGTCTGCGAGTAGTTGTAGCCCCTGGAGCCAACAATTGGAACTCGATCTGGCCCGACTTCGATGCTGCATTCGTGAACATTCGAAACTTCGTGCGCGACGGCCAAAACCATCGGGCGCTGGGTGAACTAAATACGATTTGGCATGACGACGGAGAAACCATCACCGATATGACGTGGCCTGCGCTGGTCTTCGGGGCGGCGGCGGGATGGCAGCCAGGCGAGTCGAACATCGACGACTTCAAGAAAAGTTACGATTGGGCTTTCTACCGCAATAGCGATTCCACCTTTATGAACGCGATTGACAGTCTCGATCATGTGCATCCGATTGTCGCTCCACTTAAACTCGCGTCGACCAATGAACTTTTCTGGTCTAATCCTTTCAGCGTTAGCGGAGCTGAGTTGGCGGCGAAAGCAGCGCCCTCCATGCACGACGTTCGTCTGGGTGCGGAACATGCGATCCAGTTGCTGCAACTCAATCAGGCAAAGGCGCAAGTCCATCGCGAGACCTTGCCAGATATGCTCTTTGCCGCATGGAGGCTGGACGCTTTGGGGATGAAGATTCAGTTCACCGCTGAAATGAATTCTTACTACTGGGATGCCTATCAGAATCAGTCCGATCCGGCGCGCGTGCAGCACGATCTGGAAGAGATCATGGAAACCAATGGCCGTCTGGAAAGCCTGCGCGATGCGATCACCCAACTGAAAAAGACGCATGCGGAAGCGTGGGGTCACGAGAACCATTCGCACTGGCTCGACAATGTGCTGGTTCGCTACGACAACCTTGCCATGGAACTACAGGCGAAAGTTGTGGCGGTTGTGGAGGCGCAGCGGCAGTACTGGACGACGAAGACTTTGCCACCTCCGGAACAGCTGGGCTTTTTCCTGAAGCCGTGAGGCCGTCTTACTTGGTTGACCCCGACCGCGGAATTATGTTTTCCAAGCGCACAAACTGGCATCTCGCTCCGAACGCGCTTAGCCGTGTGTTGGAGCAGGTGCGCGCCACTGGCGGAAAGATTTTCGACCTCACAATTTCGAACCCGACCGAAGCAGGAGTGCAACCCGATCCCAACTGCGTGCTCACTGCGTTGGCGAATCCTGAAGCTATTCGTTATGATCCGCAGCCGCGCGGTCTGCTCGAAGCGCGCAAAGCTGTGTGCCAGTACTATCGCGAAGCGCACCGCGTCTTCGATCTCGACCCTGAGCGGTTGCTTCTGACCACGAGCACGAGCGAGGCTTATTCTTACGTTTTTCGCCTGCTATGCAATCCGTCGGAGGAAATACTTGTTCCCAAGCCTAGCTATCCTCTCTTTGAGTTTCTGGCCGATCTTTGCGACGTCAAACTCGTGCCGTATCCACTTATCTACGATCACGGCTGGCAAATCGACTTTGATTCACTGTATAAAGCCGCCAGCGACCGTTCGCGTGCGGTGATTCTTGTTCATCCCAATAATCCGACAGGCTCTTATGTTTCGGAATCCGAAACTTCGGCTCTGAATGCCTTTTGCCGCGATTACGGAACGGCGCTGATCGTCGATGAAGTGTTTCTTGACTACGCGCACGACGGCGCCTTGCGTCCCAGTTTCGCCGGCAACAACGATGCTTTGACATTTACTCTCAGCGGAATTTCCAAAATCTCCGCGCTGCCGCAGATGAAATTCGCCTGGGTCGCAAGCAGCGGACCCAAGCGAGCTGTGACTGAAGCTGGCGCTCGCCTTGAGGTCATCGCCGATACCTTTCTTTCAATGAATGCGCCGATACAGCTCGCCGCGGCGGTTTTTCTCGATCAGCGCAAGGCAATTCAGCCAATTTTGCTTGACCGCGCGCGCGCTAATCTGATGGAGCTCGATGCTTTGCTGCTCCTCTATCCTGCTTGCACGCGATTGCAGGTCGAAGGCGGATGGTACGTAATTCTGCGCGTGCCTGCTGTAGAGAGCGATGAAGACCTGGCCATTCGCCTGGTGCGTCATGCGCATGTCAGCGTTCATCCCGGACACTTCTACGATTTCTCGGGCGACGGTTATCTTGTCCTCAGCCTGATTACTGAACCACACATATTCCGCGAAGGCGTCGCGCGTGTGCTCGAATACGCGGGGAAGTAGCTTCATCCGATCCACGATAGTTTCTGGTATGCTTTTGCGCGAACGCAGGAGCCGGAATGTCGATCACTCGCCGGGGATTTATCGAATCCGCAGTTGTTGCGTCACTTGCCAGCACTGTTAAGGCCTCCAACCAGAATTCAGACAGAACCGGTTCGTCGGAGATGGCGGGCGCGCCGAAACGTCCGATCATTGTCAGCGCGAACAACGGCGTCGACTATCTGGACGATGCGTACGCGTTTCTCAAAAGCGGCGGCGACACGCTCGATGCGGCGATTCGCGTCGTCAAAGGTCCGGAGAACGATCCGAACGACGATTCGGTTGGACTCGGAGGTCTGCCGAATGAAGAAGGAGTGGTTGAACTGGATGCCTGCTGCATGCATGGACCAACGCGACGCGCTGGATCTGTGGGCGGCGTGCGAAATATTAAGAATGTTTCCATGGTCGCGAAGGCCGTGTTCGAGCACACAGGGCACGTGATGCTGGTTGGCGAAGGTGCCGAGAAATTTGCCGTTGCGGTTGGCTTTCCGCGCGAAAATCTGCTTACCGAGCGCTCGCGAAAAATCTGGCTGCTGTGGAAAGAGAATCATTCCACGGAGGATTGGTGGGGTCCTAGTTTGGCCGGTCCAAACTGGAGACCGCCTGCGAGCGCTGAAGGTCAACCGCAGGCTGATTTGGATCAAGATCGGGTGCAGCGCTGGCGAGATCGTATTCAGCATCTTGATGCGGCGGCGGCTAGACTTGGCATTGAACCGGAATTTCGCATGGCTGCGATTCGGCGGGTTATTTTTCCTCCTACTGGAACCATTCATTGCTCCGCGCTTAACGACAAAGGAGAAATGTCCGGCATTACGACTACCAGCGGTCTTGCCTTCAAACTGGCCGGCAGATGCGGCGATTCGCCGATTATCGGCGCGGGCTGTTACACCGATCAGGATGTAGGTTCGGCGGGCGCGACTGGCAGCGGAGAAGAGAACATCAAGGTTGCGGGCGCGCACACTATCGTCGAAAACATGCGTCATGGAATGTCGCCGCTCGATGCTGGTATGGACACGCTGAAGCGCATTGCGCACTTCCACAATAACGACATGACTCGGCTTCGCTTTATCGATATGACTTACTACATTCTGCGCAAAGATGGAGCGTATGCCGGCGTTTCATTGTGGGAAGGTTACTCGAAAGGCAATCCGCACAAGATTGCCATTCACGATGGCACGAAACGATCCGAACAGACGGTATTTCTGTTCAAAGGCTTCTCGCAGGAGTTTCCGCCGGTTCCTGTTCTCTAGCCACAAGAGCGGGCCAGGTGGTTGGAGTTGGTGAAAATTTAGTAGCTAGGTGCTGGTTGCTAGTTGCTAGTAGCCAGTTGCTGGTTGCTCGTGTTTGACATTCCGGATGGCGACCTCCTACAAACTCCCATACTGTCGAAGGGTGTGGAATCCCACCCTAGCGTCGCAAGGAACCGCGACGTTAGGATGGGGCACCCGCGCAGTACCCAGTTAGTAGCCAGTTGCTGGTTGCTAGTTGCTAGTAGCTCGTTGCTGGTTGCTCGTTGCTGGTTGCTGGTTGCTCGTGTTTCACATTCCGGCTGACGACCTCTGACAAACTCCCATACTGTCGCACCTCTCGTCTTTTCAGCTGCGATGAACTTTTTGATGTGACTGTTGCACTCGGGATGGTTGTCTACATCTGCTATATCTTGATAGAGAATTTCCGGAGATCATTTCAGGGTCGAGGTCATTTTTAATGTTTGAGTTGAATCGTCGCGCACTGCTTCGTTCTGGCCTTCTTCTTTCTGCCGGCAACATTCTTTTCAATTTCAACTCTCATTTTGCATTTGCGCGTGCTCTGCTTGGCGGCGCGGCGCAGGCAGAGAATGGAAATCAGACGCATGGGATGACGGCGGCCGATCTGGCCCCGCGGGAGCGACTGCTGTTTGATTTCAACTGGCGTTTTTTGCAGGGAAATGGGTGCGATCCGGCACGCGATCTTGGCCTGGGTTCCACGCAGGGGGATTTTAATAAGACGGGCGGATTTGAATTCGCTCTGGCGAAGTTCGATGACGCGAGTTGGCGTCCGTTGAATTTGCCGCATGATTGGGCGGTCGAGCTGCCGTTCGTGCATGACAAGGTGCTGGAGGATCATGGGTTCAAGCCGCTGGGGCGGAGCTATCCAGAGACCAGCGTGGGCTGGTACCGGCGGGTGTTTGAGGTGCCGAAGAGCGACCAGGGGCGGCGCGTGTTTCTCGATTTCGATGGCGCGTTTCGCAGCGCGCTGGTATTTTGCAATGGCAATTTTATTGGCCGCAACGACAATGGCTACGTGCCGTTCGGCTTCGATCTGAGCGATTTTCTTTTCTATGGGGAGAAGAATTGCATTACGGTGCGGATGGATGCGTCGCTGGGGGATGGGTGGTTTTATGAGGGCGCGGGGATCTACCGGCATGTGTGGCTGACTAAGACGGATGCGCTGCATCTGGGGCAGTGGGAGACGGTTGTACGTACAGAAATGCAGGGCAGTGACGCTGCGTTGAAACTTAGCACTGTGGTTGAGAACGCAGGGCACTCCGTGGAGAGCTGCCGCGTGCATTGGCAGATTTTGGACGAGGCAGGGAAGAGCGTGGCGGCTGCGGAATCTCCCGTGGCGGAAGTTGATGCGGATGGGAAGCAAAGTTTTAACGCGACGGCGAAGCTGGCGCATGCGGCGCTGTGGTCTCCGGAGGAGCCGAATCTTTATTACGTTGTCGCGACGGTGGAGAGTGGGGGCAAGACGCGGGACCGCGAGCAAACTGTTTTTGGAGTGCGCACGGTGGTTTTCGATCCGGATCGTGGATTCTTTTTGAATGGGAAGAGCACGCATATTCAGGGGACCTGCAATCATCAGGATCATGCCGGCGTGGGCGCGGCTCTACCCGATCAATTGCAGGCTTTTCGCGCGGGCGTGCTGAAAGCGATGGGCTGCAATGCGGTGCGCACGTCGCACAACATGCCCACTCCGGAGTGGGTGGATGCGTGTGCGCGGGCGGGATTGTTGATGCTCTGCGAGACGCGGCTGATGTCGTCGAGCCCGGAGGGGCTGGCGCAGCTTGAAACGATGATCAAGCGGTATCGGAATAATCCGGCGATTTTTCTTTGGTCCATAGGCAACGAAGAGGATGTGCTGCAAGCGAATGAGGTTGGGCCGCAGGTGGTGCGGACGATGCAGAGGCGCGCGCACGAACTAGATCCGACGCGGCTTTGCACGGCGGCGGTGAATGGATCGTATGACAAGCCGATGGCGGCGGCGCTCGACGTGATGGGCTTTAACTATGAGATGTCGCTGGCGGATCAATACCATGCCAGTCATCCGCGACAGCCGGTGATTGGAACGGAGACCGCGAGCACGGTTGCCACGCGCGGCATTTACACGACCGACAAGCTGCGGAATTGGGTGAGCGCGTACGATGCGAACCATCCGGCGTGGGCTAATCTGGCGGAGGAGTGGTGGCCGTTTTATGCGGTTCGTCCCTGGCTTTCGGGCGGATTTGCGTGGACTGGATTCGATTACCGGGGCGAGCCGACTCCTTATTCGTGGCCGAGCGTGAACTCGCAATTTGGCATTGTCGATACTTGCGGGTTCCCGAAGGACAACTTCTTTTACTACAAAGCGTGGTGGGGCAAGGAGCCGGTACTGCATGTTTTTCCGCACTGGAATTGGGCGGGCAAGGAGGGAGAAGAAATTTCAGTGTGGGTGCATTCGAATCTGGAGAGCGTGGAGCTGTTCTGCAATGGCGAGAGTCTTGGCGCGAAAAAGGTAGAGCCGCTGCATCATCTCGAGTGGAAGGTGAAGTACGTTCCCGGGTATATAGAGGCGCGCGGCAGCAAAGGCGGGAAAGTTGTGCTGGTCGAAAAGCAAGAGACGACCGGGGCTCCGGCGAAGATACGCCTTACGGCGGATCGCGCGGAGGTTGCTGCCGATGGGGAAGATGTGGCGATCGTGCGGGTGGAGACCATCGACAGCAAAGGACGGTTCGTTCCTACGGCGGATAACTTAATCCGCTTCAAGGTGTCGGGTGAAGGCGCGCTGATTGGCCTGGCCAATGGCGATCCGAATTGCCAGGAGGCCGACAAAGGAAACGAAAGAAGTTTGTTCAGTGGATTGGCGCAGGCGATCTTGCAAACTTCGAAGAAGGCTGGCACTGTGACCGTTGAAGCGACGTCCGAGGGATTGGAAGGAGCGACTCTGGCCATTGCGACGAAGGGAGTAAAGCTGCGGCCTGCGGTGGGCTGATCGTGGGCAGCACGGGGAATTTTCGGGGGGCGATAGCAGGTTTGGTTTTGCTTGAGGCAAGTTTGCGGAATACTTTTTACCTACGGAAATCCCCGATTTTTTCGTCTTTGCCAGCGGGTGTACAATGCATTTGTCAGGACCGAAGCTTCACGGGATCTTCACCCGCGTTCGAGGCTCGAAAAAATGAACGTTCATGTCAGTTACAAGGTCCAAAAAACTCCCGACATCGAAAAAGAAATCAGCCATCAGATTGAGAAAATCAGGAAGCGGCTGCGCGTCTTTCGGCCTGAACTGGTTCATCTGAAGGCTGTTCTCGAACAGAACTCGGCGCACGAGGGGGCGGAAGTGGCGCTCAATCTGCGTCTGCCATCGGGGCAGCTGGCGGCGAATGAAAAAGCGAGCAGCCCGACCGCGGCCATCAAGGCGGCGTTCGACGATCTGATTCAGCAAATCAATCGGCATAAAGAAATATTGCGCTCCAGCCATCGCTGGCGGCGCTGGCGCGCGGGAGATGCCGCGCCCGAGCCGGGTGTGCCGTTCGAGCAGACCATGGCGGCTGTGCAGGCACCGACAATTTCCGCGGATGACATTGGCTCGTATGTCGACGCGAACCTGGGGCGGCTGGAGCGGTTTGTGGAGCGCGAGCTTTATTTCCGCCAGTCGGAAGAGGAATCGCCGACGGGCGCGCTATCAACCAGCGATGTAGTCAACGAAGCGATTGCCCGGGCCCTGGGAGACAACGAGCGTCCTGAAAAGATGGCGCTCGAACCGTGGTTGTATCGACTTGCGCTTGAGGCTATTTCGGAGATGAGGGCGCGCATGCAGGAGCTGGAAGAACCGGTTCATCTGGAAGACAGCCGGCGGCGTCAAAATGAACGAGCATCCGATGAAGCTGTGCTTCAGTTCCATCAGGCCGACGAGGGGTGGACGCGAGAGAGCACAATTGCGGACCGGCGGGTCTCCGATCCCGAGCAGAGCACTTACTCGGATGAAATGACAGCGCTGGTTCAGGGCGCGCTCAGCGGGGTTGACCGGACCGACCGCGAGGCGTTTCTTCTGTATGGGATTGAAGGTTTTTCCCTCAACGAAATTGCATCCATCACCGGCCGCCATGCGGAGGCCGTGCGCGAATCTGTTGAACGGGCGCGCGAGTGTGTGCGCAAAGCACCCAACGTAGCCAGAGAATTCCACAAAGACCTCTTCGTCAAGACTCAGACCTCGGCATCCAAATAGCAAAGGAGCATGGAGATGATGACACGGGATGAAATCCGTGAACTAGCCGCATTTCAGGCAGACGAAAGCAAGGGCGAGTGCGCCATGACGTTTTACTTTCAGCCCGATCCTCCGCAGGACCGGTCGCATCGCACGCAGGCGATTGTGGCGAAGGATGTAGTGAAGCAGGCGCTAAAGGGCGCGGGCGATAACGGCCACAATGGAGGGCTACACGCGGACCTTGACCGAGTGCTTGAAGTCGCGGCTGGACTGCGGGGCCCGCGTGGCAAGGCGATATTCGCTTGCGCGGCGCAGAATTTCTGGAGGGAATACGAATTGCCGCCGCAGCTGGGAGCGACGCGAATCTATGTCAAATCCCGTTTTCAACTGAAGCCTCTGGCGGCGCTGCTGGGCGCACAGCCCGCGCTTTGCGTGGTTGTGATCGACCGGCAGCGGGCGCGCTTCTTCGATTTGCGGCTGGACGATTTGCACGAGCGCGCCGCTATTGTTCACCTGCTTTCGCGCAGCGGCGCAAGCTACGGTTATAACGGATACGATGCCGGCCACGCCGAGCGGCGAGTTGCCGACGAAGCCATGCAGCACTTCAAGTCGGTGGCCGAGCGCCTGCGTTCCGATCAAGAAAAGGGTATCTGGGAGCGGCTAATCGTGGGATGCCATGACGTGAACTGGCCGGAGTTTGAGCATCATCTTCATCCTTACGTCAAACAGCGTTTGATCGGGCGCTTCTCCGCCGATGTAGCGAGCGTCTCGAATGAGGAGATTCGCGAGCGCGCCGATTCCGTACTGAAGAGCTGGATTAGCGATCGCGGGTGCACGAGGCTGACACAGACGCTTGACTTTGCCCGCAGCAATGGGCGCGGCGTCAGCGGCCTGCGGCGCGTGTTAAAGGCGATGGAAGCGGGAGAAGTGCAGAGCCTGTTTCTGGGAGAAAATTATTCCGCGCACGCGGTGGAATGCACAAATTGCGGACACTTCGATGCCCACCTTGTTCCCGTCTGCGTGGCGTGCGGCCGCGCTACGCGAGAACTGGAGGATGTCTGCGATTCGATTATTCCGCTGGCCATCCGCCGCGATATCGAACTGTTTTATTTCAAGGACAATGCCGATCTGGATCGCGCAGGGAATATCGCCGCGCTGCTGCGCTTCCGCTCCGACCAAACGAGCACAGGGAAATTCCTGGCGGCGTCGTGAAAGCAAGTAATAAGAAGTCAGATTGAAGACGTTTGTGTGGGGATGGCCTAGAGATTCATTGCGGCGTAATTCTTCGATCTGACTTTTGACATCCGATTTGGGTGCTTACTTCATGCCATCGACCACAAATAAATCCGAGAGGATGCGGAAGGTGGAATAAGCATAGGATTTACCGTCGGCGCTCACCTTGAGAACGGGTATGCTCTTCAAGCCCGCGGTGTCGGCGGGTGTAATTGTCTTCCAAAGCTCGCGCCGTCCGGTTGCGATGTCAGCGCGCCAGATGCGGATGGGCAATGTGCGGGTGCGAATGAGCAGGCTCTTGCCGTCGCTGGCAAATCCCATGGTGTTTTCTTCGGGTGCGAGAGAGATGGCGACTTTTTTAGGTTCGCCAGCGGCAATGGGATAGAGCCAGAGCTCGCGCTTATCGTTACCGGCGAGCAAGTACTGACCGTCTGGCGATATCCATTGGCCCGTCGTTTCCTCCGGCGTCAGTGGTCGAGGTGTGCCTCCATCGATCGATTGCAGAAACGTGCGATCGCCTCGGCCGGGTACCTCGGCTGAAAAAACAAACGATTTACTATCCGGCATCCAAGCCATGCCATAGTGGTCGGTTTTGTTATCGGTGAGATCGCGCGTCTCTCCGACGCCGGTGGGAAGAAGCACGAGTTTCGCCGGTGAACCAACCGAACTGATTACATAGTGGCCGTCCGGCGAGAGGGAGGCGAAACCTCCATCGCCGAGGCGAATGGCGGGCGAGCCATCGGTCTTCCGCATAAAAATGCTGTAGTTGGTTCCAATGGCCTCGCCGGTTTCCGAGAAGACGATTGTCTTTCCGTCGGCTGAGAGGCTGCTGAGCAGCGACCAATCAAACCAGGAAAGACTGCGTTCGGTGGATTGCCCAGGCGGCAGCGCGGTGATGCCGATGCGCGACTGGTCTCCCGTTAAAAGCACCAACCCATTTCTACCGATGTCGTGAATGGTGAGCCCGCCGGGAGCGCGATAGATAAGGCGCTCTTTGCCGGAAAGATCCATGCCATAAATTGAGCGTGACGAGCCGCTCGGAATGGCGGAGTACCACACTTCTTTTCCGTCGGGCGTCCAGGCCAGGCCTTCGACGCTGCCATAGAATCGGGAACTGGTTTTGTGGTTTCCGTGGAGATCGATGACAACGACGCGCCCATCGTCGCCGCCGACGACGTGGTCCTCAATGGCGATCAAATCGCCGCGGGGGGAAACGCGGACGTGGCTGACCCAACCCGACGGTTTGTAGATTAGATTGCCGGCGGGCAGTTCGAGGCCCGTCCGGGCTTGCGGTTGGCGGCGGATGATAGCGAGCTGACCATCGGGAGTCCAGTCGGCCCATGCGACTCCGTCGAGCACTTCGCGGGGCGCGCCACCGGCAAGGGGAACGCGGGCCAAAGTGCCGACCTCGGCGAAGGCGCTGTTATCGACCGGGTGCAGCGAGACGGCCAATTCGCCGCTCGATGAGACGGCAAGCACCTGCGCATCGGGCAATCCCACGGGGCGCGAGTCGGAGCTGTCATAACGAGAAGTGAAAACTTCCTGCGGCTGTCCATCCCAGGTTGCGCCATAAACAATTGTCTGGCCGTCGGGGGCGAAGCGAGCTGCCCAGATAGTGCCACGCCGGAAGGTGATCTGATGGAAGGTGGGATTCGCCACGTGCATGCCGCGGCGCGCCAGCGTATACACGCCCGCCCAAGATGCCAGCAGAAGGAGGACGCCGAATGCCGCAACCAGCCAGCGGCGCGAGGAGGTTTCCTGCGGCAGAGCGCGGACCGCACCGCTGCGGCTGGCGGCAGAGACGTCTGTGAGCGCTTCGAGATTGAACGCCACATCGCGGGCGGATTGGAAACGCTCGGCGGGATTTTTTTCCAGGCAATGCCGGACGATGCGTTCGAGGGCGGGCGAAACGTGACGGTTCGTCTCGGTCAGCTCGGGAGGATCGTCTTTCAGGATCGAACTCATGGTCTCGGCGGTGGAGTCGCCGTGGAAGGCGCGCTTGCCGGAAATCATTTCGTAGAGAATCGCGCCGAAAGCAAAAATGTCGGAGCGCGCATCCGCAGGCTTTCCTTTCACCTGCTCGGGGGACATGTAGCCGACCGTGCCCATCACCATTCCGGGCTCGGTGGCGGCCTGAATTGTAGGAGCATCGCCGCTTTCGGTCTGCGATGCGGGAAGCATCAGCTTGGCAAGGCCAAAATCGAGAATCTTGACGCGTCCATCGTCGGTGAGAAAAAGGTTCTCCGGCTTCAGGTCGCGATGGACGATGCCTTTATCGTGGGCCGCAGCCAATCCGCGCATTACCTGCAATGCGTAGTCTGTGGCCTTGCGCAGAGGAATCGGGCCGCCGCGGAGGCGCTCGCGCAGGGTCTCGCCCTCGAGCAACTCGGAGACGACGTAGGGCGCTCCATTTTCTTCGCCGATATCGAAGATGGAAAGAATATTGGGATGGTTTAATGCGGCTGCGGCGCGGGCTTCCTGGGAAAAGCGCTGCAGGCGGTCGCGGTCGGTGGAAAAAGATGCGGGCAGTACTTTGATGGCGACCGTACGATCCAGCCGTCCGTCGTGCGCGCGGTAGACTTCACCCATTCCGCCAGCGCCGAGGAGAGCCTGAATTTCGTAGGGCCCGAGTTTTGTGCCAGACGAGAGTGCCATCGGTGCGCGCAATTATATTCCATGGGAGTGGTCAAAGCGCGCCCCGCGATGGGTCAATTTCATCTGTCAACTTCATACAGGCCTTGGTTGCTCTAGAATATGCAAGGAAAGCGGACGACTGACGACCAACTTATATGATCCACAAAATTATTCCGGTGGGCGCACTGCAGTGCAACTGCTCGATCATTGGAGACGAGAGCACGCACGAGGCCATGGTCATCGATCCGGGCGATGATATCGACGATATCATCACGATCATCGAGGAGAACAAACTTCAGGTAAAGCAGATTGTTATCACGCACGCGCACATCGACCATGTGGGCGGAGCGATGAAGCTGCGGGCGCGAACCGGGGCTCCAATTTTGCTCAATCAGAATGACTATGCGCTGCTGAAGATGCTCGACGTGCAAGCCAGTTGGCTGGGGATGAAGTCACCGGGCGCGGTCGAGATCGAGGCCGAGCTCAGGCACGACCAGAAGATAGAGGCAGGGAATTTGTCGGCGAATGTATTGCACACGCCGGGTCATACGGAGGGCAGCGTCTGCCTCTACTTTCCGGCTGAGAAGCTGCTGATTGCAGGCGATACGCTTTTTGCGCGGAGCATTGGGCGCACCGATCTTCCGGGCGGATCGTTTGAGAAAATTATGCGCTCGCTGCATGATCGGGTGCTGACCTTGCCGGATGAAACCGTGGTCATTCCCGGGCATGGGCCAGTGACGACGATTGGAGATGAGAGGGAAGGGAATCCGTTTCTGCGCGGGTAGGAGGCTGAAGCTCGCGCCGTTCCCAGAAATGATTTATGCGCTTCAGTTGTTGGGAGCGGGCGGCGGGGAGTTTTGAAAGGGTGAACCCTGGGGCCCAGAGGTTGGCGCGGGCGTGGGAGATTGGCCTGAAACGGGCTGAGTCCCGCCGGGGCCAGTGCCGATGGGCTGGCCGATTCCGCTTCCGCTGGCGATGGAAACGAGCGGCTGCCAAGGCCCCTTCAGCAGCCCTCCGCGATCGACTGACGCGTCATAAATGAAGTACCAGTCGGTATAGTGGGTCTTTTTGTTGAACTCGCGGATTGTCTTCAGCTTCTTATTTGTGCTACCCACGCCAAGAATTGGTCCTCCGCCAAACACCTGGCCGTTGAGAGGCTGTCCGCCAGAAGTGGGACCACCCGATGAGGGATTCGATCCGGTTGGACTGTTGGGGTTCGAGTTCGAGCTGGAATCGGTAGAGCCCGAGCTGTCGGATCCAGTGGGGCTTTGCCCCTGTAGACCACCTTGCGGCATCTGGCTGCCGGCGCCCTGAAGTTGGCCGATAGCGTTTTGCAGTCCGGGTATGTTTTGCAATCCACTGGCCAGTGGATTGGCGCCCTGAGCTCCGCCGAAGCCCCCGGCGGGAATAGCGCCGCCGAGCGCGCCCAAGCCTCCCGCTCCGGGCAAACCGCCCGTGCCCTGGCCCAGGGTGGGCCCGCCGTTGAGCATGACATCCTGCATGTGCAGGAGCTTGAAATCTTTCTCTTTCTTGGTTTGCGGATCCCAGCTCATGGGATCCTTGTAGCGCTTGCGCAGGTAGCGGACGTTATTGGTGTTTTCCAGATCCTCGATACGATTTGGATAGCGCCCAAGGCGCTTGTAGTAGTGCTGGATGGCGCGCATGTACATGGTGCCGCGATGGATCAATTCATCCTCGCGGTCGCGCTGAATCTGCTGTTTCCAATAGGGAACGATGGCGAGCAAGCCGACGGCGATCAGGGTAAAGGCCAGCATCAGGGTAATGAGGATGTAGCCCTGCTGGGGATTTTGTAATCTCGTAATTTTGTAATTGCGTCGTTTAATGTTTTGCCGCATAGCCTGCTCGCTTAAAGTTGCCAAACTACCATTGCTAAATTACAAAATCGGCTCTATCCCTGTGTCAGCGGAATGCTTTGACGGTTATTGTTGAGCACGTCTTCCATTTCGACGGCGGTCGGGGAAATGTGCAGGACGCGATAACGGCGGTCGACAATATCGCCTTCACCGGCAATAAAAACATCCTCGCCCTGAACAAGGAATACGCGCTTCGCCTCGCCCGGCTTATTGGCAAAGCCAAAGAATTTCAAGTTGATGGGGGGCGGCGGCGGAATTGGCGGAGGCATGTGCATCTCCGCCTGAACGTGGTCGGTTACTCCGGGCCGTTTTGGCCTTTCGATGGTGGGAAGCGATCCCGCCACGAAAATATTGCGGCCATTGCCAGCGTATTTGATGTCCTCGCTCTGGGCCAAAAGGTTCAAATCGAGGGTGGGATCGAGGCGGGGCTCAACGATGGGAACGATCTTGCCGGATGCGGTGCGGCGCGTGGCTGGCTTGGCGGAGCCTGCCGTTGTGGCGGACTGAGCCGGAGCCGATGCTGTCTCCGTGGAGGTGGGCCAGAACTGGTATGCGGTCGATAACAGCGCAAGTCCGCCCAGGACTGCCAGTGCGATCAGCTGCTTCCGATTTTCGGTTCCCAGTTTCAATCAGGCGCCCCGTAAATAACTGTGCAGCACAATTTGCAGGTGAACAGGCCCTTTGCCCTCGCCCGCGAGGTCTACGCTGTCGACGGTGAAAAACATCTTCGAGCGCTCGACGGTATTGATGAATCGAACCAGTTGCAGATAGTCTCCCGCAAAACTTCCTTCGATGGTCACCGGCACAATGCCGGAGGGTTCGGGGTCCTCCTGCTTATATTTCGCGGTCAGGATATGGATACCGTTTTCGGAAGCGAGTTTGCCGAGTTCCGTGGTCAAGTCGGAATCCTTGGCGGCGAATCTCTCTTTATAGAAATCGCCAATCTGGTTGCGCGCGAGGCCGATTTTCTTGTCCATGCCGCGGAGCGGTTCGACATCGCGCGTTTTCTTGCGGTAGTCGGCGAACATCTGGTTCAGTTGGGTCTGGCGCGACTGCGCCGAACCCACGAGCGGGGAGATGAGAATGGCGACGGCCACCACGTCGGCGACGATCATGGCGCCGATGGCAATCTTGAGCTTTTTCCGCGTCCGCTGTAAATCAGGCATTATTGCGCGCTCCCCCTGGTCTCCTGCGGGATATAGGTCGCCCTCACCTCGGCGCCGACGACGCCATTCTCGCCCTCACCCTCGGCGACCAGTTGGGCGTGCTGAAAACGCGTGGAGCCTTCCATGCGATGCACCAGTTCGACGGCGGCGGCGCGATTGTCTCCCACGACTTTCATGTCGAGCGACATTTCATTCTGCTCGTTGAATTCCGGCTTCAACGACACAACGTGAAGATTCGGCGGCATGACCCGCTCGAGATCTTCGAAAACAAGGGTCCACGAGAACGCCTTGCGGTGGATCAAGCCGTTCAGGAACTGGGATTGATCGCGGGTGCTGCGATTGGAGGCCATCTCGAGAAACGCCTGCGCGTCAGTGCGCTCGCGGTCGCGTCCGGAAATCATCTGTTGAAGCTGCGCGATATTCTTGCGATCCCGGCCAGCATCCAGCCAGCTATGCAGGGTCCAGCCAAGAAGCGCCACGGTTAATAGCGCCAGCAGGGCGACCGCTGCTCCCCAACGCGTCCAAAATTCGCGCGCGTCTTCGTAGGGGTGAGTTGCGAGATTGATGTCTAGACGCATAGTTACTTCGGTTGCTTGTTGCTCGTTTCTTGTTCCTCGTTGCTTTTTGCTCGTTGCTAGTTTCTTGTTGCTTGACCCTATGAGCTGCTATTTTTTGACTTCCTACATTCGCTCGCAACTCGCCCCTAGCAACTGGTCTTACGAAATCAATGCTCCTACCACGCCCGACATGCGCCAGCGCGGCACGGTGCCGGTGGTAGAGCCGATCTGCGACGAGGTAATCAATTCCTCGACGTGAGCTCCCGATTGGCTTTTAAGCGCGGAAGCCGCGGCGGCAGTGTCGGCCAGGCCGGCCACATACATGCGTTCAATATTAAGGTTATAGGTATCCTGAAAGAAAACGACGGAGGGGTAGACTTCCTCGGCCAATTGGTCGCCGGTGATGGCCGGTCCGTGAACGTTTTCGAGGGTGCGAATCAAGAGCAAGTGGTCCTGATCAAGAATCGCAATACCAATGGTGCGCGCATCGACTTTGACGACCAGGGTCGGACGCTCCGCATCGGCCGCGCCCAGCGCCGCGAGCATGGATGGCATGACGATTCCCGGGATGTAGCCGGCATCGCGAAAAGCGGATTCATATTCCTGGAGCACATTTTTCAGCACCACAGCAGCCACGACCAGCACGCCTTTGCCGGTCGACTGGGCGTGATAGGAGACTCGCGCCTCCTCGGGATCGAAGGGAAGCGACTTTTTCAGGCGAAAGCGAATGACGGCCTCGGCTTCTTCCGGCTTTGCGGGCAGAGTCTCAAAATCAAGGAGCACAACGCGGACGGAAGTATCGGGCAGAATGGCAATGACGTCGCGGGAGCGTGCGCCGACGCTGCCGAGGGCGCTCTCGATCGCCTGACGGAGCGCGGCGGCATCGCGGAGATTGGGCTCCATAAGATCGGGAACCACGGAGGCGGAGGGAAGTTCGCGCGCAACAGAGGTCTCCACCATGCGCCCGTGATCGGATGCACGTCCCGCAAGAACGTGGTCGGCCGCGATTTCGCAGGCGAGGGTGGGACGGCGACTGTGTTTAGAATTAGAACTCATCGTCGGCAATTAACCAGCGAACTCCGGCTCGGTAAGTCATAGGGTAAATTGTTTTCCAATACCAGCGATCCTTACAACTGAAACTCGACAACTCGCAACTCGACAACTCGATCATATCGCGGCCTCGTGCGACCGCAAATTACTTCGGCGGATGCCCCGAAGGAATCTTCCACGCTGGGCCGCCGAACAGAGAGCCGCTAGCGCATGGTTTCAATAAAGGTGACCTTGTTGATTTCCTTCAAGGTAGTAAGCCCGAGGCGAACTTTATCGAGCGCGGACTCGCGGAGGAAACGCATGCCCTCATCGCGCGCCGCGCGCCGGATTTCCGATGTCGGTTTCCTCTCCAAAATCATTTCGCGGATTCGATCCGTTAAATCGAGCAACTCGTGGATGGCGGTTCGACCGTGGAAGCCCGTCCCGGCACACTCAATGCAACCCTGCCCTTCATAAAGCGGAACCTGCGACCACTGCTGGGGATCGAGACCGCTCGCCTCCAGTACCTCGGCTGGATAGTGCACGGCTGTGCGGCAGGATTCGCAGATGAGACGCACCAGGCGCTGCGCCAAAATGCAGTTCAGCGCCGAAACGAAGTTATAAGGCTCAACGCCCATGTTGAGGAAGCGGCCGAGCACATCGACGACGTTGTTGGCGTGGACGGTGGTGAAGACGAGGTGGCCGGTGAGCGCGGACTGAATGGCGATTTGAGCGGTCTCATTGTCGCGGATTTCGCCGACCATGATCTTGTCGGGGTCATGGCGCAAAATCGAACGCAATCCGCGGGCGAAGGTAAGCCCCTTTTTCTCGTTCACTGGAATCTGCGTGATGCCCCGCAACTGGTATTCGACGGGGTCTTCAATGGTGATGATCTTGTCTTCGTCGGTTTTGATTTCATTGACGGCGGCGTAGAGCGTAGTGGTTTTGCCGCTGCCCGTTGGACCGGTGACGAGCACCATGCCGTAGGGTTCCTTGATGTAGCGGCGGAAGCGGCGCAAATCGTTTTCGTCAAAGCCGACGACTTCGAGTGTGAGCTTTTTGAACTTCTCGCTCATCGACTCTTTATCGAGCACGCGGAGCACGGCATCTTCGCCGTGAATCGAGGGCATGATGGAAACGCGGAAGTCGATGGCGCGGCCGTTGTACTTCACGCGGAAGCGGCCATCCTGGGGCACGCGGCGCTCGGAAATATCGAGCTCGCTCATGACTTTGATACGGGAGATGATGGTCGAGTGATGTTCTTTGCCGATGGGCGGCATGGCGTTGGTGAGCACGCCGTCGATACGAAACTTGATGTACACGGAGTCGTCGCGGGTCTCGATGTGAATATCGCTGGCCCGGCGCTGGAGGGCGGTGAAGAGGGTGGTATCGACGAGGCGGATGATCGGGCTCATGTCCTCGCCCGCGGTAGCCGTCAGCTTGTCGATGGAAATTGTTTCGTCGTTGCCGGCGTCGTCCTCGCGGATTACGTCGAGCGTGAAGCCTTCGCTGGCGTCTTCGAGGACGCGCTTGGACTGCTCGGTTTTCTGCAGGATCTCGGCGATTTGCTTCTCAGTGGAAACCTTGGTGACGATGCGCTTGCCAAGCAGCAGGCTGATCTCGTCGATCATCATGAGCTGGCTGGGATTGGCGATCGCGATGACGAGGCGCCCGTCCGCCGTTTCGTCGAGCGGCACAAATTTATAGCGGAACATCAGGTGGACGGGGATCTTTTCGAAGAGATCGTGCTGTAACTGGAAGTCGGTGAGATCGATGAACTCGCAGCGATAGCGGCGCGCGATATCGCGTGCGCGTTCGATCTCGTCGCCAACCGGAATTGCGTCCGGCAGGGGCAGATGCTTGCCGCCATTTCCCGGATTTACCACCATTGTTTTCTTATCCGCCATTTTCGTTCCAGTCTAGAAGCCAGCTTTAGTGATTCGGCTTTGGGCTCTGGGCTTTGGACTTTGGGACCACCAATTTCGGCTGCAACGAAAGCCAAAGAACCAAAAGCTGCGGCCCGAAGCCAAAATCTCAATGCACATTGGCTCCCAGGGTAAAGATCGGCATATAAAGAGAAATCAAGATACCGCCGACAATTACCGCCATAAAGATCAGGATCAGCGGCTCAATTAGAGCCATGGCCGCGCCGAGCGCGGTCTGCACGTCTTCCTCGTAAAACTCGGCTACCGAACTGAGCATGGCGGGAAGCGCGCCGGTTGACTCGCCCACTTCGAGCATTTCCACTGCGAGATCGGGAAACAGCTTTTGGTCTTCCAGACTCTTGGACAACGTTTGGCCTTCACGCACACGCGCGGCGGCGGTGATAATACCGTTCAGCATCTGGCGGCTGCTTAGAGATGCGCCGGCCGTTTCCATGGCCGGAACCAGCGGCAGGCCGCCTTGCAGAAGCGTCGCGAGAATGCGAGAAAAATTGGCAACCTGATATTTCAGCCGGATTTCTCCGAGCAGCGGCAGCGCGAGCAAGAATCTATCGAGGGTTGCGGCGCCCCGATCGCTTTGCTTCCAGCGCCATCCGCCCACAATTGTTACGACCAGAACCAGGGCAACGACCCATGCATATTTCTGAGCGTGCAAGCCCAGCGAAAGCATGAAAACGGTGATGGCCGGCAGCTGCGCGCCCATGTTGTCGAACAGTTCGGCGAATTTCGGCACCACGTAGGTGATGAGGAAAGCGAGCATGACCGTAACCACCGAGACCAGAAGAGCCGGGTAAACGAGCGATACAGCCAGCTTCTTGCGGAAGGTCTGGACCATGCGCTGGTAAGAGATGAAGCGTCCCAACACTTCTTCCATGCTGCCGCTTTTTTCACCCGCCAGCAGCGTGGTGGTGTACATCTTGGGAAATACCTGTTGCGCGGCAAAGGCATCGGAGAGCAATTCGCCGCTTTTGACGCGGTCGCGAACGTTTTCGAGGAGCTTGAGCAGCGTCTTGTCGCGCTGGCGCTTGATGAGCAGATCGAGCGCCGTGAGAATCGGCAGGCCCGCCTTGATCAGGGTAAGAAACTGCTGGTTGAAGATCAGGAAGGTCGATTGCTTGAGTTTGCCGCGCTTGCCGAACTTGCCCGAGCCGCCGCTCAGCATGGTTCGGGGCTTAACCCAATAGACGAGATAACCCTGCTGGGTGAAGCGCTCGTGGATTTCGGCTTCGGAAAAGCCATGCTCCACCTGCTGGCGCATGTGGCCTTGCTCGTCCGCGACTTTGATCAGGAATTCTGCCATGGGCGATGCTTAGTTCTGTCGACTCACAACAAAGTGTAACATCCTGCTGCCAAAGCTCTTACGCGCGTTGGGGAGGGGCTGGTACGCAGGTAACCCGGATCTGCTAGCCCTCGCCGGGAGCCAGTTTCTCAGGGTGCGAACGCGCCTTCCACGGTCTCAACCCCGGCGGGCGCAACGAAATGAAACTGGCTGTCGGCCAAATTCAGGTTTTCCTTCCAGCCGGAAAAGCGAAATTCCGTGCTTCCTCCGCCCTGATCTAGAAGCACAATTCGTGCGATCTGGTGGGCGGGGGTAATTTCCAGTTGCACCTCGCTCACCTGGTCCGCCATTGCTTTCGGCACGCCGCGAAGCACGATGTCGCCAGGAGTCATGGGGGATTGATCCACGGCTTGCGATAATCCTTGTAACTCATTCTCCAGCTTGGTTTTGCCAAGGAGGAAGGCGATGGGTGATCGCACGTCGTCAAGCTGCCGGAGGCCGGTTTTTCTGAGCTGCCGTTCCGCTGGCAGGTAAAACCACACACTCTGGCCGTCGCTTACAAACAGCTTGCCTCTTGGAGAACGGTACTCCCAGCGCATCTTGCGCGGCTTTTTCAGCCACAACGTGCCCGATTCCTCGCGCTCAGCGCCTTCTCCACGGTAGATTTCGGTGAAATCGGACTCCAGGCTGCGCAGGTGGTTGTAGTGGTCATCGACGGCGCGCGCGAGCTGGCGAACGTCGAGTGGATGTGAGGCTTGCTGAGTGGCGCTCGGACTGCCGCTACTCCGCGTGATGACATTCTGATTGCCGCGGCTCTGGCTCATGCTCGGCTGGGATAGATCCTGGGCCGCCGAGCCAGTGGCTGCCAAACAAATGCCCGCTCCCGCCGCCGTTAGGGCGGACAGCCAAAACGCTAGACCCTTCTTCAATTCTCGCAACCCCTCGTTCAATTTTACACTTTGATTGTCGTGATCAGGTTAAGGCGAGATGAGGGGCTGGCGTTCGTGGTTACGCTCTTGGGCTTCTTGTTCGCGTGATAGTCAGCTTTATGGAAGGCTGGACGCCACGGGTGCGAGAACGACTTGCCTGGGCTTCCTCCGACGGGCCGCAGCTCGGCCCGCAGCTGCAAAGACAATTCTTTTCCTCACGTGATGTTTTTTGCCCGCCGTTTGCGCTCTTTCCAATAGAGGCAGCAAATCTTCCTTTCAGGAGCGTGTGAAATGCAGCTCGCTAAGATCGACGCCACTATCCGCAACCTGGTTCTTTCCGTAATTGCCCTGGCCGCGGTTTCTCTGCTCGCACATAGCTTCAGCAGCGGTGGGGCGCCAGCCGCGTCAACCGCCCCAGCCCGGCATTACTACTTGACGAAGGCCAACTTCAATGGCAATCAGGCACTGAAGGCGTGTGCGTCGGGCTATCACTTTGCTTCATTCGCCGAGCTGTTGGATACAGGAGTCCTCACCTACAATTCAAGCCTCGGTCGCTCGAACCCCGACGACGGCCAGGGGCCGCCGTCAATTGCATGGGGCTGGGCCCGCACAGGTTACATCTCCAGCTCGACAAACACCGAATTTCCAACAAATAATTGCAATTTGTGGACGAGCGAAGCGACGGCCGATGCCGGTACAGCAGGAGCCTTCGTTCCTCCATATAATCAGGGGCTAATTAACGAGACAGTTAGTGGATTCGAGCCGTCAACCGTGTTCGGGGAATTCGCATGTGACAACAGTCAGGGAGACAACATTGGCGTCTGGTGCGTGCAGAACTGAGCCACCAAGGGAACAGTCAACTCAGCCGCTATGGCGGGCAAGTCGCTGAGGCACCAGAGCGAGGATCGGTGGACAATGGCTTCTTTGCCCACTGTCGCCGCTTCCATAAAAATCTCCGGGTGGTAAAGTGCTCTCATGGCCCCGCCCGCAAGCCCAGAAACTTTCGAGGAGATTGTGGAGTGGGCTTACAGCACCTTGCCGCAGAAGGTGCGGGAGGAACCTGACTTTCCCGGCATTCAAGTCGCCGAAGAGCCGCCTGAAGATGTGTTGCGGGAAAAGAACTGGCCTCGCGGCACAGAGATGCTGGGATGCTATACGGGCGTCGTCCGGACGAAACAGTCGCTCCTGCAAATGAAGGTAGCCCCCGATTTGATCTTTGTTTTTCGCGGTCCGATTCTGCGCTGCTCACGCGGAAATCTACGAGCTGAAATCAAACGAGTGGTCTGGCACGAGGTGGCGCACTGGCTCGGCTATGAGACTGAGGAAGAAGTGCAGGCGTTAGGGCTATAAGAAGATGCCGTGAAGGAGACATCTAGTACCGTGACCGCGTGAATGGTTGTACTGATTGCCGTCTGGTTCCGAGAGCAAAGTATGCAGGGAAGGTTCGGGGAGAACTCCACGAGTCGCCGCGGCAGGTGTTAAGAGAGTAGGAGGTCAGTTCGGCTCCGCTCAGGGCATGCTCTCCGACTCGCGCTCGGTGGCTGCGCTTCCTTTGCATTCACTCGTGTTACGAAAAAGGGTCGTCCCTACGGGGCTTGGATTATTTTTCCACCTTACCCAGCGCCAAGGCGCTGGGCTAAGATGGCTCGCCCCTACCGGGGCTGGGATTTGAAGATACTCTGCCACCCGCCTGGCCGAAGAACGAATTTCGTAACAGACTCAAGATGCCGGCGCTACGATTTGCCGACTGCGGAAACTTCCTACGGTCATGGGCTTTGCGGTCACGTTACTAGTCTTGAGCTGCCTTGGTTCGGTATAGCGAATAGGAAGGTGAGGAACCGGCTTTTTCGAGGAAGGGCGATTCGGACAGCGCTGCTTCCAGCAAGGGATTGTGATAGACAATCCACAGCGGCCGCGGCATTTTCTTCCAGGAGTCTTCGAGATTGTGAAGTACGCGCCGCAATCCGGCCTCCGGCAGGGGATTGAACAGGTACACGACCAGCGGCACTTCTGGAAAAACGAACTCTCGCGCATCCATGCAGAGGGCTTCGATACTTTGCTGCGGAAGAAAGCCGCGCCGCGGAGTAGCGTCGAGCGCTCGGTTGCTATGAAGTTGTTTGTCCCGGTACGCGGCAATGTTCTTTTCCGCCGCGCGGTGCAACTCCTCCATTAATTCCACGCCTATGATTTTCTTAAAGCCGAATTCCGAGGCCATCAGCAGGGTGCGTCCTTTGCCCGAGCCAATATCGATAAATGTGAACTCATGAAAATCAATGGGCAGCGCGGCCATCATTTCACGGAATAGAGCGGGATCGGTTGGCTGATAGGGCGAGTGGAATAATCCGAGCAATCGTTCGCGCCAGGCGACGGTGCCGCTGGTGGTATCGACGCGCTGCTCCCAGTCGTAATCCATGTCGCCGTAGCGCGAACGGCGGCGCTCCGGGGTTGAGTCGCGCAGGAATCCCCAAAGCTCTTTGGCGAGCAGGGAAGCAGCCGCCCGCGCGCCTTTGGCTTGCGAGTGTTCGCGCCACCATTCATTCAGCGCAGTCCAAAGTTGTTGAGAATAGTCCTGCGGCACGACTGCATGCTAACAAATGCGCATGCCAAGGAATGCGCTTTCCGCGCGGTGGAATTCGCAAGGCCGCAAACGGGAAGTTTGGCATAGAAGAGCCGCGGCCAGCTTATTTTTTGAGATGAGATTGTTTCTGGCTGGAAGTTTTACGGCTTGCTCTTGCCTGGAGGAAGGCCCTTCGTGATATAGAGCGTGAGGCTCGGGTCCTGCACTTCGATTCGTCCATCGGACATAAGCTTGTAAGGCTTGCCGTTGGGATCGGTGGGCGTGCCGCGAATAAATCCAGCGCGCTCCAGGTCGCTCATGTTCGCGGGCAGGCGGCCTTGTTGCTGGCGATATTTGTCGACTACTTCTTCGAGGCGCGTTACGTCCTCATCCACCCGCAGGGCGACAAGGTGTTGCACGGCGTTATGGCGGATATCCGGTTCTTTGGAAGTCTCGTACGTCGTGTACCAGAGCATGCGCGCGGTATCGAATTCTCCGGCATGCTGCGCCATACGGGCTGCGAGGACAGGCATGAAGGCGTGGGTCACCGGAAGCCGGGCGCCGGCAGCGAACGCGTCGGCCGCTTTGCCGTAGTCTTTGAATTCGGTGTAATACAAGAATCCAAGTTCATAGTAAAGGCGCCACTGATCGGGGTTATGCTCGACGCCATATTTGAGCAGTCGGAGCGCCTCGTCGGGCGATCCTGCTCCGTTGGGTGGCTGCGGCGACAGGAAGCTTGCGCCCAGCTGATAGGGCGGAATGAGGCGAGGATCGAGTTCGGTGGTGACCTGCAATAGCGGGGCGAGCAAGTGAAAATCCTGAGAAGCCCGGTGGTGTTGAAGGCCGAAATACTGGACTGCGCGGGTCCAATAAATATCCGCCAGCAAGCCGGTATAGCCGATGCTCATGCGGCGCAGAGCTGTCGCGGACCGGATATAGAGAGTCTGCTGGGCGTTGGACTGAAGGCGCAGGCTATCGACGGCATTGAGGGTAGCAGCACCGCAGGCCATTGCTCCGACGAGAACAACGGTGGCGACGATGTTGACGCGGCGAGAGGAGTTCATTTCAAGTTCCGGCGCTGAAAGATGAGGACTGCCGCGGAGAGAGCCATGGCGGAATACAAAAGGGCGTATAGGGTGTTATAGACGATCAACCGGCCGGGCACGCCATCTCCGTGCGCTGCCTGATTGACGATGTTGAAGGCGGAGAGATTGGGCACCAGATAAGAAGCTGCGGTCATGACTGCGCCGGCTATTCCGGCCATTCCGCGGGCCATTCCGCGCAGATCCTCGGCCAGGTTTCCGATGACGAAAAGAGCGAACGTGAAGACCGCCGACATGATCGGGGTGGAGAACGACGAGAAAAACAAGGCCAGCGCGCAAACGATCAGAAACTCAAGCGTGATGAAATAGAGCGCTGCGAGCACAGGCAAATCGGCTTTTTCGAAGTGGTGAGCAACATAGAGCAGGGCCAGAAAAACGCCGATCGCCATGAAGAAAGTATTTACGACCAGCGTTCCGGTGAGGCCGAAGAATTTGCCGACAACGAACTCCCAGCGGCGGACGGGCCGCGAAAGGACGGTGTAAAGCGTTTTTTTGTCGATTTCTTTTGAGACCAGGCCGATGCCGATGAAGATGGCAATCACCACTCCGAACAGCGAGACAGCGGTCAGCCCGAGATTAATCACGACCAGCTTTTCAACATCGATGGAAATCTCGCCGACGAGGATGGCAGCCGCGGAAATGAGCAGCGCAAAAGCAATCAGGTTGTAGAGAACGCGGTCGCGAACGGCTTCGCGAAAGGTATTGAAGGCAACGTAGGCGATGCGAGAGTTCATGCACCAGCTCCCATGGTGATCTCACTGGGGCGCAGCTTCTCGACATAGAACTCTTCGAGCGAAGTGCGCACCGGCGCGAGCGAAATCAGCTTTATGCGCTCCTGCCGCAATAGTTCGAGCGCCTCCTCCTGCTGTTCCTGAAGAATGATGGCATTGACCAGGTCGCCGCTGGCGCGCGCCTCGACTCCGAGCCTGGCGAATGCCGCGGGGACGTTCCTGGCACAAAATATGATTTCGACTTTCCCTTGCGCCCGCTTTGTCAGCTCAGCAACCGTTCCGACGCCGCGCAGCTCGCCGCGGTTGATGACGGCGACGCGGTCGCAGAGGGCTTCGGCATCGGAAAGAATATGGGTGGAGAAGAATACTGTCTTACCTTCGCGGCGCAGTTCCTCGATCAGTTCACGCACTTCGCGGCGCCCCATGGGATCGAGGCCGGACATTGGTTCATCAAGGAAAACAACCTTCGGATTGTGCAGAATAGCTTGCGCCAGCCCGACGCGCTGCAGCATGCCCTTCGAGTATTTGCGCAACTGCACTCCGGCGGATTCGAGGATTCCCACGCGCTCAAGCACCGCATTGACACGCGGCGACCGTTCTTTGGCGGGAACTCCCGAAAGCTGGGCATAGTAAGTGAGTAGCTCGCGGGCGGTGAGGTGGTCGTAGAAGTAGGGCTGTTCGGGAAGGAAGCCGATCTGCGCTTTTACGCGAGGATCGTCAATTTCCATTCCCAGGATTCGCGCTGTTCCTGCCGTGGGAGGCACGAGGCCCATTAAGAGTTTAAGAGTTGTGGTCTTGCCGGCTCCGTTCGGACCAAGAAAGCCGAATACTTCTCCTTCTTGAATTTCAAGACAGAGCGGGCGCAGAGCGAGTTTTGGCTTCCGGTGCCAAAAACCAACGCGATAGGTTTTTTCGAGGTTCAGAATTTCAATTGCTGCCATAGCTGTTGATTCGTAGCGGTGGCCACCGTGGAAAGGTCCACTGGAAAATTATAGGGGCGGTTTTTAGATGTTGGCGAATGTAAGTGAGAACTTGCAGTTACGAAAGTAAATGGCTCGGTAGGCAGGCCGAAAGCTCAAAAGCAGTCATTAAGAAAATTCTAATTCATTGGCGATATTGTGCCGTCGCAGGTGGAGATCGCCGTGGAATTTACTCGCACGACGGCGTCAGAATAAGAGCAAAAGTAGCGTATTCCAGAGTATTGCCATAACACCGGGCTGGCGATGAACTGGTAAGTTGAGGCGGGGGTTCCGGTTACGCTCGAGGCAGGAAGGCTGAAGCTGTATCCAGTTTTGACGCCCCCAGCCAACACTGTATCGATGAGGCAGGCATTGGTGGAACTGGGAGGCGAACAGTTTGTGCCGCTCAGTGCGGCTAGCGAACTGGCATAGCCAATCGTCGGATACGTGGAGTTATAAGTAATCTGCGCGCTGTTGAGGAGCCGGATGGTGGATGCCGCGGCCGCTTCATCGGCGGCAATACGAGAGTTGAGCAGGCTGGGAATCGCCAGTGCGGCGATGATAAGAATAATCGCCACTACGATCAGCAATTCGATTAGAGAAAAGCCACCCGCGCGTTGCATTTTGTCCCCGTGGCCTAGCATGGATAAATTCCGGCCCAAGTTCACATTATCGGCTGCATTTTTAGTGCCGGAAGACAGCAGGTGCGCAGACCATAAGGTCTGGCAAGTTTACTGGAGGGGGGTACCAGTCGATTGGCAATTGTTACTAAATGCGCTAGCGCCGTAACGGACCACCGCGTCGGCGCTGGAACAGAAGTAACGGACGCCGGTCTGATTGGCGCTAATCGGTTTGGCATCGGTTTCATAGATTCCTTGAGGGGTTGACGAAGTGCCGGCGTTGCTCAGCGCGAACGAATATCCACTCTTGCTTTGACCTGCCAGGACCGAGTCGATCAGGCAGGCGCTGGTAGAGGTGGGCACAGTGGTACTGGTGCAAGTTCCTCCCAGCGTGCTGAGGCTGGTGGCAAAGCCTACGGTCGGATAGCTGGAATTGTAGGCGACTTGGGCTGTGTTAATGGTGCGGAGCGATCCCACCGCGGAGGACTCATTCGCCGCAATACGGGCACGCAGTAGATTCGGAATAGCGATCGCGGCGATGATCAGGATGATCGCGACTACGATCAGCAACTCAATCAACGAAAAGCCTCTCTGCTTCCCCATCTTTCAATGTCCTTCCAGGCATGGGCTATTTGTCGGAGAATGTAGCAATAGGGCACGGGGAACTCTATTGGGCATCCTACATAGGGTGTTACGGAAGTACGGGGGCGATCTTGGGTGCGGGCAGTTAATCGAAGTTAGATAACACAAAGAAGAGGGGGCTAATTCCCGGCAGCCATAATAGGGGCAGGAATAGTGACAAAATATGGCAGCGTCATGGTAGCGGACGCAAGTTGTTTTGCCGGTTCTAGAAACGACGAAGAGCAGAGGATTGCTCCTCTGCTCTTCGTCGGTTTGGTGCTCTTGTCCGAGTAGCGGTTGGATCGCAAAACTACTGCAGCGGAGTGCCGCTGGATGCGCAGCTCGCGCCGCTGAATGTCGCCGTGCCGTAGCGCACTACGCCATCGGCCGCCGAGCAGAAGTACCGGACGCCAGTCTGGTTTGCGGTGATGGGCTGGGCATCGACGGAATAGGCGCCGAGAGGCGTGCCAGAACCGCCGCCTGCGTCAGCTCCAAAGGAGTAACCGCTCTTCTGGCCGCCCGCCAATACGGAATCGATCAGGCAAGCGCTGGTGGACGTCGGGACTGTGGTGCTGGTGCAGCTGCCCGCCAGATTGGTAAGCGAGCTGGAGAAGCCCACGGTTGGATACGCCGAGTTGTAGGCAACTTCAGCCGTGTTAACGGTACGAACCGAGCCCACTGCGGACGATTCATTCGCCGCAATGCGAGCACGCAAAAGGTTCGGGATAGCGATGGCAGCGATGATCAGGATGATCGCGACCACAATCAGCAATTCGATCAGTGAGAAGCCCTTCTGTTTCCGCATTGAAATTTCCCTCGTCTCCGGTTTTTGACTGTCTGGTTGGATGACCAACTCGCCGTTACTGTCGCATTCCTCATGCCATTAACCCAAGTGACGGAAGTCAGATGGCCTTCCGGCGCAACCCGGTATTTTTCAAGGGCCTTGGAGCTTATAGTCACCTCGGGGGAAGCGCGGGTGTATGTCATCTGACACTTTCACGACAGCGATTGACAAAATTTGGTACTTAGAAGTTTTGCGGGGAGATGTACACCTCGAGGACGTGAGTCGCTCGGGCCGAAACTGGAGATTGACCCGCTCATTCACGCGCGCAATGATCTGGTCATTGATCTGGTCATTGATGTGGGCGTCGACCCCGCGCCGCCAGGGGAGGCGTCTGGAGCAGTTTTCTGGTAAATTTAGGTTAAACACCTCATAGCTTTCCGTAGGTCAATATGTCTGAGAATGTCAATCGGGCTGAAAAGCCCAGTGCAACCTTGCCGGGAACGGTGCAGAAGATAATCCCTCCCCTAATTCCCAACGAGCCGGAAAAGGCGCAGATCACGGTCGAGGGAGCCGACCATCTCTATCGCGAGCTCCGCGTGGAAAACGCGCTTCGCGATGAAAATGGCAAGAAGGTTAAACTGAAGCCCGGCGCCGAAGTCGAAGTGACTATAGAAGCCGATCCCAGCCAGACGGTAGCGAAGCCCGAACCACATAAAGAGGCAGGACAGCCTTAAACGCCGCGCAGGCGCCTTTTGCGGACGTCGATTCGAGGCAGTCGATTCAAGGCAGACCATGACCATCACACGCCCTTGTGATCCGCATCACGCCAGGATATAATTCGAACGAACGTTCGAACTATGCCCGCCCCCGCCAGCCTCGAGCCGCAAACCAAGCGCGGTCGCCGCACCACTCCTCCGGTACTTCGGGAAACCCGCTTCGATCGGCGTCTGAGCGATCTGCTCGCGCTGGCCACGAACGTGATTTGCGAAAAAGGATATGAAGGCGCCTCCATGCGCGACCTCTCTCGCGCCACCGGAATGTCGCTCGCCGGTCTGTATCATTACTTCGAATCGAAAGAGCGGCTGCTCTATCTGATCCAGAAACACGCTTTCTCAACCATCATTGAACAACTGAAGGCGCACCTCGAACCGGTGACAGATCCCGCTCAACGCATTCGAGTGTTTATCCAGAATCATCTCGAATATTTCGTCGCCAACCAGAGCGGCCTCAAGGTTCTGGCGCACGAAGATGAAGCGCTGAAGAACGGATTCAACGCCGAACTGGCTGCCATCAAGCGCCAGTACTATCGAATCTGCGTCGGCCTCATGGACGATCTCAAGCGCGAGCGCGGCATCGAGTTCAATTCCCGCACCGCAGTCATGAGCCTTTTCGGCATGATTAATTGGATCTACACCTGGTACAACCCGCGCATTGATGGCGGCGCGGATGAACTCGCGCAGCAGATGAGCCGGATCATTTTGTCCGGCATAGCCGCTGTACCTGATACTTTGTCATCCCCAGCCGTCCGCAGTCGAAATCGAGGGCGAGGGAGGGATCAGCAGTCCGCGCCACCTGCAAAAGCAATTTTGAAGAGGCGTCTGAGCAATCCCGCCATAAGCGGAAAAGTTTAATTTCAAGCCGGCATAGCCGGCCATCAAGAGGAGCAATCAATGGCAACCACGATGCAACCGGCTTCAGCCGAAACGACCAAACAACTGATCAACTACCGCGCCGACCGCGGCGTCGCCGTGATCGAAATGAACGACCCGCCCGCCAACACCTACACCTACGAGATGAATCGCCAGCTCGATGAGGCCATTCTCAAAGCCCGCATGGATAATGACGTTCATGTGATGGTGCTCACCGGTGTCGGCGACAAATTTTTCTCCGCGGGCGCGAACATCAAGATGCTTGCCAGCGTCGATCCGACCTTCAAGTATTACTTCTGCCTGCATGCCAACGAAACGCTGCTCCGGCTTGAGCACACGCCGAAGCTGGTGATCGCCGCGATTAACGGGCACTGTGTTGGTGGAGGACTCGAGATTGCGATGGCTGCCGATATCCGCATTGCGCGCAAAGACGCTGGGAAAATCGGACTGCCCGAAGTTAACCTCGGCGTCCTTCCCGGCACCGGCGGCACGCAGCGCCTTTCGCGCATGGTCGGCAAGAGCAAGGCCATCGAACTGATGGTCACCGGGAACACTTTCTCGTTTGAGGAAGCGAAAGATTTCGGCATTGTCAACGACATCTTCGAACGCGAAGGCTTCATGGAAAACATCATGGAATACGCGCGACAGTTCACCCCGCCAAACAAAGCCGCGAAGGCTGTAGGCCGCATCAAGCGCGCCGTTCAGACGGGCTGGGAGATTCCGATGGAATCGGCATTGGCGGTGGAGCGCGAGAATCAACAGATTCTTTTCCAGAGCGAAGACGCAAAAGAAGGCCTGGCCGCGTATGTAGAAAAACGTCCAGCCGAATTCAAAGCGAAGTAGTGGGACGGGCGCTCGCGCAGGCAATACGGGGCGAGCGCTCTCGTCCGACAGCCTTTACGTTCGAAGCAAAAGAATCAGAAAGGTTTCTCAGCGGAATCTGCGTCCCGGCGGTGAAGAAGGTGTGGCGGTGAAAGGATTTTGATCTATGCCAGGTAAAGTCGCAAAAATCGGTAGCTTCAGCGAGTGGGAAGGCCTGTTCAACGAGTGGCGCAAGGAAGTGGGCGTTAATAAGGATGACGTCGAGGCCTTCCACTTCGACACGCTCTATGGCGCCATTGAAACCGACGACATCCAGTTCGGCTCCTACAAGGGCCGGAAGAAGTGGGAGAACCTGCGCCAGGTGCCGACGCAGCAGATGCGCGACGCGCTCATGAACATGATCATTTATCAGGGCGATACCGAATTTGCGAGCGTGGAGCAGCAACGCAACCTGTTCGAGACAGCGCCCACAGACTGGGATCGCCGCGCGCTCACGCGAGTGATGATTGAAGAGATGCGTCACGGCTGGCAGATGTGCGCCTTGCTCATCGACTTCTTCGGCTCCTCGGGGAAGGTTGAGGCGCAGAAGATGCTCGAGCGGCGAGCGTTTGAAAACGCGCGCCTGCTGGGCACTTTCAATGTTGACGTCGACAACTGGCTCGACTTCTTCACCTACACGGACTTTGTCGATCGCGACGGCAAGTTCCAGCTTCAAATGCTGAAGTATTCGGCCTTTGCGCCGCTCGGCCGGTCGACCTCCTACATGCTGCGCGAGGAGGCATTCCACATGGGCACCGGCAATGACGGCCTGCGCCGCGTGGTGGAGGCGGGCGTGATTCCGCAGTGGCTCATGCAGAAATATCTCAACAAATGGATCTCGAGTTCCTACGATCTCTTCGGCACCGATCATTCCTCATCGGCGCACTGGGCCTACGTGTGGGGCATTAAGGGCCGCTACGACGAGCCGCAGAATGAAAAGACCGCCGACCTTGACGATCTCAACGACTACAACCGCCATCTTTACCGGCAGGAGGTTGCTGGACTGGTCGAGCGGCTGAACAGCTTTCTAAGACCGGGCGAGAAAAAATTCTATACGCCTGATATAAAATTCAACCGCAACATTGGACGCTGGGCAGGGAAGCGCTTCCATTGCGAAACCGGCGAGCCGCTCGATGAGCGGGCGTACATACAGCATTGCGAAGAGTGTCTGCCATCGGCGAAGGACAAGGAACTCCTGCTCGATATCATCCGCAACGAGAAGAAGTGGATCAAGGAAAAGGAAGGAGCGCGGGACCCGTTCGCAACCATCGGCGAGCCGCGCAAGTCGGCCATTAATTTGTAGGGTCGCAGATATGGGGATGAAATATATCGAAATCGAGGATAGGCGACCCGTAGTCAGGATCCGCCTGGCGAATCCACCGCTGAACGTCATCGATGTTGGCATGATGCGCGAGATTCAGCGGGCGGTAACGGATTTCGATGCGCGGCGCGACATCACGGCAATTATTTTTGAAGGAGAGTCGGGAAATTTCTCCGCTGGAGTGGACATCAAGGCCCATGTGCCTGAACAAGTGCGGGAAATGCTGACAAATTTTCATGCGGCGATTCGGGCGGTTGTCGCTAGTAGCAAAGTGACGATTGCGCGCGTGAAAGGCGCTTGCCTGGGCGGAGGCGCGGAACTGGCAGCGGTCTGCGACATCGTGTACACGGCGCGCAATGCGCGGTGGGGATTTCCTGAGATCAAACTAGGCTGTTTCCCGCCGGTGGCGGCGGTGGTTTTGCCCGCGCTCATCGGACAAAAGCGGGCCAGTGAACTGATTTTGACCGGGCGGCAGATTTCGGGCGACGAAGCGGTTGCGATCGGGCTGGCGAACCAATCGGCGCGCGCTGAAGAGTTGGAGGAATTGGTTCAGCGAACGGTTGAGGAACTCAAACTGCACAGTCCATCCGCGCTCGCACTGGCCAAGAAGTCGATCTATGCGTGGGACGCGATTCACTTCGATAAAGGCCTGGCCAGAGCGGAGAAGATTTATCTGGAGGAACTCATCTCGACGGCGGATGCGCAGGAGGGTATTATGGCCTTCCTTGAGAAGCGGGCCGCGAAGTGGACGGGAAACTAGTCCGCTAGCAAGCGAGCAAGAGCCGCGGTCTAAGAGCCTCGACCTATAGCCGCGCGACCTAACAAGCATTTGGGCTTGATGAACCGACCGCAATCAGGGCACAGGCTTAAGTCCCAATTACTCTACGCTTCAACAGATGTATGATTCTAGGCGCACTGAACTTCACACCGAAGTCGCGAGGTGGGTTGTAGCCACTCCAGCTCAAAATTCGCAAGCGGAGCCTCCGGTCAACTCTGGACACCTAATGTGCCGGACCTCGTTGTGGGGGGTGGTGGGTTTTCTAAGCTGCGCATATTTCGCGTGGGTGTCCTACCTGCACATCACGAACCGCGAGTTCGACTGGTCGCACGATCTTTGGACGGGTGTCACGTACGTGGTATGGATTGTGCTGCTGGGGACGCTGGATCTGGATACCCGGTGCCTGCGGGAGCGCGTGTTCTTTTCTCTGCTGCTGATTAATTTCTTCATCGGGCTCGGGTTGACGTTCTGGAGTAATGTATCCGAACCAGATGTGCGAACAGCGCGGCTGGTTACCTGCGCATTATGGGCGCTGGGATCGCTGGTGAGTTTGACCACGGTGGGCAGAGCGAGGAAAAAGTAATTAAGGCCTACAAGACTTGCGGCTGGCAAGGGGACTTGGATGGAATTCGAGATTTCGGCAGGACAGCTGAAGGCTCTACAGAAAAGCGGCGAGGAGTTTACGCTGTTGGATGTGCGCGAGCCATGGGAATGCGAAACCGCGCGGATCGAGGGAGCGAAGAATATTCCGATGGGCGATGTGCCGGCGCGCGCGCATCAGGAGCTTGATCCGGATTCGCATATAGTGGTCGTCTGCCATCATGGCGTGCGGTCGCTGACGGTGACGAACTGGCTGCGGCAGCAAGGATTCGACAAGGTACAGTCTATGCGCGGCGGAATCGATGGCTGGGCGCGGACGGTGGATCCGAAAGTGCCGTTGTATTGATCTGCGAGCTCTGAGCCGCGAGCTGCGAGGAATCAATTGCCCTTGTCATTCCGAGCCGCCCGGAGCCCAAGGAGAGGGCGAGCGAGGAATCTGCGGTTTGGGTTAGCCATGCCTGCATCCAGGTTGCTCGAAGCTCATAGCTCGAATCTCACAGCGATCCCCTACGAATGCCAAGTGAATCCATGATCACCGACTGCCACGTTCACATTGAGCCTTACGAGTTGTTTCGGCCGGAGGCGCTTGCGCTGATGAAGGCGAAGCGGCCAAACTTTGCGGAGATCGAGTCCTATAGCCGCTCTCCCAAAGCGTTCCTCGGCTATCTCGATCGCTGCGGAGTCGAACGCGCGGCACTGATCAACTATGTTGCACCCGAGGTGATGGGGTTTGGGCCCGAAGTGAATCAGTTTGTGGCGGATTATGTGAAGGCCGATCCGCGGCGTCTGATTGCGTGCGGATCGGTGCATCCGCGGCACACAAAAAATATCCTGGCGGACGTGGAACATATTCTGCGGCTCGGCATACGCATGATCAAGATTCATCCGCCGCATCAGTTGCTTTATCCGAATGATTATTTGCGCGGGGTGAAGGAGCTGGAAATTATTTATCGCGCGGCCGAGGCGAATGGGATTCCGGTAATGTTTCATACGGGAACGTCCGTCTTTCCGGGCGCGCGCAATACCTACGGCGACCCGATCTATGTCGACGACGTGGCCGTGGATTTTCCGAAGCTGAAGATTTTGCTGGCGCATGGAGGACGGCCGCTGTGGATGGAGACGGCGTTTTTTCTGATTCGGCGGCATCCCAATGTTTATCTGGATATCAGCGGCATTCCGCCGCGCAAGCTGCTGGAATATTTTCCGCGGCTGGAGGAGATCGCCGCGAAGACGCTGTTTGGCACGGATTGGCCGGGGCCTGGCGTACCGGATATCAAGCAAAATGTGGATGACTTCCGGGCGCTGCCGATTTCGGAGAAGATGCGCGAGCGAATTTTTTCCGGGACAGCGGCGACGATCTGGGCGGAGTGAGGCACGTCCGCAACGGACGCGCCCCTCAAACCGACTCCGCCGTGGCCTTAGTCATTTTCTCTCAGTACGACAGAAACAATTTTCCACTCACCATTCCATTTCGAGAGCGTGATGTAATCCACCCATTGAGCGGTCACCAGCTTTGCCGAAGCGATATCGCCGGCCATATCGAGCACAGTGATCTGTTCAGTCTTAACGGTCGAAGTCACGGGCCCGTTTAAGCGTACGTTCTGCACCATCTGCAAGCCAGTCTTCTCCGTCATTTTCAAATGGTCATCGGCACCGCTGATTGTATGTTTCAAGTAGTGCGGGTGGAGCGATTTCTCCATGCGAGCGGCATTTCCTGTGTAGTAGCCCTCGATATAGTCGGTAACCGTGGCCCGGACCGCTGCTTCGTCGGATGATTTCTGTGGCGACGTGGCGGACACAACATTGGGTAACGAAAGAAGGATCAGGCAGAGGCCCAGCGCGATGCGTTTCATAGTGATTTTTCTCCGGAAGCCCGTTCACGGGCTGGCTGATTATAATCCTGAGCTACAGGTGGCTCAGGTCACACCAAAGGAGTTGGCCTCCACGCTGCAAGTCATCGCGACGTATTTCTATGCGCGTTGCCGCCGCCATGGTTTTTGTCACATGGCACGGACTGCTTCGGTGCGGTATAAAAGAGAAATCCGGTGAGGGATCATGTCGAGCGTCACAAATGTAAATGCGCCAAAGGGATTGGAAGGGGTGGTCGCGACGACCTCAAGCATCTGCTACATCGATGGAGATGCCGGGGTGCTCGCCTATCGCGGTTATGACATTCACGACCTAGCCGACCATTCGACCTTCGAAGAAGTCTGCTATCTGCTCTGGTTTGGGCGGCTGCCCAACGCGGATGAACTCAAGCATTTGAAGATGCGAATGGCGGAGGAGCGCGAGCTGGATGCATCCATTTATTCCATGCTGCAATCGACGCCAAAGCACGTGCCACCAATGGATATGCTGCGCACAGTGGTTTCGGCGCTGTCGTATTACGATCCGGAGTACAACAAGAACGACCACGACGCGAATGTGAACAAGGCTATCCGGTTGACGTCACAGATCGCGATGGTGGTGGCGACTTACGATCGCATTCGCAAAGGCAAGCCGACAGTCGAGCCAGATCGCTCACTTTCTCACGCCGCGAATTTTCTGCTCATGCTCAACGGCGAGGCGCCCTCGGCGACCGCCGAACGCGCGCTCGATATCGCGTTAATTCTCCATGCGGACCATGAGCTGAACGCCTCGACTTTTGCCGCAAGGGTAACTGCGGCTACGCTTTCCGATATGCATTCGGCGATTACTTCGGCCATTGGCACGCTGAAAGGGCCGCTACACGGCGGCGCGAATGAGGCCGTGTTCAAAATTTTGAAGGACATCGATCAGTCGAGCGCCGATCCCGTGGAATACGTGAAAGGCTTGCTCGGGCAGAAGAAGAAGATCCCTGGCTTCGGGCATCGCGTCTATCACACGGAGGATCCGCGGGCAACGCATCTGCGAAAGATGTCGCGCGATCTGGGGCAATCGAGCGGCAAGCCCCAATGGTTCGATTACTCGAACAAGATAGAAGAGTTCGTGAAGGCCGATAAGAAGCTGAATGCCAATGTTGACTTTTATTCCGCCTCCACTTATCACACGCTGGGGATCGAGGTGGATTTATTCACGCCCATCTTTGCCGTTTCGCGGGTAAGCGGCTGGACGGCGCACGTGATTGAACAGCTCGACGATAACCGGCTGATACGTCCGCGTGCGGATTACATGGGGCCGGCATATCCGCAGAAGTATCTTGCATTGGGAAAAAGGTAGCCTTGGCTTTTGGGCAGTCGCTTTTCTAACAAGCCAACATTAATTGTTTTGGCGAAAGGCCATCTCCAGCGGACCAAACTTACTGCGTCTGGCTGTTCTAACACTGTTTCACCTTAATCCTGTATCTCCTTCCAGGAGAATGACTAACATCACATTCAGGTAGCTGGCATAGCCGCATCATTAATAGACCTCGCCGTTCGATACCCCGACAGGCCGATGAACTCAGGTCATTTGCGTCACTGTACTAAGGGACATATTGTGCAATGAAGGGCTCCTTCGGCTTGTGGGGACAAAACGGAGGTGTATTCCCCTGTCCCCGCTCGATAGGGCTGCATATCTCGATTTGTCAGGTGAGGCTCATGAAAAGAAGTTTGAGGTGGTTGACGCTATTGAGCACGGTTCTAACGGCAGCGCTTTGTTCCGCCCAATCGGAGTACAAGGTAATTCAGGTAACGAACGGGGGAACGATTCGCGGCAAAGTGAAATGGGAGGGGCCGCTGCCGCACTTGGCGACTTGGGATATCAATAAAGACCCGCAGGTTTGCGATCCTCAGGGCGAGAAGCACCGGAGCCTGGAACGGCTGATTGTTTCCCCGGATGGCGGCGTGGCCAATACCGTCGTCTATCTGCAGAACATCAGCGCGGGCAAGGCCATGGACCTGCCGCTGGAGCGGCGGTATCTGAATCAGAAGAATTGCCGGTATGAGCCGCATGTCTTGCTGGTGCCGGAGCAGGCAACTTTGACGGTTCGCAGCAGCGACCCGTTGCTGCATACGGTTCACATGTCTGGAAGCGCCGATTACAATCTGCCCTTCACCACGGCGGGCCAGGAGATCAGCCGTCCGATGACACGGGAAGGAGTTGCGGACCTGCGCTGCAATGCCGGACACGTGTGGATGAACGGTGAAGTGATGGTGGCAAAGAATCCGTATTACGCGGTCACCGACAACGAGGGAAATTTTGAGCTGACCGATGTGCCGGCCGGCCAGTATGAAATTGTGGCCTGGCATGAAGGCTGGCGAGTGGTGGGCGAGATGCCCGTCTATGACGTGATGACACAAACCCGCGTGAAGCGGCCGAATTTTTCGGATTCCGTGACCTGGAGCAAGTCGGTAACGGTGAGGCCCTCCGCTACCTCGGAAGTACACTTCACACTGGGCGAAAAGACACCGGAACTCGCGCAGGGCCACTAAGAGCGGGGTACACCTTCAACATTACAACCCTCAATGAACGCCGCGTCGAAAGCGAACCTGCTTGGACGCGGCGTTTGATTTTGTGAAGCTTGCAGATTCCTCTAAATCTGCTTTCTTACCTGTCGTAGTTGTTCGTTTCTGTGCCACCGTTTTCAAAGGAACGCTTTCGGCTGTGCCAGCGCTAACCCGCACCTAATCACGTCCTACATCGGCGCCTCCCGGTAGAATAGATATCAAGCTATGCGCCGGGTCTATTTCGACAACAATGCGACGACACCCATGCTGCCCGAGGTTATGGACGCGATGCGGCCATATTTCGGCGAGCATTTTGGAAACGCTTCGTCGATTCACCATCGCGGCCAGCAGACGCGGGCAGCGGTCGAGCGTGCGCGGGAATCGGTGGCCGCGCTCCTGGGATGCCGCCCCGTGGAGATCGTATTCACGAGTGGGGGGACAGAGGCGGATAACCTCGCAATATTCGGCGTGGCGCGGGCTGGGGATCATGTCATCACGTCAGCGATTGAGCATCATGCCGTGCTGAATGCCTGCCGCCATCTGGAAGAATGCGGCTGCGAGGTGACCTATATTCCGGTAGATGGGCGGGGCATGGTCGATCCAGCGGATGTGAAGCTGGGGCTGCGGCCGAGTACCAAGCTGATCTCGATTATGACGGCTAATAATGAGACGGGAATTGTACAGCCCTTAACTGAGATTGGCCGGATTGCAGCCGAGGCCGGCGTTTACTTTCATACCGACGCGGTGCAGGCGGCAGGAAAGATTTCGCTGCGCGTCGATGAGATTGGGTGCGATCTGCTAACCATCTCCGCGCATAAGCTGCACGGGCCGCAGGGAGTGGGCGCACTCTATGTACGAAAGGGAACTGCGCTCGAAGCTCAGCTTTATGGTGGGAGACATGAGCGATCACGGCGGGCGGGAACGGAAAATGTTCCGGGGATTGTTGGGCTGGGACGAGCAGCGGAGATCGCACGCGCGGGAGTGGAACGTGGTGAGAATCAGAGAATCGCAGAGTTGCGAGATCGGCTGGAAGCGGAATTGTTAAAGATTGAGGCGAGCGCTGTAAATGGCGCAGACTCGCAGACATCGCAAAGTGCGCGATGTGCGGGGCACCCACCGGACCATGGATGCCCGCAAAGAGTGCCGAATACTACGAACATTTGTTTCGACGGCATCGATGGCGAAGCATTAGTCATCGCCCTGGATCTGAAGGGACTCGCAGTATCGACGGGAGCGGCGTGCTCGTCGGGAGCGATTGAGCCTTCGCATGTCCTGCTGGCGATGGGGCTCACGACCGATCAGGCGCGGGCGAGTATACGGTTCAGTCTGGGCAAGCAGAATACGGCCGAGGACGTGGAGTTTGCGGTGGGACTGGTCGGGGAAACAGTAGCGCGACTGCGCGCACTATCGCCAATTTGGCAAGCTGGAAGCCTCGAGCCTCGAGCGGCGGGTTGAGGGGTACGAGCCCGCTGAAAGGGTTCGCAAAGCCGGAAGTTGTGGCAGAGTATGAAGTAGCAGCCAGGGGATTAGAAGCTTGTCTACAGAAACCATTGCCGTCGCTATGTCGGGAGGAGTGGACTCTTCGACCGTCGCGGCCATGCTGCGCGCCGAAGGGCACGAGATCATTGGCCTCACCATGCAGCTCTGGAATCAGCGGCGGCTGGCCGGGCATGAGGGAATGCCGGAGTCGGTGACCGGGCGCTGTTGCTCGATTGACGATGTTTACGACGCGCGGCGTGTGGCGGAGACGATTGGGATTCCTTACTACGTCGTGAATCATGAAGAGCGGTTTGAGCGCGACGTGGTCCGGCCCTTTGTCGAAGAGTATCTGGCGGGGCGGACGCCGATCCCTTGCAGCCTCTGCAACAATCACCTGAAGTTCGATCAGCTATTGAGTGTGGCGCGGCAGATTGGTGCAGAGAAGATCGCAACCGGGCACTATGCTCAGGTCGCCTTTGATGAAACCAGCGGGCGATGGCTGCTGAAGCGGCCCGTGGACCGATCGAAGGATCAGACCTACTTTTTATTTGGCCTGACGCAGGAGCAACTGAGCCGCACCCTCTTTCCGCTCGGAGGAATGAACAAGCCCGAGGTTCGCGAGCTGGCGCATAAGTACAATCTTGTAATTGCAGAAAAGCCCGACTCGCAGGAGATCTGCTTCGTGCCCGGCGGCGACTACAAGCGCTTCCTCGACGCTTATCTCGCCGAGCAAGGCGATTCACGGCGAGTTGAAGTCGGCGGCGAGATGGTGACCGCCGAAGGCGAAGTGATCGGCGAGCACGCCGGCGTGCACAATTTTACTGTCGGACAGCGCAAGGGGCTGGGCGTGGCGACCGGCTCTCCGTTGTACGTGATTCAGATCAAGAATGATACGCGCCAGGTTGTGGTGGGCCGCGATGAGGCCTTGTATTCACGCACACTGCGGGCGCGGCGCGTGAACCTGATTTCGACTGACGCGATTCGCGGGCCAATGCGCGTGACCGTGAAAATTCGGCACAAGCACCAACCAGCCGCTGCGATGATTGAAGCCTGCGGGCCGGATGAGGTAGTAGTAACGTTCAATGAAGCGCAGCGCGCGATTACTCCGGGGCAGGCAGCGGTTTTCTATGACGGCGACCTAGTGGTGGGTGGCGGCTGGATCGCCGACGCGGCATAGCTAAGATTTACCACCAAGCCCTTTGATTTTGTCATTCCGAGCCGTCCGGAGGCGAAGGCGACGACGAGGAGGAATCTGCATTTTCGGACTTTCCCCCCAGTGTGTGAAGCCGCACCCCTTGAAAGCATCGATCCACGTCAGCCTGCAATTCCAGAGATCATTCTGCTCGTTTCCATCCGCCCTGAGGTTGGGGCAACCAGCGCTGACCCTGCATGTCCAGCCATTCTCCAGTCGGCTGGTCTTTCTTATTATCGGAGCCCATTCGGAGCACGTTTCCGTCGAGATCCTCGACCTGCATCTCGCAGGCCCACGGGTAGTTCGTGGGAGGATGGCGGATCTTCGCTCCGGTGCGGCGATACTCTTCCAACAAGGCATCAGCATCTTGGACGCCGATCCAAACCCACGCGCCGGGATGGCCCTAGTCGCCTTCGCTCAGAAAAATGTGGCATCGGCCGCGTGACACTGAGGCGATAAACGAAGACCCGTCATCCGGATATCCCCAGTCGATTTTGAACCCGAGAGTCTTGACGTAGTACTGGACGCTCTCGGAAAGGCTCTTTACGCGGAGGATCGGGCAAACTCCTTCAAAGGCTATGGCGGCGGGTGCTGGTGTTTCCGAGTTGGCTGAGGACATGGGGCGTCTCCGGAAATGAGGGTTGAGGCAGAGATTTTACGCGAACTGACCGCTGTTGCGATGTGGTTACCAATGTGAGCTTTCGGGCTACGCGATAGCACATTCGTGGGCTGGATTTGCCGATATGAAGAGCGGTAGGGTGAACGAACGACGGGACCTAGGAGGCTCTCCCCAGGTGCGGTTCCGGCGTGGGGAGAACACTATGAAACTCTGGTATCTATGCTATGCGGCATTAGGAATCGCGGTGGCGCGCTGGGTATTCAAGCGTCAATCAATGCCGGTGGCGGATCCGATTCAGCGCTTTCGAAGTTCCGGTCTCTTGTGAGGTGATTGACCTGGAGGGCCTGGGCGCGCTCCCGTTGCGCGCACTTCGATCTGTTGCGTGCCCAGCCCCTCTTTTCGTTTGTTGAGCCGCTGATCGTTCCGATCGCGGTACTTCGTGTTACTCCGGTAACTTCCTTCCTGTTACGGCTTGCATAAAACTGTATCCAGCGAAATGAAACCTCTTGTATCCCTTGGGCCATTGGCGGGGGTATAGGTCGAACGGCTCGGAGCGAACTGTAGGAGTGCAACGGCGGGAACGATGAAAACAAGAATTTTGGTGGCAGTATCGATTGCGGCGTGTGTATTGTTCTTGGCGGTCGGCTCAGCCGCTCAAGACGATGGGACATCGCTGGGGGATTTTGCCCGCAATCTCCGCAAGAACAAGGCGCAGCAGGATGCTCAACAGGCTCCTGAGCCGGCACGGACGCTCCCGGCGAACACCGTCATCGACAACGACAATCTAGGCCAGGTTATGGAGGAGGCGAAGAAGGCGCGGCCGGTTGTTGAGGCCAAGACTGTCCTCTCCATTGATTCAAGCGGCAATAAGCTTAAAGTCATGTCGCCCGATGCGACTTGCAGTCTCTCATTCAACGCTCGGGCGAGCGCGCTGCTGGTCAAACCGGCGCTGGTGGAGGATTTGCCGCTCGATCAACTGGTCAAGCTGGATGGCCCGGGCTTTATTCAGGACAACAATCTCAGGCTGGATGTATTCAATGCCACCGACTGGGATCTGCGTGAGATCACGGTGGGAGTCACGCTGGAGCGCAGGCCGGGCAATAACGCGGAACTTGCGGCTCGCGCGCGCATTCTGCCGGCGAGCAAGCGCGGCGGCATGCAGTCTGGTGTGGAGCCCAATGCTCAGCAGATGGAGCGGCGCTCGGATGTGACCCTGCTCTACCACCTGAAGACGGACACTAAGGCATTTTCAACGGCGGCCATTCGCGAAAATATAGGACTCACGCCGCAGGCCGATGAAGATTGGCGCTGGTCGATAGTGGAGGCCAAGGGTATTCGGCCCGCCGGTGCGCGGACGGCACCGGAATCCCTGGCGCAGCCGCTGTATGTGGGCCAGGGTGGGGAGCGGAAGGCCTCGTCGCCACAGCGGTGAGAGAGGATTGCTCCTCTTGAGTTTCGCCCGATCGGAATGACAAGTTTTTCTGGCTGGTGGGACGGCTACGCCGCGCCGCGGAACATTGTATTGCAGTGTGCGGGAGTGATAGTCTTAGTCAGAATTTTCTGCGGAATCGTGCGGGCGTAGTTCAGCGGTAGAACGCCAGCTTCCCAAGCTGGATGTCACGGGTTCGATCCCCGTCGCCCGCTCCATAAGACATTTCAAAGCGGCCGACTCCAGCCCTACTTTCCCGCCGTCGAGGACGATGATGCGGCGGCCTGCGACAAGGCGCGTAGTTGGAACAAGCCAACTCCCAGGCCTCCTACAGCGCCCGCAAGCAATCCCAGCAGCAGCAGGACAAATATATTTTCAAGCGGGTTCTTTTTCTTGGCCACAATTCTCCCCTTTGGTTCAATAACAAACGATGTGTTCATTTTAAGTTTAGCATGCTCGTTTCCATCCGAAACAGGGGCACGTTACGTAAGTCATTGAGATGGATAGCATTGCGTGGTGGCCAAGGCGACGCCACGAGAAAAGGATGAAGAGAGTTGCAGCTGAATGGTAAGTGTGAAACTTTCTCTTCGCGCCGGGAGAGCACCGGACAACCGCCAGTCCACATCTTGTCGTGCTAACCTTCTAGGGATTTAAATCAGCCCGTGCAGTCGAAAGCAATGACTTTGCCGGAGTCCCCGGCTGCGTTGGAGGAAATCTCGTATGAAAGTAGTCTATGTTGCCCTCGTAATTTTGCTTTGTGTGAGTGCGCTTTTTGCCCAACAATCGAATCCCGCGGCTGGGACAACCGCTCCCCGCACTTTTTCGCTGATTCCAGGAATCGATAAGAAGCTGATGGACACGTCGGCAGACCCCTGCGTGGATTTCTATCAGTATGCATGTGGAAACTGGTCCAAGCTCTATCCGATTCCGAGCGATTCTCCCTACTCCGATCAGTTCTACAACCTGGATCAATACAATCAGCAGGTGCTGCACGCGATTCTGGATAAAGCTGGAGTGGACGATCCCTCACGCGACGAAAACACGAAAAAGATAGGCGACTACTACGCCAGTTGCATGGATGAGGCGGCGATCGCGAAAAAGGGTTTGGCGTCGCTCGAGCCGGAACTGGACCGGATCAATGCGCTTACCAGCAAGGATCAATTGCCCGAATTGCTGGCGCACTATCAATTGATTAACGTGAATGCGTTTATCGGGTTTGGATCGCAGCAGGATTTCAAAGACGCGACGCGATCCATCGCGGAGGTGACACAGGGCGGGTTGGGGCTTCCGGAAAAAGACTACTACCTGCGCGAGGGAGCGAAAGATAAAGAGATTCGCGATCAATACGTGCAGCACGTCACCAATATTTTGAAGCTGCTTGGCGAGAGCGAGAAGCAAGCCTCCAGCGACGCAGCGGGAATCATGAAGCTGGAAACGGAACTGGCGAAGGCCTCTCTCGACATAACTTCGCAGCGCGAGCCGCACAATGTTTATCACATGATGCCGACGAAAGAACTTCAGGCGATGACGCCAGTCTTTAACTGGGAGCATTTCTATCCTTCAAGCGGGGCGCCGGCATTTGCCGAGATCAATGTGGCAGAGCCGGAATATTTTAAAGGGATGAACCAGGCGATCGCCGGCACCGATCTTGCAATCATCAAGGCCTACCTGCGCTGGCAGCTTGTGGATTCGCTTGCGGGCTTGATTCTGCCAAAAGCATTGGACGAGGAGAAATTCGATTTCCAGTGGCGCAAGCTGATTGGCACTCCCGAGCAGCAGACGCGCTGGAAGCGGTGCGTGCGCAGCACGGACGCCGCCCTTCCCGAAGCCCTGGGTAAGGCGTATGTGATCCAGCAGTTCGCTCCCGCCAGCAAGGCCAAAGCGCTGCAAATGATTCACGATATCGAAGCGGCGATGGATCGCGACATCGACTCGCTGGACTGGATGAGCGCGGCGACCAAGAAACGCGCGAAGGAAAAGTTGCACCTCATTGCCAATAAAGTCGGGTATCCGGACAGGTGGCGGGATTATTCAAAGCTGGAAATCGTGCGCGGCGATGCGTTTGGAAACAATCTGCGCGCGACCGAGTTTGAATCACGCCGGCAATTGGCGAAAATTGGAAAACTGGTGGATCGCGAAGAGTGGCTCACCTCGACGCCGACCGTGAACGCGTTTTACAACCCGAGTATGAACGACATCAACTTTCCCGCGGGAGTGCTTCAGCCGGCATTCTTCGACATGACCGAGCCCGACGCTGTTAACTATGGCCACATCGGCCTGTTCATGGGACATGAGATCACGCACGGCTTCGACGATGAAGGGCGGCAGTTCGACGGCCACGGAAATCTTGAAGACTGGTGGACGAAGGAAGACGGAGAAAAGTTCACGGAGAAGGCGCAGTGCATCGTCGACGAATATGGGCAATTCAGTGTGGGCGATACGAAGATCAATGGCAAACTTACGCTGGGCGAAAACACCGCCGACAATGGTGGATTGCGGCTGGCCTTTATGGCCTTCCTGGCCAGGGCCGGAGAATCGGGAACCGATCCGGAGAAGAAGTCCGACGATGGATACACGCCGATTCAGCAGATGTTCGTGGGCTTCGCGCAGGATTGGTGTTCCGAATGGCGCCCCGAACTGGAGCGCCTCGTTGCCACTACCGACCCGCATTCTCCCGACCGGTTTCGCGCCAACGGAGTACTGGTGAATACGCCGGAGTTCGGGAAAGCCTTTGGCTGCAAAGTTGGCCAGCCGATGATGCCCGCCAAAACCTGCCGCGTCTGGTAGGAGAAAGGGAATTGGCAAAACAAGTTTCCGCGGCGCGAGGTGCCCGAGTGAGTCTCGACGGAGCGCTCGGAGCAACTTATGATGGAAATGAATCTTTGTGAGGTCAATTCATGGCAGAACCTACTTATGACGAATTGAAAGCAAAACTTCAGGAACTGGAAAAGCAAGTCGAGACCAAAAAGCGAAGCGGCGCCATGGAATTTCGTGTCAGCGAAAAGGGTGGCGTGAGCGTGTATGGGCTCGGGCGCTTTCCAGTCACTCTCTATTATGAGCAATGGACGCGCCTGCTTGACGCGACACCAGAGCTCAAGGCGTTCCTCGAAGAAAATAAGGCCAAGCTGAAGTTAAAACAAGGGTAAATCATGGGTGCCGATTGCCGGGAAACACAGTACTGGAAACTGGGCACGAAAAATCGCCGCTGCTCTCTCGTGTTTTGACCATTAGGTGACGGAATGAAATTGCTCGCTCTGTTCCTGGTACTGCTGGGGGCGTGCCTGCCGGCCAATGCTCAGGCTGGCGGCGGCGATTCCAGCGCTGAAAAAAGCAAGCTCATTGCCCTGGAGAACGCGTGGAATCAGGCGCAGATTCATCGCGATGGCGGAGCGCTGAACCGCCTCGTCTCCGACACATTTGTCTACACCGATTGGGACGGCACGCTGATGAATAAAGAAAAGTTCATCGCCGATTCCATGGACGAATCCGTCGAAACCATCTCGGTGGTTAATGACGATGTAGACGTTTATTTCTATCCGGGCGTGGCGATTGTCACGGGCGCCTACCACACGCGCGGCAAGAACCGCGGAAAACCATTCGACCATTATGGCCGCTTCACCGACACGTGGATTTCCTCTTCGGGCCAGTGGGTCTGCGTTGCCAGCCACACCAATCTGGTGAAGCACAACACTCCCTGAGATCGAAACGCGGAAATTAAGGCCCACACATTGAGGGCGGCAAACAGCCTTCGAAGATTGCCGCCTCAATATCACCGCGCGCGACGCTCCTCGCTTGTTACAATGCGCTCGCTGGCGCTATGCCTAATTTAAGGCGATCCCGCGATCTGGCCGTGAATAATGTGGCAATGACCGATCTGGCAACGACAGGCGAAACCGATAAATTGTTCGACGCGGAAGATGCGTTTGAAGGTTTCGACCGGCTGATGCCGTTTCGCGTACAGGACATCCTGCTCGTTTCCAACCTCTACGATTCCTTCATTCTGCGGGAAGACGGGCGCTTGAACGAACTGCTCATCGGCGAGTCGCGCGAACTCAACCTGCAGCAGATCCCGGGAATCACCCACGTCTCAAACGGGCTGCAGGCGCTCGATCTGGCGCGTTCGCAAAGCCGCTTCAACCTGATCGTAACCAACCTGGCTGTCGGGGGAATGAATGCCGCCCAACTGGCGAGTGAGGTTAAGAAAATAGGACGGGACATCCCCGTCGTCGTGCTTGCCTATGACTATCGCGAAGTCAAAAGTTTTGTAGCGCGCAATCCGCTGACCGATATCGACCGCGTTTTTCTCTGGCAGGGAAACGCCCGCATCCTGATCGCGATCGTCAAGTATGTCGAGGACAAACGCAACGTCCGCCACGATGTGAAAACGCTGGGCGTGCCGGTGCTGCTGGTGGTGGAAGATAATATCCGCTACTACTCATCCATTCTGCCCGTGATTTACACCGAGCTTATCAGTCAATCCGAGCGCGTGATTCAGGAGGGAATTAACGTCGCGCACAAGCTGGTGCGCCAGCGCGCGCGTCCGAAAATTCTGTTGTGTTCCGACTTCGAGGATGCGGCCGCCCAGGCCATGGAGTACCGCAACAATCTGCTGGCAGTGGTCTCCGATGTGCAGTTTCCCCGCGCGGGAGCAGCCGATGAAAATGCCGGCTTCGAGCTTGCGCACATGATCCGCGAGGCGGTTCCGGATGTGCCCATCGTGCTCCACTCCAGCCATACCGAATATCGCGCACGCGCGAATAAGGAAGGATTTGCATTCCTGCAAAAACGCTCGCCAACGTTTTTGCGCGATTTTCGGCGTCTCCTCACGCAGCAATGCGCCTTCGGCGATTTTATTTTCCGCATGCCCGATGGCGCCGAGGTCGCGCGCGCTCGCGACCTGAATGCGTTGGAAGAACAACTGATGACGGCTCCAGCCGAAAGCCTCGGCTACCACAGCGAAAGAAACCATTTTTCACGCTGGCTCACGGCGCGGACCGAATTTGCGTTGGCGCAGAAGTTACGCCCGCGCAGGGTATCGGATTTCGCAAATCTCGAAGAGCTGCGTCAGGATCTGATCCACTCGATCGGAGAGTACCGGCGCGAGCAAAGCGAATTTCTCATCGGCGATTTTGACGCCGCCACGTTCAAAGCCGGAGACAATTTCTTTCTTCGCATTGGCGCGGGCTCCCTCGGAGGAAAGGCGCGCGGGCTGGCGTTTGTGCGCCATCTCCTTTACAAGCGGCGGTTTTCGCGGCGCTTTCCCGGCGTGAGTGTCGGCGTTCCTCCGGCGCTGGTTTTGAGCACTGATGTCTTCGACCGCTTTCTCGCCGAGAACAATCTGCTCGAGTTCGCCATCCACTGCGATGACGACGCGGAGATCGAACGCCGCTTTCTGGAATCACCCCTGCCAGCATTTCTGCGCGACGACCTGCTCGCATTTCTGCAGGAAGTGACTTTTCCACTCGCGGTCCGTTCCTCGAGCCTGTTGGAAGATTCGCAGTACCAGCCCTTCACCGGCGTCTACGAAACCTTCATGCTGGGCAATCATCAACCCGAAATCCAGGACCGCCTGGCGCGGCTCACGGAAGCCATTCAGCGCATTTACGCCTCCACCTTCAGCCAGCACGCAAAGGGATACGTGCGCGCCACGCCATATCGCACGGAAGAAGAAAAGATGGCGGTCATTGTGCAGCAGGTCGTGGGCCGGCAGCACGGCGAGCGCTTTTATCCCGATTTTTCCGGGGTGGTCAGATCGCGCAATTTTTATCCTGTCCCGCCCATGGCCTCCGAAGATGGCGTGGCCGCAGTGGCGCTCGGCTTGGGACGCGAAGTTGTGCAGGGCGGAATGTGCCTGAGATTTTGTCCGCGCTATCCCCAAAACCTGATTCAGTTTTCCTCTGTGCGCGATATTCTTTCGAATTCGCAATCCGAATTCTGGGCGCTGGACATGAATCATGCGCGAAGCACGGATATGGATGAAGACAGTTTGTCGGGATTGCGGGAGGTTCGCTTTGCTTTGCGAGATGCCGAAGAGGATGGGACTCTTCGCGCCGTCGCCTCAACTTACAGCCGCGACAATGACGCGGTGTATGACGGCATGAGCCGGCCCGGCACGCGCATTGTGACCTTCGCTCCCGTGCTCAAGCAGGAGGTGTTTCCCCTGGCTTCGATTTTGGAACAGCTTTCAGCCGTGGGAGCCGATGCGCTGGGCCAGCCCGTCGAAATTGAATTCGCGGTCAGCCTGCCTCATGGCCCGGACAACGCCGCGGACTTTGGATTTCTGCAGATTCGCCCACTTGTCTTTTCCTATCAGGAAGAAGAGCTGCGCATGGGCGACGTGGATGCAGCGGATCTGGTTTGCCGGAGTTCGATGGTATTGGGCAACGGGCGTGTGCAAAATCTAAACGACGTGGTCGTAGTCGATTTTCATCGCTTCGAGCGCGGAAGGAGTCAGGAGGTTGCGGCCGCAGTGGCCGAGTTCAACACCAGGCTCACGCTTGAAAATCGCCCCTATCTTCTAATTGGTGTGGGCCGGCTGGGATCGAACGATCAATGGCTCGGCATTCCGGTTGAGTGGGATGAAATTTCCGGGGCGCGCGTTATTGTCGAAGCCGGCTTTCGCGATTTCCGCGTGACGCCGTCGCAGGGCAGCCACTTCTTTCAAAACCTCATGGCCTTTCAGGTTGGATATTTCACTGTTAATCCTGATGCAGGCGAAGGCTCTGTGGATTGGTCGTGGCTGACGGAACAACCAGCCGCCGGCGAAATTGGCTGCGTGCGTCATTTGCGTTTCGATCAATCGCTATCAGTAGTGATGAACGGAAAGGCTCGAGAGGGAATGATTTTCAAGCCCGGAGCGGGCACAGCAGCGGCAGCTGTTTAACGATTAAATCGCCGCGAGAAGATAGGTATTTCATCATATATGAACAGTAATCCGGGCAATACTAAAGACCATTTGGATATTTCTGCTGCAGAGCGAGGATTAGGGTCGCTCTTCAATTCCGTGAACGCTGGCAATCGTGCGTTTGTGTTGATTGCGCTGTTGTCTTTTATCGGTTTTGCCCTTCACGCCCGCGGGCAGGATAACATCGCCGGGCCGCTTGATAACTTGTTGGCGGTGCAAGCGGGCACGGCGATCACTCGCACGATCGGGAGCGGAGAAGCCGCTGGTTTTTCGGGCGCTGCCGATTTTTCCGGCTATGAAGTGCTCTACAGCTTTTGCGCGGCGGGAGGCGCGAAATGCACGGACGGATGGCAGCCTGAGGCTGGTGTGATCGAGGACACGGCGGGCAATCTGTATGGCACAACCTACCGAGGCGGAGCGAATGGCGATGGCACAGTGTTCAAGGTCGATAGCGAGGGCAAGGAAACGGTGCTCCACAGCTTTTGCTCGCTGGCCAAGTGTGGGGATGGTTCCTCTCCCATGGGCGGTGTGATTCACGATGATTCATGGAATCTATACGGAACAGCGGCCTATGGCGGCGATGAGAATGGGGGCACATTATTCAAGCTGGACAGCGCGGGCAAGGCAACGGTGCTCTACAGCTTCTGCTCGGTTGCGATCTGCGCGGATGGAGAGAATCCTGAGGCTGGTTTGATAGAGGATGCGGCGGGCAATCTGTATGGCACAACATCGAGGGGCGGCGCCCACTCGCTGGGTACTGTGTTTAAAGTGGACGAAGCGGGTAAGGAGACCGTGATTTACAGCTTTTGCGCCGCTGCGAGCTGTGCGGATGGATCGACTCCGATGGCTGGCTTGGTACAGGATGCTGAGGGCAATCTGTACGGCACGACCCAAATGGGTGGCGCTAACGGTTGGGGCACGGTCTTCAAAGTCGACAGCGCGGGCAGGGAGACGGTGCTGTACAGCTTTTGTCCGGGTAAGAGCTGCACGGATGGAGAGGCTCCGGCGGCTGGATTGATACGGGATGCCGCGGACAACTTGTACGGCACGACGGCGTTGGGAGGGGCTAACGCACATGGCACGGTGTTCAAGGTGGATGGCGCGGGCAAGGAGACGGTGATTTATAGCTTTGCCGCCGCTTCGGGCTGGACGGATGGCGCGAATCCGTACGCTGGTTTGATGCGGGATGCCGCGGGCAATTTGTACGGCACGACCTATGCAGGCGGCGCGAACGCTGGCGGCACGGCGTTCAAAGTAGATAGCAGGGGCAAGGAGACGGTGTTGTATAGCTTTTGTCCGAGAGGGAACTGCGCGGGTGGAGACGCTCCAGCCGCTGGTTTGATCGAGGATGCTGCGGGTAATTTGTATGGCACAACATCCGCAGGCGACGCGAATGGGGGCGGCACCGTCTTCAGAATCGCGGCGCAAAAAGGTACTGAGACTTCAATCACGCTGAAGGCGTCGCCGAATCCGTCGACTTCGGGAGAAGATGTGACTTTTACCGCGATAGTGGTTCCTGCGCCGCCGGATGGAGAGAGTGTCGCGTTTATGGAGGGAAAAAAGACTTTGGGGACGGGAGCGCTGAGTGCAGGGTCAGCCAGCTTTTCGACTTCGACGCTAAAGGTAGGGACGACGCTGGTCACAGCCGTGTATAGCGGTGACGGAAACTTCGATGCAAGTAAATCGAAAGTGCTGAAGCAGGTAGTGAAGAAGTAGCGTCCCGGAACCCCCGCGTGGACAACTGAAATTCAACAAGCTGCCGGTGTCGATCGTTACCTGGTTGAGAACCTATAGTCGGTTTCGCTATGAAAGACGGAGCCGGGGCGCAGGATGGTCGAAGGAAAATTCGCGTGGTTTACAGAGTCAGGATAGTGTTGCGTCTCCAGGCAGAAGGCGGCGTGTTTGCCATAGACGACTCCTCGCTTGCCGGTGATTGTGCCGTCAAGGAAGTTTCCAGAATAGAACTGCACGGCGGGTTCCGTCGTCCAGACCTCCATCTGGCGTCCTGAGACGGGAGCCACGACTCGTGCGGCCAATTTTTTTCCTGTTCCCGCGGCGAGCACCACGTTGTGATCGTAGCCGCCGGGATTGCCCTTCATTTGATCGATGCGAGCGCCAATGGGCGTGGGATGCGTGAAATCCATCGGTGTTCCTTTGACGGGCAGGATCTCTCCGGTCGGAATCAGAGTCGCGTCGACGGGAGTGTAGCGGTCGGCGTGGAGATAGAGGACGTGACTCAGGATATCGTGGCCGCCATCCATGTTGAAGTAGCTGTGATTGGTCAGATTCACGGGAGTAGGCTTGTCGGTGCTGGCCACGTATTCGATCTGGAGTTCGTTGTTATCGGTCAACTGGTAGACGAGTTCAACGGAGAGATTGCCGGGGAATCCTCCATCGCCGTCGGGACTCACGTAGGTGAAACGCACGGCTGAGACGTGGCCTTCATGCAGCGGTTCGGCGCGCCAGACAACGTGGCTCAATCCTCGATTGCCGCTGTGCAAGGTGTTGGGCGGATCGTTAATCTCAAGCGAATAATCGTGGCCGTCGAGCGAGAATTTACCCTTGGCGATGCGGTTGGCGACTCTTCCAACGGTGGCGCCGAACCATGGGTCATTCTTTCCCATATAGCCCTGAACATTGTCAAAGCCGAGAACGACATCGGCGAGATGGCCGGTGCGATCGGGAACCCACAATTCGGTGAGCGTTGCGCCATAGGTGATTACCTTGGCAATCGCGCCCTGCGAATTTGTAAGGGTGAACATCTGAACCGAAGTGCCGTCCTGCAGGGTGCCAAACTCGCTCATTTTCACGGAAGATTCCACGCGGGGTTTAGAGTGCTTTTGAGCCAGGCCAGTCGTGGCCGCGATGCAGATTATTACGATGACCCGCAAAATACTACGTTGGATGGATTCGTTCGTTTGCATAGTCCGTCTTGGCCGCCAGGTGGATACGCGGAACGGTTAGCCTATGCCCTCTTTCCGGTGAGCGCAAGCGCGCGGGTGCTCGGTTGATTACGGACGGACTCGGGCGATCACGGAGACTACTGATGCGCCGTGGGAATGTCTGGTGGTGGAGGGGCTATCGGAGTCATTGCAGCGGCTTCGCTGTCGGACATTTGCGGCAATGGGCCTTCGAGGGCGATGGCGAGGACCTGATCCATGTTGTCGACGAAGTGAAGCTTCATGGCATTGCGCAGGTTCTCTGGAACCTCGGCCAGGTCTTTTTCGTTGTCCTTGGGGAGGATGGCTTCGAAGAGGCCGGCGCGATGGGCGGCGAGAAGTTTTTCCTTGAGGCCGCCGATGGGCAGAACTTTGCCGCGGAGGGTGATTTCTCCGGTCATGGCGAGATCGCGACGAACGGGGATGCGGCTCAAGGCGCTTGAAAGCGCAGTAGCAATAGTGATGCCGGCCGACGGACCGTCTTTAGGAATTGCGCCCTCAGGGACGTGCACGTGGATGTCGAGGGTGCGATAGAAGTCGCGAGGCAGGCCGAGGCGCGCGGCACGGGAGCGAACATAGGACATGGCAGCTTGCGCGGATTCCTGCATGACATCGCCGAGCTTGCCGGTGAGCGTGAGCTTGCCTTTGCCATCGACCACGGTTGCTTCGGTGGAGAGGATGGAGCCGCCGACTTCAGTCCAGGCTAGGCCGGTGACGAGGCCAATTTCGCTTTTTTCGTGGGCGAGCGTGTCGCGGAATTTGATGACGCCGAGGAACTCTTCCAGTTTATCGGGGACAAGCGAGAGGGAATAGCTCTCGCCTTCCTTGACAACCTTGCGCGCGACCTTGCGGCAGACGTTGCCGATTTCACGTTCGAGGTTGCGCACGCCGGCTTCGCGAGTATAGCCGCGGATAATGTAGCGGATCGCCTCGTCGGAGAACTGGACATTCTTGTCGGTAAGGCCGGCCTGGAGCAGCTGTTTCTTGACGAGGAACTGCCTGGCAATCTCGACTTTCTCCGGCTCGGTGTAACCGTGCAGGCGGAGGACTTCCATGCGGTCCTGTAGAGCGGGCGGAATGGTGTGCATCACATTCGCGGTCGCGACGAAGAAGACCTGGGAAAGATCGTACTCGACGTCGAGGTAGTGATCGACGAACATGAAATTCTGCTCGGGGTCGAGGACTTCAAGCAAGGCGGCGGATGGATCGCCACGGAAGTCCATCGACATTTTGTCGACTTCATCGAGCATGAAGACGGGATTCTTTGTGCCGGCCTTTTTCATCATCTGGATGATCTGGCCGGGCAGGGCTCCGATGTAGGTGCGGCGGTGGCCGCGGACTTCGGCTTCATCGCGCACGCCGCCGAGCGACATACGGACAAATTTGCGGCCGGTGGCCTTGGCGATCGACATGCCGAGCGAAGTCTTGCCAACGCCCGGAGGTCCGACGAAACAGAGGATGGAACCCTTGGGATTCTTGACTAGCTGGCGAACGGCGAGAAATTCGAGGATGCGCTCCTTGATTTTCTCCAGGCCATAATGATCCTCGTTGAGAACCTTCTCGGCACGTGAGATGTTGCGAATTTCTTTGGAACGCTTTTTCCAGGGCACGGCGAGCAGCCAGTCGAGATAGTTGCGTGAGACGGTGGATTCGGCTGACATCGGCGGCATGGCTTCGAGTTTCTTAAGTTCCTGCAGCGCCTTGTCCTTGACTTCTTTGGGCATGCCAGCGGCTTCGACCTTTTTCTTGAGTTCGTCGAATTCACTTTTTTCGCCGCGGCCGAGTTCCTTCTGGATGGCCTTGATTTTTTCGTTCAGGTAGTACTCTTTTTGCGCCTTTTCCATCTGGCGCTTGACGCGCGACTGGATGGTGCGATCCATGTTCAGCTTTTCGATTTCGACGTCGAGCACATCGCCGATGCGGCTGAGGCGTTCGGCAGGATCGAAGATCTCAAGCAATGCCTGTTTTTCTTCGATCGAGAGCTGGAGGTTGGCGGCAATGGTATCGGTGAGCTTGGCCGGGTCTTCCATGCGGACCGCAGCGATCATGGTTTCATAGTTCAGCGACTGGCAAAGCTTGACGTATTGTTCGAAGAGCGTGGTAACGCGCTGCATGCCCGCTTCAATCTGTGGAGTCGTCTCGGTTGCGTAACGGGCGACGCGAACGGTCGTCTGGAGGAAGCCTTCGGTCTCAGTGACTTGAAGAATCTTGCCGCGCTCGATGCCTTCGACCAGAACCTTGATGTTGCCGTCGGGGAGCTTGAGGCTCTGTACGATGTTGACGATGGTGCCAACCTGAAAGATATCGTTGGGCTTGGGATCGTCGATGGAAGCGTCGTGCTGGGTGGCGAGAAAGATTTTTTTGTCGGCGGCGAGAGCTTCTTCGAGGGCGCGAACGCTGGATTCCCGGCCGACCACGAACGGCGTCATCATGTAGGGAAAGATGACCACGTCGCGGATGGGCATCATGGGCAGTTTTTTGCTCTCGAATTTTTCCTTAGGGTTCGACAAAATCTGGTCTCCCATCCAAAGTAGCCCTATTTAGTGTACATCTTTCCAGTGTAGATCTCTGGCGAGTACGGCCGGACAAGGTAAACCCACGCAACCGCCGACAGTTACCCCATGCTTCAAGCCCGGGAGACTGAAAGCTCCATTTATAGCTGGCTGCGCTAGCTGGCTGCTTTTTCGATCATAGCCAGCGAGACATTGCGTTTTTCGACCATCTCGCGCGTTACCTCAAACTCCTTGACCTTCTTCTGACTGGGGAGGTTGTACATCAACTCGAGCATTAACTCCTCCAGAATCATACGGAGACCGCGTGCTCCCACCTTGCGGATCATAGCCTGGCGGGCGATAGCGCGGTTCGCATCGTCACTGAACTTGAGGCGAACATTCTCGAATTCAAACAGACGTTGGTACTGTTTGACAATGGCGTTCTTGGGACGGGTGAGGATTTCGACAAGGGCGTTCTCATCGAGGTTCTGGAGCACGCCCATAACGGGAAGGCGGCCGACGAATTCAGGAATGAGGCCGAACTTAATGAGGTCTTCCGGTTGAGCTTCGGAGACCAGTTCAAAATTGCGCTTGGCCGAGGGCAGGGTCTGATCTTCGTCGGTTTCGGCACCAGACCGGAAGCCGAGCGACTTCTTTCCTACACGGCGGGCAATGATTTTTTCCAGGCCAACGAAAGCGCCGCCACAGATGAAGAGAATATTCGTGGTATCGACGGGCGTAAATTCCTGGTGAGGATGTTTGCGTCCACCCTGCGGGGGGACGTTGGCGATGGTGCCTTCGAGAATCTTGAGCAGAGCCTGTTGGACGCCCTCGCCGGAGACGTCGCGCGTGATCGAGGGATTTTCGTCCTTGCGGCCGATTTTATCGATTTCATCGATATAGATGATGCCAGTCTGGGTGCGGCTGACGTCGCCTTCAGCGGATTGCAGAAGCTTGAGAATGATGTTCTCGACATCCTCGCCAACGTAGCCGGCTTCGGTGAGCGTAGTGGCATCGACGATGGCGAAGGGTACGTCCAACATGCGCGCGAGGGTTTGCGCGAGCAGCGTTTTACCGGTGCCCGTGGGGCCGATGAGCAGAATGTTGGACTTGGTAAGTTCAACGCCATCGCTGGGGCGCTGGCGGTTCATGTAAATGCGCTTGTAGTGGTTGTAGACGGCGACGGCCAGCTTCTTCTTGGTCTGTTCCTGCCCGATGACGTACTCGTCGAGGAAATTTTTGACTTCCTGCGGCTTGGGCAGCTGATTAGGAACGGCCGAGGCCGGAGTGGCAGTCCGGTCGTCTTCAAGAATGGAGTTGCAGACCGCGACACACTCGTCGCAGATATATGCCCTGGGATAATCGCTGGGCGATGAAATGAGCTTGGCCACGGCGTCCTGCGACTTATGGCAGAACGAACAGCGCAACATCTCCTCCGAGCCCGATCTGGTTTTCACTCGATCTCACTCCCTTTCTGTTCGCCCGCCCGGTCTAAGCTTCAACCTATGAAAGGCGGGGCACAAAACTAGAACTCTGGGGCATCGACGGCGCGACGGTATTCTAACGTCTATCGCGTCTTGTAAATGATATCGTCAATGATTCCGTATTCCTTAGCCTGCTGCGAATTCATGATGAAGTCGCGCTCCACATCCTTTTCAACTTTTTCGAGCTTCTGCCCGGTATGTTTGGCAAGCAACTGATTGGTAATCTCGCGCATGCGAAGGATTTCGCGGGCGTGGATGTCGATATCGGTGGCCTGGCCGGAGAGCCCTCCCATGGAAGGCTGGTGGATCAAAATGCGCGAATTGGGCAGGGCCAAACGTTTTTTGGCTTCGCCAGCCGAAAGTAAAAGCGCCGCCATGGACGCTGCCTGACCGATGCAGATGGTGGTCACGTCGTTCTTAACATATTGCATGGTGTCGTAGATGGCCATACCGGCTGTAATGGAGCCGCCGGGCGAGTTGATATAAAGCTGGATGTCTTTTTCCGGGTCTTCCTGGGCCAGAAACAGCATTTGGGCGATGACGAGGTTGGCGATATTGTCGTCGATGGGAGTGCCTATAAAGATGATATTGTCGCGGAGCAACCGGGAGTAAATATCGTAGGCGCGTTCGCCGCGTCCGGTCTGCTCGATGACCATTGGAACCAGCATCATTTTTGGATCGTTCAAGTTCACCTTCCACACTCCTGCCCCGAACAACGATTGACGATTCGGGAGAGGATCGAAATGGTCCGCGTGTTGGTCATGCGGACTGGTGATACAGAAAGTCGAGGGTTTTCTCGTTGCGGATTCTGTTCCGGATTCTATCGAGGCCCCCATCACGTGTCAAACGAGTGCGGACGGCATCGGCCGTCTGTTTTGTTTGTTTGGCCAGCGATTCCACCTCTCCATCCACTTCTTCGTCGCTGACCTGCAGGTTTTCAAGATCGGCCACTTTTTCCAGCAGCAAAGAGGCCTTCACATCATGGAGAGCCTGCTCGCGCTGACCGGCGCGCAGGCGTTGCAAATCCATTTGTTTCATCTGCTCGGCGGTAAGGCCCTGCGCCGCCAGCGCGCGCAATCCGCGCTCGAGCCGAACGTCGATCTGTTGTTCGACGAGCGACTCAGGCACATCGAAATCGTTGCGCTGGATCAGATCCTCGACCAGCTTGTCTTTGGCTTTGTGTTCGGCCTCGTGCTTACGGTCGTGCTCGATTTGTTCGCGGATACGTTTTCTAAGTTCATCGACGCTGGCGAACTCGCCGAACTGCTTGGCGAATTCGTCGTTCAGCTCGGGGAGGCTTTTTTGTTTGACGCCCTGCACTTTTACGGTGTAGCTGAAAGTTTTTCCGGCCAGGCGCTTATCCTGCGTATCGTCGGGATATTTGACGTCGAAGGCGCGTTCGTCGCCGGCATTGGCTCCGCGAAGGTGTTCAGTGAACTCGGGCATGGTGTTGCCGCCGGCGATTTCGACGAGCACTTCATCCATGTGAACGGGCTGGCCTTCGCTGGAACCTGATGGGCCCTCTTTGGGATGGCCGTCGAGCGAGACCTGGGCAAAATCACCATCGGCGAGGGCGCGGCCTTCGATTGGATTGAACGTGGCATGGCGTTCGCGAAGCTCGTTCAATGCCTGTTCGACGTCATCTTCGGACACAGCGATTTCGGGCTTATCGGCGCGCAGTTCCTTGTAGCCTTCGAGTTTGATCTCGGGAAGCACGTCGAATGCGGCTTTAAAGCGCAGCGGCTCGCCATCATGCAGATGGAGATCGGTGACACGTGGCTGCGAGACGGGATGGAGGCCAAGACGCTCCGTCTCCTGGCGAAAGAAGCGCGGAATCAGGGCTTCGACTACATCGGTTTTAATCTCCTCGGAGAAGCGCTGGCGGATGACCGAGGCGGGGACGTGGCCGCGGCGAAAGCCCGGAATACGTGCCATCTTCTGATACTTCTGAATCAGGGTTTCGGTCTGGCGGCCGACATCCTCGACCGGTATTTCAACTTCAATTTCGCGCTTGGTGCTCTCTTTTGTATCAGTGGGGCTCACAATTCGCCTTTCGCAACCCGGCGGCTCCGCTACGAAGCGGGAATAAAATTGCTCCGCAGAATTTGTGCCGTAGAGATGAGTTTAAAGACTGGCTTGGAATAACGTCAAACCGGGGAACCATGCTTTCAACTCACTAAAGTAACTGCAGCATACGGATGCGTGAGGATTCCGCAGATTTTGTAATTTTGTGATCGGATAATTTGGTAATTTCAAAGCTGCGCGATTCTGGATTGCAAAATTACCCTTGACCAAAATGCAAAATGTCTACTCCCGCCTGGCTTAAAGTTCTGAATGCTGAAGTGGTCGCTTGTACGCGCTGTCCGCGGCTGGTGGTGTATCGCGAACAGATCGCGCGAGAGAAGCGGCGCGCTTATCTGGATTGGGAGTATTGGGGAAAACCGGTGCCGGGGTTCGGCGATCCTTTGGCGCGTGTGCTGGTGCTGGGATTGGCGCCGGGGGCGCATGGATCGAATCGAACGGGTCGTCCCTTTACGGGAGATGCTTCCGGAAATTTTATGTATCCGGTGCTGTTTGAGACGGGCTTCGCCAATCAGCCGAGTGCGACGCGAAGAGATGACGAGCTGGTGTTGACTGGGCTTTATATAACCGCGGCGGCGAGGTGCGCTCCTCCGGATAACAAGCCGCTGCCGAGTGAACTGGCAAATTGCGCTCCTTATCTGGAGCGTGAGTTGGAGGGGCTGGAGAATCTGCGCGTGATCGTGGCATTGGGACGGATCGGATTTGAGAGCTATTTGAATTATTTGAAGCGGAAGGGCACGATCGCAGGGAAGCGAGGGTATGAATTCCGGCACGGCGCGGAATATACGATGCCCGACGGGCGCGTGCTGCTGGCGTCGTATCATCCGTCGAATCAGAATACGCAGACTGGGAAGCTTACGCGGGCGATGTTTCTGGCGATTTTCATCCGGGCGCGCGAACTGGCCGAACGTGTCTAGAAGGCTGGAGGGTCCAGTCCGCGCGTTGATTCCCGGTTTTAGTTCACCTTGGTCGCGGTCACATCCAGCTGATAGCGCCGCTTGCTTGCGGGATCCTCCATGCTGCTGACCATGGTTGGAGTTCCAGGACGGATCAAAGAGCGAATGTCGGATTTCATCTGACCGACGACAGGGCTTTGATCGATGGTTGAGTTGGGTACGCCATGCGTATCCGCACCTTCAATATCACTGGACTCGACGACCGCATTCAGTTCCAGATACCCGCCCCGCTCCACGACACGGCAGTCAATGCTTACTCCAATATCCAGGTATTGAAACTGAGTGGTGTTTTTATCGGCAGTTGCCGTGGCTATCGGGTATCTAGCGCCCGAGCGCAACTTGTTCATCTCATCCTCGCGCGCCGTGACCGTGTAGCTCCGGGTGTTGACCTTCTTGCCATCGAGGAATTCGCTGAGCACAAAATCCAGCCGGTAGACGTTGAGAGGTTTGTTGGCCGCAGCGTTCCCGTTCTGGGCCGCCGATTCCGGGCTCGCCGGTTTCTTGTCCCCCTGTGCTGCTGCACCCTGTGACGCCATAGCCAGTATTCCAAGCGTTCCAAGCAAGACAATTCGACCTATGATTCTCATGATCTTCTCCTTTAATTTGGTTTACTTTCCGAAATTTCAGTGTCGGGAATCTGTAGCGGGCGTATGGCGAGGCTATCGATGTTCAGGTCAGCTTCCACGCTGGTTTCGGTTGCCTCGGGCAATTCTCCCTTGTTGGATTGTCCGCTTAGACGCCGAGCCAGCAACGACTCCTCTTTCGACAAATTGCGCCGTGAAGGAAACTGTTCCAACTCCGGCAGGGCGGCCGGCTGTATGGCGTTTGCACGATTGCCACGATGCGCCTTTTCCGGAGTGACGAATACGGAATTATTATTGCGCAGGCTATTGACCGAGCTCTGGTCGCGTTGCCGCTGGTCGTTAGTGCGATTTTCTTTTGCCGGCGCGATCACATTCACGGCGCTGATTTGCCGCAGAGATGTTGGCCCGGTGCGCACGTGCCAGAGCAGCGCAATCGCGATAATTGCCGCCGCGCTGAATGCGAAGACGCCCCACCATGACAACTTCCGGCTCGGCTGCCGGCGAGCTTCGGCGAGGTAAGCGAGGACGCGTCCTTCGAAGCCCTCTCGCGGCTCGGCTTTCGAATATTGCGAAAGTGCGTCATCGAGCCAACGATCGATTCCTTGTTCGCGGGATTTGCCATCCATATTCATCTGGTCATCTTTCTTCTATTTCCGAACTTCCGATTTGTGCTCTCCGGCTATCAGGCGGTCGCGAAGAACTTGCCGGGCGCGGAATGCCCGTGAACGGACGGCAGCTTCGCTGATGCCAAGCACGGCCGCGATTTCGCGCGGGGACAATTCCTCGATCGTCAGAAGAACTAATGGGTCGCGGAGTTTGGCGGGCAGCGCCGCGATCATCCGCTGCAAAAGTTCTGAGCGCTCTTTCTCCAGTAAGACCTGATCGGCGCCGCTGGAGAGCCCGGGCAATTTATCGATCGTCTGCTCGTAGTTCGCGTGTTCCTGGGTGGCCGGCTCGCGACTCACCTGCTCATGGCGGGCCAACAATTGCTTTACCCTGCCGCGCCGTTCGACCGCTACGCGCCACGCGATCCGGGCCAGCCAAGCTTTCCAATCCTCGATGCGGGCGGCCTTGTCTCCGTAGCGAAGCACGCGCAGGTAGACTTCCTGGACCGCATCTTCCGCCCCCGCTGGATCGCGCAGCACCGAATAGGCAATGCGGTAAACCAGCCGGGAGTGCTGGCGGACGGCGAACTCCAGCAGACTCTCTTCCTCAGCCGGTTGCATCGTTGCTATGGCTTCTGCCATCACGAATTCTGCTGTCACCGTCTCCGCCTGCGTTGAAGTTCTACTGATGAAGAACGAGGTCAGGTTGATTTCGTTCGAAAAATTGTTGGGGAAGCTGGTTTTTCTGCTTGATTTGCCGATGAGCTAAAGGGGCGGGTCCTGGCGTAGCGGATGTAACCTCTTGGCCGGCAAGGGGAACGGTCGCTTCAGGATGCGCCGCCCTTATTTATCCCCTCGCCTCGTCTGCAATATTTTCCTGCACATTTATGAGGGCGCGGCTGGCAAGGACCCCGCTGGACATCAGGCGGGATGCCGGCGCTACCCGAAACCGGCAGCGCATGCTGGGCAGGGGTGGGTTCATGGTAGATCATTAGTCCTGAATAAATCAGAATCCTACGAAGACTGGTTCGGACTCGAGCACGATTCCCCATTCTGCTTCAACGCGCTGCTGAATCGTTTCCTTCAAATGCACAACATCCGCGGCGCGGGCGTTGCCGGCGGTGACTAACGCGAGCGCGTGTTTACTCGAAATGGCAGCTTCGCCGAGGCGGAAGCCTTTACTGAATCCAGAGTGCTCGACCAGCCAGGCGGCGGAGATTTTGTGATGGGTATCGAGAGCCGGGTAACTGGGGATTTCCAGATTCTTTCCGGCGGCGCGTGCAGTGAGATTTTGGAACTGCTCCGCCGTGAGGATGGGGTTTTTGAAAAACGAACCGGCGCTGCGGGAGTCTGCATCTCCGGGGACGAGCAACATTCCTTTGGCTTTGCGAATCTCGCGCACGGCTTCGCGCACGCTGCCGATCGAGGGTGGCGTCTTCGATTCGGCAAAATGTTTTTGCAGGTCGGCATATTTAAGTGCGGGCACGGCTCCGCGGCGAAGGCGGTAGTTGACCCGGACAATGATGTAACGGCCGCGCAGCTCGGTATTGAAAATGCTGGCGCGGTAGCGGAATCCGCAAGCGGGGCGGGGAAGAACGACGATACGATTTTCCTTCGTATCGAAGGCGCGGACAGACTCGATGGTTTCGGCGACCTCCTGTCCGTAGGCGCCGACGTTTTGCACGGGAGTGCCTCCGACACTGCCGGGGATGCCGCTCAGACATTCGACACCGGAGCAGTTTTGCGCGACCGCTTGAGCCGCGAAGGTATCCCATTCGCAGCCCGCGCCGACAGAAAATAGAACGTTGTTGCCCGAGCTTTCGCTGGTGAGGCCTCCAATTGAGATGCGCAGAACGAGTCCGGGCCAGCCGGAATCGGCGATGAGCAGATTGCTGCCGCCTCCGAGGACGAATAGAGGCAGATTGCGCGTTTTTGAGAAATCGACGGCCTCGCGGATGTCTTCTTCGTGGCGAGCCTCGGCGAAAAATTGCGCTGGACCTCCGACTTGGAGCGTGGTCATGGTCGCGAGCGGCACGTTTTCGCGGATGTTCATGGGATGACGTCAATCTTAACGAAGTTGACGAAGCTCATCCTACATGAGTGCAGGGAACAGCTTGCGGTGGATCTCTCGGAGCGATCTAGTCGGCGCAGGCTTGCATTTTCTTGCGAGGGGCGGGGTCGGCGAAGGCGGATTGCTTGCGTGGTGTGTTCTTCAGCCACTGGGCGACGCGGCTTTCGGCCTCAGCGACCTGATCGGGCGAGAGCGCGCGGCGAAGGGTGTTCTTTCCCTCCTCGATTTGCGCCACCACAGGGGCGGCCGTGTTGGAGGCGAGCAGGTACCAGACGTAAGCGGAAACCGAATCCTGCTGGCCGTTCTCGGCACTGTAATACTGCGCCAGGCGAAGCTGGGCGACGGGATCGCCAGCTTCGGCTGCCTTGATGATGCCCACCAGCGCGCTGCCATTTCCCCCGGCGGAATCGCGCGCCTGAGCATTATTCATAGTCAAGTAAAGCAGTTCGGTGCGGCTGGAAACGCCCAGCTTGTCAAAGATACGGAAGAGATAATTCTTGATCGTATGCGGACTGAGGTTAAGAGCCTTGGCGATATCGCGGTTGGTCATGCCTCCGGCAAGATATTGAATCACCTGACGCTCGCGGGCGGAGAGAAGCTCGATGCCGTTGTGATTGGTGGCGTGAACGCGTGGCGAGTTCGTCAGGGCCTGGAGCACATGTTCGAGCTCGACGCTGCGGGCCCAGATCTGGCCTTCATGAACGGCGCGAATACATTTGCAGAGAGTTTCGAGGCGTTCCTGCTTGGAGAAAATTCCGCGGGCTCCGGCAGTGAAGCAATCAAGGATGATCTCAGGCTGCGATGATTCGAGGAGAATGACTCCTTTGATTTGAGGACGGAGCGCGCGCATTTCGCGTAGGACTTCGGTGCCGTGGCCGGGGCGGTTATCGAGATTATGGCTGAGCACGACAACGTCGATGGGAACGCGCAGCACAGCACCAAGGAGATCGGCGGAGTTGGAGGCAGTGGCGACCACCTGCAATCCCTCATCCTTATTCATGGCGTCGGCCAGCAACTGCGTGTGGATGCGAGTGCTGTCGGCGACCACAATGCTTACGAAATCGCCCGCTTGCGGCTTAAGAGTCACCACGCCTCCATTTTTTCAGAGCTCGGTTTTCAGAGCTCCGTTTTTCCACAGCCTTGTTCTTCACAGCACCATGCAAATCAGCGGGGAGCTACGTTTCTGATGGCTTTCAAAAGCACGGAGTCAGGGGGGAGAAAAGGATGCAGACTGTGCCTCGTTACGGTTGCAATGTACCACCAAAGTAGCCGATGAGCAAGCAATGAGATGCGATCTATGCAATAATTTGCAATATCCTATGATTACGGAGATCACTATGAGACTGAGCCGACCGGGCGGTGAGCAAGGAAGTGGGAAGGAAAGCGAAGACAGGATCCAGGCGGCCAATTACCGTGCAAGTAAGACATTATTTAAACAATGAGATAGAAGGAGTACTTAAGTGTTCACATGGATGTTACTTTTGGTCGTGGCACTCCGTTGGGTGGGGCTCTACCCTATGGTGCTACGGAAGAAAGGCTAGGGTTATCCAGCCCATTAATAGAGAAAATCGTCTCGTAATGACCAGACCGTTTGCCTTCAAAGCCGTTCTACCACTTGCACCGGTTTGCAAATAGCCTTACTTTGCAACCAAGCAATCGTATTCATTCCCCGGTTTTGTTCTAGTTTAAATCTCCCCCGAAACGTTGTCAGACCCCGTTCGCCCGGGGTGTAGCTCGCGCATGGAGTGACAGGCAGTCCCGTCGAATGGGACTCAGAGGGCGAAGCTGTGAATGGCCTGACGGAAAATGGAAGCGACGTAAATGGAGATAACGGAAGCGGGAATGACGGAAGCGGGAATCCCGGGTGAGATGACGCATCTGATTTCGCAAAGTAGGGCGGAAGATTTGGCACGGTGGTACGCCCTCCACACGCGTGCACGTCACGAAAAGACAGTTGAGAAGCGGTTGCGTGAAAGAGGGATGGAGACATTTCTTCCGGTTTCGCATGAAGTGCATGCCTGGAGCGACCGGAAAAAGAAAGTCGAAATGCCGCTGTTTAACTGTTACGTATTTGTACGGTGCACGTTGAGCGCGGAAGACCGGACGAAGGTCTACGAGGTGGACAGCATTCATGGTTTTGTTGGCATTCGGGGCGCGGGTCAGCCGATCCCGGACGAGCAGATCGATGCGATCCGGGCGGTACTTGCGCAACAGGCGCCTTGGCGCTCGTACCCGTTTCTGAAGGCGGGGCAGCGAGTGCGGGTTCGGGGCGGGGCGCTGGACGGGATCGAGGGAGTATTTTTGTCGGAGAATGGCGACCACAGCCTGGTTATTTCGGTGGATGCGATTCAGAGATCGATGGCGGTGCGGATCGACGGCTACAACGTCGAGCCAGTGTGAGAGCGAAATGTGGACGTCGAAACAATGTGAAGCCCGCTGATTAACAGCGGAGAGTGAAGAATCGAGCAGGTCCGGGGCTGCCAGGCTCCGGTGAAGCGCCCAGAATTCCAAGTTCAATGTATCAACAAGAAATCGAACGAATCAGCGAAGAACTTTATTTTGTCGCGGCGAGTCCGGCGACGCGCCGGCTGCGCACGCAGGCGGAGCTGCTTTCGCAGACCGACGTGCCGGTGCTGGTGACTGGCGAAGCGGGAAGCGGAAAGAGCACGACCGCGCGCCTGATCCACTCGCTGTCATTGCGTTCGAGCTTTCCATTCATGAGCGTGCGCTGCGCTGCGCTGACGGCGGATTTGCTGGAGAGCGAGTTATTCGGATTCGAGTACGCGAATGGAAGCGGGCGCCCGGATGGAAGCGCAGGCAAGTTCGAGCAGTGCGCAAAGGGAACGATTTTGCTCGACGAATTTGATGTCATGCCGCAGGCGGTGCAGATGCGGTTGCTGAAATTTTTAGAGACGGGATCGTTCACGAGAAGCGGAAGCCAGACTCCGGTGCGGGCGGATGTCCGGATTATTGTGGCGACGCCGAATAATCTGGAAACGGCGGCGGCGGAAAAGCGGGTGCATGAAGAGCTGTTTTACCGCCTGAGCGCGTTCGAATTGCGAGTTCCGCCGCTGCGCGAACGGCGGGAAGAGATTTCGCTGCTTCTAGGCCATATGATGAACCGGCTGACGCGGCGGTATGGAGTGCCAGCGCCGCGGCTTTCATCGACTCTGTTGGACGTTTGCCAGCGCTATTCGTGGCCGGGGAATTTGCGGGAGCTGGAGAATTTTGCCAAGCGCTATCTGGCGCAGGCGGACGAGAGTGCGGCCGTGCGCGAGCTGCAGGAGAGTCCGGCGTACGGAGTGGGAACCAAGAATGGTAATGGCGGAAATGGCAAGCAGCACGATGGGCTGCCGGGCAACGGGCACGCGGGAGAAGAGCGGTCATCGCTGAAATCGCCGTCATTGAAATCGCTGGTCCGGAATGCGAAGGGCGAAGCGGAACGCACGGCTATCGCGGAGGCGCTGGAGCAGACGCACTGGAACCGGAAGGCGGCGGCGCGGTTGTTGAATGTAAGTTATCGTGCGCTCCTTTATAAGATACAGGAGTACCATCTGGCTCCGAGGGGCGACACGTTGTCGCCAATTTTGGGTACGAACAATCTGGAAGAAGCGAAGTAAAATGCAGGCCTCAAACAACAAAAGCGAAGTCCGGGAGGCGGTGCAGATGTTCCTTTGGAGAAGGATGTTCAGGAGCGGATTGTTATTAACCATGCTTGTCGCGTTTGCCGCAATCGGCTTCGCGCAAACGGAGGCAGCGCCTCAGGCCGCGAATGGGACGCCCGCTCCGAATGCAGGCGCGGAAAAGCCGGCGCAACCCGAAGGACAAGATCAGGGGGCACGCGGGGTTCATTCGGATAGTACCTACATCATCGGGACCGACGACCTGCTCGCGATCAACGTGTGGAAAGAGCCGGAAATTTCGCGTACGGTGCCGGTGCGGTCGGATGGGAAGATTTCGCTGCCGCTGGTGGGCGAATTGACGGCGGGCGGAGAAACTCCGCTGCAACTGGAGCAGGAGATCACGAAAAAGCTGGAAAGCTATATTTCCGAGCCGGAAGTTACGGTGATCGTGCAGGATAGCAAGAGCCGGAAGATCAATATTCTGGGGATGGTGGCGCGGCCGGGATCGTATCTGTTGACGGGATCGACGACCGTGCTGGATGCGATAGCGATGGCGGGCGGATTCAAGGATTTTGCCAAGCGGAAATCCATTTATGTTTTGCGTCCGGGCGATAGTGGCAAGGAGCAGCGGCTCCCGTTCAACTATAAAGATGTGATTCAAGGCAAGAATCCGGAGCAGAACATTCATTTGCAACCGCGCGATACGGTGGTGGTCCCGTAATGGCAATGGCAATGACAATGACAAGGGCGAACTTGGGCATTCGAACCAGTCTCATTCTGGGTTGTGCGCTGATAGCCGCGCAGCTGATTGCACCGGCGCAGCAGGCATTCGCGCGGGATGCGATGGCGCAGACGCAAAGTCAGAGCTCGCAGAATCCGGGCGGGCAGACGACGCAGAGCGCGCCGAATCAAAGCAGTCCAGCTCAGAGCGCGCCGGCGGCGGCGAGTGGAACGCAGTCTTCGCAAAGTTCGAATGGCGCGGAGCAGGGAACGTCTCAGGGAGACTCGGGAGCAGCTCCGGCGGCGGCGCTCACGGGCTTTGCCGGGCTCGAAGGCGGCGGAACGGACACGGCGCTTGAGCTGCCGCAAATCCCGTCCTTGCTCGGCGGGCGCGGAATGTCGCTGGCCTTTCCGGCTGAGCTTGAGCGCTCGAATTACCTGCGCGGAGGAGTGAACGTGGGCGCGGCCTACGATGACAATCCATTGCTCATGCCGAGCGGCACCATTCCTAACTCGGGGGGATTGACTTATCCCCATCCGGAGAGCGACACGAACGAATCGGTCTACGGCAACATAAGGATCGATGAGTCTTATTCGCGTATGCGGTGGAGCCTGGGGTATGCCGGGGGCCTAACTGTAAACCAGAAGCTGACCAACCAGGATGAGGGTTCGCACAACGTAAACTTCGATTCGCTTTTCCGGCTGAGTCCGCATGTGAATCTTCGCGTGGCGGAAAACTTTTCGCTGACCACCGGAATGTTCGACGCAGCGATTGCCGGGCAAACGACCGGCGCGGGTGGACCGAACATGAGCGTGCTGACGCCGCTCTCGACGCAGCGTGCGACGCTGACGACGGTAGAGACCAACTACCATTTTGCGCTGAACGACCTGGTGGGGGCGAGCGGGTCCTACTACGATTTGAGTTTTGCCAACGTCCCGGCGGCGCTAACGACCGCGCAGACGACGCAAACCGATGCTGCGTTATCCGATACACAATCGTCGACCGGCGGGGGATTCTGGCTGCACAAGATTTTTCGCGGAGACTGGGCGGGAGTGAGCTACCGGTTCGAGCGCATCACGTTTAATCCCGATGGAGAGTCGCGGGTTCATAGTTTTTTGGCGGTGAACACGCTTAACGCCGGCAACCGGTTTAGCCTGAGTTTTTTTGGTGGCGCGCAGTACGCGGATAATCAGGCGCTGGTGGCGGGCGCGACGCCGGGAACAACGCTGTTTTCGGAATCGACCTCATGGTCGCCGACCGGCGGAATCGAAGCGGGCTGGCGGAATGGGAAAACGAGCCTGCTGGCCGGATATTCGCGAAGCGTTAGCGATGGCGGAGGAGTACTGGGCGCGGTGCAGCTGGGGAACGCGTATGGCAGCTTCCGGCGCGAAGTGGCGCCGGGCTGGTCGGTGACGGCAACGGGAGGCTATGGAACGAACGCTCCTTTGTTGCCGGCGACGATTGTGTCGTCTTCAAGCGGAGCGACATCGACGAATCTGAATGCTCTCAATCTGACTTCTGCGGGAGCGGCCCTTGAACGCAACGTAGGCAAAAAGCTGGGACTGAGGCTGGGTTATACGCACGATTTCCAGCAGCAAGACGGCGTAGGCGACATCTCGCGGAATCGCTTTATCGCGATGCTTTCCTATCAGTGGTCGAAACCTCTGGGAATGTAGATATGGACGAAGAATTAGAAGAACAATCCGGCAGTTTGATCGATCTTAACGAGATCAAGGGAATCCTCCGCCGGAGACGGTGGTCATTTCTTGTGCCGTTCTTTTTGGGGTGGGCGGTGGTGTGGGGAGCGAGCTGGCTGATCCCATCGACTTACCGGTCGGGAACGCTGATTCTGGTTGAGCAGCCCTCGGTGCCGGAGAAGTACGTGGTTTCGAATATCGGCGCCGACATTCAGCAGCAGCTGGATAGCATCACCCAGCAGATCATGAGCCGCACGCGCCTGGTGCACATTATCGACACGCTCGGTCTCTACGCCAAAGACCGGAAGCACATGAGCGACGACGATCTGGTCGACAGGATGCGGAAGGACATCGAGATCGAACTGGTGCGCGGGGACGAGGGGAAACTTTCGGCGTTTAATATTTACTACGACAGCCGCGATCCGGCGATGGCACAGGCGACCACGCGAGAGCTGGCGGAGCTTTTTATCAGCGAGAATGTAGCGCAGCGGCAAAAGCGTTCCGAGGATACAACGTATTTCCTGGAAGATCAGCTGGATCAGGCTCGGCAAGACCTGGCGAAGCAGGAAGCCAAGGTGCGCGATTTCAAGGATCACCATCCGGGAGAGCTACCGACTCAGACGCAGAGCAATCTTCAGATCCTCTCGGGCTTGCAGAACCAGATGCAGGGAGACGAGGATTCTCTGAATCGCGCCAAGCAACAGCAGACGTATCTCGAGTCGCTGCTGAATCAATATCGCGCGCTCGAACGCGGGGCGAAAACGGCGACGGGGGCGGACGGCGGAGCTTCAGAGTTGGATGTCATCGACAAGCAACTCGATCAGCTGAAAGCGCAACTGACGGATTTGCTGGCGCACTATACGGAAAAGCATCCAGATGTGCGTAAGACCAAAGAACAGATTGCGCGGGTGGAGAAGACGCGGGCGCGGATCATTGCCAACATGAATAGCGGGGAAGCGAGTGCGAGCGCGGAACCGGCTGCTCCGTCGCAGCCCGGCCTCAAGAGCACGGCCATGCTGGAGCTGGAAAGCCAGCTCAAAGCCAATCAACTGGAAATTGAGAACCGGCAACAGGAGATGAAGGAGTTGCAGGGGAAGATTAATCAGTATCAGGCGCGGCTGAACATGGCTCCGGTGATGGAGCAGCAGTTTGCCGACATCACTCGCGACTATGACCAATCGAAGCTTGATTACGAGACGTTGCTGAAGAAAAGGAACGAATCGAAAGAAGCGACGGATCTGGAAAAGACGGAGCAGGGCGAACATTTCCGGATGCTCGATCCGCCGAATCTTCCCGTGAAACCATCAAAACCGAAGCGGCTGGTGTTTCTGGGAGCGGGCCTGGCGGTGGGACTGGTCCTTGGCGCAGGAACGGCTCTTGCAAGAGAGAAGCTGAGCGGCAAGATTTTCAGCGAGCGCGAAGTGAAGAATCTAGTGCCGTTCGAAGTGATCGCGGAAATTCCTCCGATTGAGACGCTGGCGGAGGAGTGGTCGAACCGGCGGCAGGACTGGACGGCGGGCGCGGTGGCGTTCGGAATGGCTGTATGTATTCTGATAGGGACGGCAGTAACCTATCTGTACGGATGAGGGCGGCAGGGCGAAATTATGTACAAAGCGTTCTACAAGCTGCAAAAAGATCCATTTGAAATCACGCCCGACCCGTCGTTTCTGTTTCCAACGACGCGGCACAATGAGGCGCTGGCGACGCTCTATTATGGCGTGACGGCGCACCGCGGATTCGTGGTTCTGACCGGCGAGGTGGGCACGGGCAAGACTCTGCTGCTGCGCTCGCTGCTCGGGCTGCTGCAGCGCCGGGATACGGCATTCGCGCTGATCTTCAATCCCAGCCTTTCGCCGCTCGAATTCATGCGCTACATTGCCGGCGATTTTGGGCTGGCGACCGCGGGCAAAGCCAAAGACGAGCTGATCCATACGCTGAACCAGTTTCTGCTGCAGAGATATCAGCAGGGATTGACCACGTTGCTGGTGGTGGATGAGGCGCATCATCTGTCGGCCGAAGTGCTCGAAGAGATACGGCTGCTAAGCAACCTTGAAACATCGCAGCAGAAGCTGCTGCAGATTGTGCTGGCGGGGCAGCCGGAACTCGACCATAAGCTCGATTCCTACGAGCTGCGGCAGCTCAAGCAACGAGTCGCTCTGCGCTGCCATCTGGACTGCCTGAATCAGGCCGAAACTGGCGACTACATGCGGCGGCGGCTTTCGATTGCGGGCGCGAATGGCGGGGGTCCGATTTTCGACGAAGGGGCGATCGCGGCTGTCTATCAGCATTCAAAAGGGATTCCGCGGCTGATCAACACCATCTGCCAGAATGCGCTGCTGGCGGGGTACGCGAAGCAGCAAGCCAAAGTTCGGGCAGATATCATCAACGGAGTGGCCCGTGACTTGCGGTTGGATGTGGTAGCGCGGGCGGGCGACGAAAAGAATAGCGACAAGAACGGGGAAAAGAATAACGGGAGCGCGCCGGCGGTTGCCGAAGAAGACAATCTGCTGCGGGCGGTAAAGATGCTACTTGAAGTGCGCGACCGGGTGCATGGAACGGCGGACCCGAAGAGACGATTGCAGTAAGAGACGGACTCCAGGATATGAGCAATATATTCGAAGCTCTACAGCGGGCGGAAGCGGAACGGACGGGTGGAACCGCGCCGGTTCCGGCGGAGTCGGTCGCCGATTTGTTGCAGGAGATCGAACAGGTGGAACAGACGGCGGCCGAGGCGAGGGCGGCGCGGACTCCGGAGCGTCCGCCGGAGCGGATCGTCGAGCGCGCCATGGAACTGGCGGCGCAAACGTCTGAGCGTAGCCCGGACAGGACTTTCGACCGCGCCCCGGTTCGGACCGGCGAGCGAAGTTCGGAGGGGATCTCGGGCTACATTTCCGAGCATGCGCCCCCGGCGCCGCAGCTGATTTCGGTCCCGGCGGCTGAGACGGAGAAAGCGGAAGGAGCGCGAATTGAAAGCTTTGCCGAGGCTCCGCTGATGAAGGCGAATCTGGCCTACGACTCGCGGCTGATCTGCATGACTGACCAGGGAAGCGTGGCGGCGGAACAGTTTCGCGTGCTGGGCCTGAAGCTGCGTCAGCTTCGAGAGAAGCGAAAACTTAAGCGCGTGGTGGTGACGGGCACGGCGCCGCAAGAGGGCAAAAGTCTGGTCGCCGCCAATTTGGCGCTCAATCAGGCGCGCAGCAAGGTGCTGAAGACGGTCCTGCTGGACGGCGATCTGCGGCGTCCGGCGCTGGCAGAGCGTTTTGGGTTGGAGCGGTCGTTGCCGGGCCTGAGCGAGTGTCTGACGGGCGAGCGGCGTTTGCTCGATTCGGTATACAAGATCGCGGATTCGGGATTGTGGTTCCTGCCCGCTGGCCGGCCTCCGGATAACCCGCTGGAGCTGATGCAGGCTGGGCGGCTTCAGGAAGTGCTGAATCAGCTGGGATCGTTTTTCGATTGGATCATTATCGATACGCCTCCCGTGCTGCCGGTGGCGGACACCTCGTTTTGGATGACGCATGCGGACGGCGTGCTGATGGTGATTCGCGAAGGCGTAACCGAGAAGAGGACAGTCGAGAAGGCGATACGGTCTTTCGAGAAAACGAGCTTGCTAGGGGTGGTGGTGAACAGCTGCACATCGACCGAGCACAAAGACTACTATTCGCGCTATAGCCAGGCCGGTGCGGAAGCTTCCCGGAAGGCTGGGAAGTAGGAAAAAGAAGTGAAACAGCACCAAAGTCCCGGATAGGGATCAGATAAGAAAAATGGCAATTCCTTGTAAGTTTCAGCTTTGCAATAGGGTATAATCCCAAGAACCCGGCCCCGTCGGTTATGAAACCGATTTGAGGCGACGGCCGGTGACGCGGGTTTTGGCTAAAAAACCCTGGTCCCCCCGCCAGGAGTTGTGACTTCCCCCTTTTGACGATAGTGCAGTAGAGACACTCCTATTTACAGGGTGGCTCGTAAAGGAGTACGAAGTGGCAACCCGTCCCAGAGAATCGATCCTGAGCGCTATTCGAGTCCGTCAAACGCGCGGACCCGCGGACATCGCCGACGTGCTGAACGAGGAGACGTTTCATCGTCTGATCTCGCTCGAGCGCAAGCGCAGCGAGCGCTCGCAGCGGCCCTTTGTCCTGTTGCTGGTGGAGGCGAATGCGAATGAGGGTTTGAATGGGTGGGGCGACAAGCGGACGCGGCTGCTGCTCGATTTGATTTCAGCATTGCAGGCGGCAACGCGGGAGACCGATGCCACCGGCTGGTACAAGGAAAATTCCGTGATCGGGGTGATGTTCACGGAAATTGTGCTGGACAACAATCTGGTGCTGAGCACAATTCTGGCGCGATTGGGAGCGGTGCTGCGGGAGAAGCTGGACGCGGAACAATTCAACCGCATCAAGTTCTCATTCCACGTTTTCCCGGACGATTGGGATGTCGAAGACCCGGACCGTCCGAGCAATCCGACCTTGTACCCCGATCTTGAGAAACGCGACCGGACAAATCGTTTTGACCGGCTCATGAAGCGGGCGACGGATATTTTGGGCAGCTTATCGCTGCTGGCGATTTTATCGCCGGTGTTCCTGACGATTGCGGCGGCGATCAAACTGACCTCGCGCGGACCGATTTTATTCCGGCAGAAGCGAATAGGGGAGCACGGTACGCCGTTTACATTCCTGAAATTCCGCTCCATGTACATCAATAACGATTCGAGCGAGCACCGGGAATATGTCCGCAGGCTGATCGAAGGTTGCGCCGAAAAGAAGGCGGCAAATGGAGATGGGGCCGGAGTATTCAAGCTGACCAACGATCCGCGGATCACGCGCGTGGGAAGGTTCCTGCGGCGTTCCAGCCTGGATGAGCTGCCGCAGCTGATCAATGTGCTGCGCGGAGAAATGTCGCTGGTGGGACCGCGTCCGCCCGTTCCTTATGAAGTGGAAGCCTACGCCACCTGGCATCGCCGGCGGCTGCTCGAAGCCAAGCCCGGAATCACAGGCTTGTGGCAGGTGTACGGCCGCAGCCGGGTGGAGTTCGACGATATGGTGAGACTCGACCTGCGTTATGCGCGCGAGTGCTCTCCACTGCTCGATTTGAAGATCCTGTTGCAGACGCCGAAGGCGGTCATCGGCGGAGATGGCGCCTGCTGAGATTTCTCGTCCGCCAATTTATTCCCCGTTTTACAAATTCCATAGCATTGCTACTGAGCCCTTCGATCCCCCGCGAGCGCTGGCTCTTCATTAAGGACAAAATCCTATGCTGAAGTTTGGAGTGATTGGCTACGGGTATTGGGGGCCAAACATTGTCAGAAATCTGAAGTCGCTTGAAGGCTGCCAGGTCGTGGGAGTGTGCGACCAGAGTCCGGGAGCGCGCAAGCGGATTGAGTCGGCAAACCCGGGGATTCCGGTCTACAGCGATCACCGCGAGATCGTAGCCTCGCCGGATGTGGATGCGATCGCGGTCATCACACCGGTGTGGACGCACTACGAACTGGCAAAAGCCGCACTCGAAAACGGCAAGCACGTGTTTGTGGAGAAGCCGTTTACCAGCAATGCGGCGCAGGCCGAGGAACTGATCAACCTGGCGGAACAAAAAAACCTGAAGATCATGGTGGACCACACCTTCCTGTTTACAGGGGCGGTGCGGAGGATACGGAAGCTGCTGGCGGAAGGAACGCTCGGGAAACTTTATTACTACGATTCCACGCGTGTGAATCTGGGATTGTTTCAGCACGACTGCAACGTGATCTGGGATCTCGCGCCGCACGATTTGTCGATCATGAATCATCTGCTGCACAAGGACGCGGAGGCGATTTCGGCCACCGGCCAGTCGCATCTTAACGGGCACGAGGACATTGCTTTTATCACCGCATATTTTCCCGACAAAATGATCGCGCACGTCAATGTGAACTGGATCTCTCCGGTGAAAGTGCGGACGACGCTAATTGGCGGTGAAAAGAAAATGCTGGTATGGAACGATCTGGAAGCCGATGAGAAGCTCAAAATTTACGACAAGGGCGTCGACGTCAAGAGTCAGGAAGGTGTGTACAACCTGCTGGTGAGTTACCGGTCGGGCGATATGTGGGCTCCGCAGGTGGAGCAGGTGGAAGCTCTGCACCTGGAACTTCAGTATTTCGTGGAGTGCATTCTGAAAAATCAGAAACCGTTCAACGACGGCTGCGCCGGGCTGAAAGTGGTGCGGATGCTCGAGGCGGCCAACGCCTCGCTGGCCAAGCGCGGCGAACTGGTCTACGTCTAACTCTGTGGTGGAAAAGTGTTTTCCCGGCGCATCATTCCCCAGCGGCTGGAAGCCGCAGATTCCGCGGCAGTGACGGCACGAGTAGAACTCGTGCCCTTCCCGTCGTGCAGGAATTCGAAGTTCTAGTTCAACTATGTCTGACGAACTTTATTTACTTCCGAACGTGGTCGTGGAACCGCTGGTGCACCACTGGTATGCGTGGTCGCATCTGATTCCGCCACAGACGGCGGCGCGTAATGAGACGGAACGCCATCTGCGAATCATGGATTCGTTTATTCAATCGCCGGCGGCGCATGCCGCGGCGGTGAAGAATCCGCAGCTGCTGGGTGGTCCGTTCATGGATTTGCCGGCGGAGCAGATTGGCGCCGTGGAACGGATGGCAGAGGAGACACGAAAAAGTCCGCTAGCGGAGCTTTCGCGCGCAATAGGCGATCTGGACGAAATGTTGCGGGCGAATGCGAAGGGATACTCGCTCGAATCGTTATATGCGATGGTGCCGGAGCCGTTGAAGGGATACGTCGAACTGGTGTATGACCTGCATAACAACCCGTCATTCCGGATTTTTGAGCGGCTTCTCTATAAGAGCAATTACTACAACGATAAGTTGCAAAGCGTGATGCTATCGCTAATCAGCCAGGACGAACGGCCGTTTGTTCTGAGCACGCCGCGCTTCGAGGAAGAGGGCAAAGTTCACCTCCCGATTCCGTTTGCCAGCGAGGAACTGGATTACCTCTTCCAACTGAAGACGAATCCGGATAAGTTTTCCGCGATTCAGGAGCGCCTAGGCTTAAGTCATGAGCAAGGCAATATATTCCGGACGTTTCTGGGAGAGCAACCCGCGCGTAAGTATGAGACCTATGATGGCTCTGGCGCGCGCTGGCGCTACTTTGGCCATGCCTGCATTCTGGTGGAGGCGGGCGGCGCGAGCATTCTTACCGATCCGGTGCTCAGCTACACCTACGAAAACAATATCTCGCGCTACACCTATGAGGATCTGCCCGAGAAGATCGATTGCGTGCTGATCACGCACAACCATCAGGATCATCTGCTGTTTGAAACCCTGCTGCAGCTGCGCTCGAAGATTGGCACCATCGTGGTGCCCAGGAACGCCAGCGGCTCGCTGCAGGATCCCTCGATGAAGCTGATTCTGGAGCAGTGCGGATTCAGGAACGTGGTGGAGCTGGAGGAGATGGAAGATGCGGAATTTGGTCCGCTTCATCTGACCACGCTGCCATTTCTGGGCGAGCATGGCGATCTCGATATCAGGACGAAGCTTGCGTATCTGGTTCGCGTGAACGGGCATTCGCTTTTGTTTGCCGCCGATTCCTGCAACATCAGCCCGGAGATGTACCGGCACGTTCATCGTGAAATCGGCGATGTGGATGTGGTTTTTCTGGGCATGGAATGCGCGGGCGCGCCCATGTCGTGGCTTTATGGACCGCTGCTGACGGAAAAGATGGAGCGGGCGAAGGACCATTCGCGGCGGCTGGCGGGATCGAATTACGAGCGTGCCAACGACATCGTGGAGCGTTTTCACTGCCGCGAACTCTACGTCTACGCGATGGGGCAGGAGCCCTGGCTGAACTATGTGATGAGTGTGAAATATACGCCGGAGTCGCATCCGATTGTGCAGTCGGACAAGTTGCTGGCGGCCTGCGCGCAAAAGGGAATCATTGCCGAGCGGCTGTTCGGAGAAAAAGAGATTCTTCTTACTTCGCCTTACCTGACTACATTGCAATCCAAATGAATTCAACAATTGTGGGCGGAAACATCGTGAGCGGGACAATCGGGAGCGAAAGCATCGGGAGCGGGACGATGGCCGAGTGGAATAACACGGCCACCGATTACCCGCGTCATCTTTGCGTGCACCAGGTGTTCGAGCAGGAAGCTGCGCGGCGTCCCGAAGCTATCGCGGTGCGCTTCGAAGATCGAACGCTGACTTACCGCGAATTGAACGAGCGCGCCAACCAGTTAGCTCATCGCTTGCGGAACCTGGGTGTGGGGCCGGAAACGATGGTAGGGACCATGATCGAGCGCTCGCTCGAAATGGTGATCGCGCTAGTGGGAATCCTGAAAGCCGGTGGCGCGTTTGTGCCGCTGGATATGAATTATCCGGCCGAAAGGCTGGCGTTCATGGCGTCAGACACAAAGGCGCCAGTGCTGATCGCGCAAAAGAAGGTCTTGGAGCGGCTAGCGGGACAGAGCTGGCTGCCGGCGCGGACGCTGACAATCGATGGCGAACCGAATGACCTGAAGGAGCAGAACGTTGATCGGCACAGCACTAATCCGCATAACGTCAGTTCGCACAGCCTTGATCGGCACAGCAACGAAAATCCAGCGAATCTTACGAAGCCGGAGAGCCTTGCGTATGTCATGTATACGTCGGGATCGACTGGGCGGCCAAAGGGTGTGATGGTGCCGCATCGTGCGGTGGTGCGGCTGGTAAAAAATACGGAGTACATCGAATTCACGGAACAGGACGTGTTTCTGCAATTTTCCCCGGTATCGTTTGACGCTTCGACGCTGGAGATTTGGGGAGCGCTTCTGAACGGGGGATGCGTGGCGGTGGCCTCGCCCGATACGAAGTCGCTCGAAGAAATTGGAGCGACAATTCGCAGGCATGGCGTGACCACGGCGTGGCTGACCGCCGGGCTCTTCAACCTGATGGTCGAGCAGCGGCCGGACGATCTCAAGCCTCTGCGCCAGTTGCTCGCCGGCGGCGACGCGCTATCGGTCAGCCATGTGAAGCGGGCGCTGAAAGATCTGCCGAATACGCGACTAGTAAACGGTTATGGTCCGACCGAGGGGACAACATTTACCTGCTGCCACACGATTACGGCAGAAGATGCGGAGGGCACATCGATTCCAATCGGGCATCCGATTGCCAATACGCAGGTGTACATACTTAATTCCGATGGAACCCCGGTCGCGGTCGGCGAAGAAGGCGAGCTGTTTGTCGGCGGAGACGGCGTGGCGCGCGGATACCTGAATCAGCCGGAGCTGACGGCCGAGCGCTTTGTGGCAAACCCGTTCGGTGGCGATCCAAGCGGAAAGCTTTACCGGACAGGCGATCTGGCCTGCTATCGGGCTGATGGCACGATTGAATTTCGCGGAAGGATCGATCAGCAAATCAAGATCAGCGGCTACCGGATCGAGCCGGGCGAGATTGAAGCGACGCTGGCGGAGCATCCGAAAATCAAGAGCGCGGTGGTCGTCGCGCGCCACGACGGTTCCGGGCAGAAGAAGCTGGTGGCATATGTGGTTCCGCAAAATGGAAGTTACTCGGCTGCGGAACTGCGCGCTTATCTGCAAGAGAAACTTCCGGCCTACATGCTGCCGAACGCGCTGGTCTCTCTCGAAGCGCTTCCGCTTTCGCCCAATGGAAAGCTCGACCGGGATGCGCTGCCTGCGCCAGATGCGGGGCGAGCGCCCGTGGCCGAGGGCGCCGCAGCCACGAAATCGGAGTTGGACGGGTCTGGGAGCGAAGGATCGGGGAATGAAGGGTCGGGCGAAGAAGCATTGGGGCTCGAAAGAAAGATCGCGGCGGTATGGGCGAAGGTTCTCGGTCTGAGCGAAGTGGGGCCGGAGGTCAACTTCTTCGATATTGGCGGCGATTCGCTCTCGCTGCTCGAAGTACACGCCGAATTGCAGAAAGCGGTCAATTCGGAAATCCAGGTGGTCGATCTTTTCGATTACGCAACGGTGCGCTCGCTTGCCAAGAAGCTGGGCGGCGGCGCGCAAAGAAATCTGCAGGCAGCCCAGGACAGGGCACAACAGCAACGGGCAGCCTGGCAACGCCAGAAAGCCAACCGGACAAACTAACGCGTTAAACGAGCGCGCTCGCGGCGCACAACCACTCCCCCGTGGAGAAGTCGATGAGAAGTGGAATGGAAACGACAGGCGAAACGGTCGATCTTAAAAAACAAGCCTCCGATCTGAAAATGCAAGATTTGAAAAAACAGTGGACATCGGATGCGCGGTGGCGCGGAGTGGTCCGTCCGTACGAGGCGGGCGATGTGCGCCGGCTGCAAGGGTCGGTTCACATCGAGCACACGCTGGCCCGCCTTGGCGCGGAGCGGTTGTGGAACCTGCTGCACACGGAGAGCTATGTGCCGGCGCTCGGCGCGATGACTGGCAATCAGGCCGTCCAGCAGGTGAAAGCCGGGCTCAAGGCCATTTATGTGAGCGGCTGGCAGGCGGCGGCGGATGCGAACGAAGCAGGCACGATGTATCCGGATTTGAATCTGTATCCCTCTGATTCGGTGCCGAAGCTAGCCGCGCGGCTGAATCAGGCTCTGGTGCGCGCCGATCAGATTGCGCATGAGCAGGGAAAGGACGATGTGCACTGGTTTGCGCCACTGGTGGCTGACGGGGACACTGGGTTTGGCGGCGCGCTGAACTCGTTTGAGCTGATGAAGGCGATGATCGAGGCGGGCGTGGCCTGCGTGCATTTTGAAGATCAATCGTCATCCGCGAAGAAGTGCGGTCACCTTGGCGGGAAAGTACTGGTTCCGACAAAAGAAGCAGTGCAGCGGCTGGTGGCAGCACGGCTGGCGGCCGATGTGATGGAAGTGCCGACGCTGATCATGGCGCGGACGGATGCCGAAAGCGCCAGCCTGCTGACCAGCGATGCCGACCCTTACGACCACGAATTCATGACCGGGGAACGGACGGACGAAGGATTGTTTGTCATTCGCAAGGGCGTGGAAACGGCCATTGCGCGCGCGCTGGCCTACGCTCCGTTTGCGGACTTGATCTGGTGCGAGACTTCGACGCCCGATCTCAACGATGCGCGCGAATTTGCCGAGGCGGTGCTGGCGCGCTATCCCGGCAAGATGCTGGCCTATAACTGCTCGCCGTCATTCAACTGGAGAAAGCATCTTGACGAACTTGCGCTTGGGAAATTCCAGCGCGAGCTGGGCGCCATGGGATACCGCTTCCAGTTTGTGACGCTGGCGGGATTCCACGCACTGAATCTTTCGATGTTCGATCTGGCGCGGGCGTACAAAGAAGGCGGGATGGCCGCCTATTCGCGTCTGCAGGAGAAGGAGTTTGGCCGAGAGCGCGATTTCGGATATGAAGCGGTGAAGCACCAGCGATTCGCTGGCACGGGATATTTCGATGCCGTACAGCAGACGATTGTGGGCGGAATGGGATCGACGCTGGCGTTGAAAGGATCGACCGAGGCCGAACAGTTTGACGAGAACGGCGCGGGGAAAAAAGGCGCGGAGCAGAAGAGCGGCGCGGCGGGTAAGGGAAATGGGCACGGAAAAGTGAATGGGAACGTAAATGTCCAAGCAAACGAAAAGACCGATTCCATGGCGGTAGTCAGTACCCAGAAATTGCGGCAATAACCCGGCCGAGACCATCGTAGAGCGCGGCTAAAACCGAGATTGCTCTGAATGGGGCTTTAGTCACAGCACCGAACCACTCTGAAACAAGCTGCTGGTAAGGCGCTGACTACGAACGACTCCCTACTTTAATGCTATCGACTTCCACTGAGGAAAAGCCAATTATGGATCAGTATCTCTGCATTGCTCCCGACGTGAAACTTGGAGCAGGTGTGAAACTCTCGAAGTTCATCAATCTTTATGGTTGTGAGATCGGCGACGAGACGAAAATCGGAGCCTTTGTGGAAATCCAGAAGAACGCGACCGTGGGGCGGTGCTGCAAGATATCGAGCCACACCTTTATCTGCGAGGGCGTGACGATCGAGGACAATGTTTTTATCGGCCACGGAGTGATGTTTATCAACGATCTGTATCCACGGGCGACGACCGCTCAGGGCGGACTGCAGACCGAAGCCGACTGGAAGGTGGAGCGGACGCTGGTGAAGAAGGGAGCGTCGATCGGATCGGGAGCGACGATTCTCGCTACCCTGACGATTGGCGAAAACGCAATCATAGGTGCGGGCGCGGTGGTTACCAAAGACGTACCGGCCAACACGATTGTGGCAGGGAATCCGGCTCGGGTTATCCGTAAAATTGAAATGGGGGTAAGTCAGTGAGTAATTCGCAGAAAATTCCTTTCCTGGATCTGGTCACGCCGCACGTTGAGCTGGAAGCGGAGCTGACCGCGGTATTTCAGAAAGTAATCCGCTCGGCGGGCTTTATCGGCGGCCCGATGGTGGAGGATTTCGAAAAGGAGTTTGCCAGCTTTTGCCAGACGAGCCGCTCGGTTGCCGTCAACAGCGGAACCGATGCGCTGCGCTTCGCGCTGATGGCAGCGGGAGTGAAGACGGGCGACGTGGTGGTTACGGTTCCCAATACGTTTATCGCGACCACGGAAGCGATATCGCAGGCGGGAGCGTTGCCGGAGTTTATCGATATCGACGAGCGCACGTACAACATGGATGTGAACAAGCTGCGCGAGTATCTGGAGAAGGGCTGCACGGTGTCAGAAGATGGACATGTGATCAGCAAACGCAGCGGACGGCGGCTGACCGCGATTGTGCCGGTGCATCTGTATGGGCAGATGGCGGACATGGATTCGATTCTTGAACTGGGGGAGCAGTACCGGCTGACGGTGATTGAAGATGCATGCCAGGCGCATGGCGCTGAGTACTTTTCACGCAAATTGAACCGGTGGTGCCGGGCCGGATCGATGGGAAAAGCGGGCGCGTTCAGTTTTTACCCGGGGAAAAACCTGGGTGCCTGCGGCGAAGGCGGCGCGGTTACGACCAACGATAGCCAGCTGGCGGATGCGGTGAAGATGCTCCGGGATCATGGGCAGGCCAAGAAGTATTACCACGATATCGAAGGATATAACGGGCGGCTGGATGCAATTCAGACCGGCATTTTGAGCGTAAAGCTGAAGCATCTTGCCGCCTGGAACACAAAGCGCCGGGAACGGGCGGACGAATATAAGCGGCTGTTTGCCGCTTCCGATGGGGGCTTGCAGGCGCCGTTTGAGCCGTCATGGTCGCGCGCGGTCTATCACCTTTATGTGGTGCGCGCGCAGGACCGCGAGGGAATGATGGCGCATTTGGCGAAGGCGGGCATTGGCACGGGCATTCATTATCCGGTGCCGCTGCATCGGCAGCGTGCGTATGAACCGCTCGGCTACAAAACGGGCGATTTTCCCGTCACCGAGAAAGTGGCGGCTGAGATTATTTCGCTGCCCATGTTTCCCCATCTTACGGCGGCGCAGCAGGCAAGCGTGGTGCAGGAGATGGCTCGATTTTCGCCGAGCGTGCTGACGACGGCGAAGTGAAGCAAGGGGAAGCTGTCGGGGTTTGAATGCACGAAGGGTTCCGTGGCCTTCCACAAGGCCAGATGGAGTTACTGAGATGGCAACAACCGAAGCAATCGCTCCCCCGGATATAAGAACGGTGCGGCCCGGGCCGAGAGGTAAAATCTGGATCGATCTCGACAACTCGCCGCATGTGCCGTTTTTCCGTCCCATCATCGAAGAACTGCGCGGGCGCGGGTATGAGCTGCTGGTGACGGCTCGCGATGCCTACCAGGTAAGAGATCTTCTGGAATTTTATGGCGTGGAAGCCACGGTCATCGGCGGCCACCACGGAAAACACAAGATCCTTAAGGCTGCGGGAACGATTGGGCGGGCGATGAAGTTAATCGCCCTGGTGCGCCGGGAACGTCCGGATTTGGCGGTTTGCCACGGATCGCGCGGCCTGCTGATTACGGCGAAGGCGTTAGGAATTCCAGCTTTGGCGCTTACGGACTATGAGTTCACATCCGGAATACCGCTGTTGCGGCCCGACTGGGTGATGGTTCCGAGCGTGGTTCCGGACGACCGGCTGGGCTTTGAAGGCGCCCGCATCGCGAAGTATCCCGGTATCAAGGAGGATGTCTACGTGCCCAGCTTCCGGCCGGAGCTAGGCTTACGTAAGCGGCTGGGAATTTCGCAGGAGTCGCTGGCAATCCTTGTCCGTCCGCCGGCCTCGGAAGCGCACTATCACAATCCGGAGAGCGAGGCTTTACTCGACGAGACGCTGAAAAGATTCTCCGCGGATAAAGATACGACCATTGTGCTGCTGCCGAGAAACAAACGGCAGGAAGCCGAGCTTCGCGAGGTTTGGAACGCTGAGATTGCCGCCGGCCGAATTGTTATTCCCAGTCACGTAGAAGATGGGCTCAACTTCATCTGGCATGCGGACCTGGTCATCAGCGGTGGAGGCACGATGAACCGCGAGGCGGCTGCCATGGGGGTCCCTGTCTATAGTATTTTCCGCGGAAAAATTGGAGGAGTCGACCGCTATCTGGCGGATGAGGGACGGCTGGTTTTGATCGAATCCGTGGAAGATGTTAGGACAAAGATCAAGCCTGTATTCCGGGAGAAGTTAAGCCGGCGCTCCGAGAAGCAAGGCAACCCGACGCTTGAGGCGATCGTCGGCGCAATTGTGTCGATGGTCGAGAACAAGTCCTATGTGAGAAGCGCCTGATTCCCCCTCCATTTGTCTGCTTGGAGGGATCGCTAGAAGCGGAATCGCTGGAAAGTTAGGCACGAAAAATTGAGCAGGAAGTGTGTCGCCCGCTGGGCGGGGTGTCAAACGCAGTGGGTCAAACAATGTACGCCAAGCAATGTGCGCCAAACGACGTACCAAACAACGTGCCGAACCAGTGGGTTAGGCAGTGGGTCCAAACAATAACTGGCGGGGCTAGCACCAGGACCGCTCCGATACATGCACTAGTGGCATCTAGACCAACCGCCGAGGCTTGTTAGAATCGAATGGTAGGAAGCACGCTGTGCCGGTTTTGTACTCAGACAGAGCATGGTGGCACCTGCTATTTGCGGGCATGCGCTCGCCCCCGGAGGTTTGCATGATCCCTGTTCGTAAGCTGTGTATTCTCGTCATTTTCCTTTCCCTGATGACGGCCGGATGCGCGTTCGGCTCGGCCACCAACGTCTATATCACCCCAGATGGCAACCCGGCAGGCAACTGCCCAACCGGAGCGAATACGCATAATCCAACCTGGTTTAATGCCGCCGCGAACTGGGGCTCTGGAGCGGCTCAGATTGGCCCAGGCAGCACGGTGCTTCTGTGCGGAACCTTCACCTTTGCCGCCGGCTCGACCGGCCTGACAGTTCAGGGCAGCGGCACCAGCGCAAGCCCAGTCACCATTCAGTTCGATAAGGGAGCAATTCTGCAGGCGCCCTACTTTAAGGGCACGTTCGGAGCTCCCGGCGGGGGCATCGTCCTTAGCGGAGTAAGCAACGTAACCGTTGATGGAAAAAATACGGGAATAATTCAGAACACGGATAATGGCACGAACCTCGGCCATTCGAGTGCAAGCACGGGCGTCTATATTTCTTCTGTCTCCGGCGTGAATGTTCAAAATCTTACGATCCAGAACATTTATGCTAATGCCGGATCGACCCCCGGCGCCAAAGATTCAAATGGTTGGAACGCCAATGACATCGTGATCGACCAGGGTGCTGTCTCCAACCTTGTCATTAACCACAACACTCTGAACAATGCGCATGCTGCGGTAAATACGGATCTCGAGAATTATACCTATAGCGGCATCACAATCAGCAATAATACGATGGCGGATCATGGATGGAGCATCTCGTTGGGTGCGTATGGCAACTCGCACGTATCGGGAGTGCTGATATTCGGGAACTATCTAACGAACTGGGATAACTGGCAGTTTCCAAGTGACACGTACCACACCGACGGTCTCATCGCTTACACAAATACCAGCGCGAGATTTCCCATCAGTTTCTACAATAATTACCTAGACACTAACCTGGGAAACGGCAGCGGTACTTCCTACATCACGTGCGGGCAAGGCACAATTTGTACAATATTCAATAATGTGATTGCGGCTGACTCTCATACCACACACAGCGGAGGTCTGCAGGTTTGCGTAACTCCGATGTGGCTCTATCAGGGTTCGGGACCGCACGACATCTACAATAATACGTTCGTGGGGCCAGGGCTGGATCAAACAGACGTGATCATCGATTCGGCTGCTGAAAATGGCTTTCCAGCGCCTAGTTTCAAGTTCGAAAACAACATTGTGCAGGGATTCGGCGGGCTGCTGGCAACGTATGCCACAAATACAGACGACATGGCGTCATCGAACTACAATAACTTTTACCAGATGGCTGGGACCAGCTTTGCTTCTGAGAATGTCGGCGGCTCGGGAACGCAGATTAGCTATGCCAAATGGCAATCGAGCGGATTTGATGCTGCTAGTACAACGTCGAATCCGCAGCTGAGCGGCACTTATACCCTGCAAACAGGCTCGGCCGCAATTGGGCTGGGCACCAACCTCACTTCCCTCGATATCAATCCACTCGACTTGGACAAGTCTGGCGCGCCTCGGCCGGCGACAGGGAACTGGGATAGCGGAGCTTATGGAGTTTCTATCGCGCCGCCCACGAACTTAAGCGCTACAGTGAACTAATGTCTGAACATCCTGCAAGCCCGAACGATAGCCACTAACTACTATTTCTTCCAAGCACTCGTCGTTTACGCGCGGCGAGTGCTCTTCTTCCCCCCAACGTTTCCACTCACATACTCAAATCGCAAAGCACATTTTGATGGGCGGCACAGGCTCATAAAACTCTCTATATGGACACAGAAAATCGAGCGCGGCCCCGGAAGGGGTTAGTCGCGAAAAACAGCATGTTGAACCTGCTGGGGCAGATTCTTCCATTGCTCGCGGGCGTCGCCACTATCCCCTACATTGTTAAGGGGCTGGGCACAAATGGATACGGAATCCTTTCCATCGCCTGGATGCTTCTGGGTTATTTCGGCATGTTCGATCTGGGACTCAGCCGGGCGACAACCAAGTTCGTGGCCCAGCATATGGACCCCGAGCATGCTCACCGTCTTCCGGGCTTAATCTGGACGGCGCTCGCTTTACAACTCGCGATGGGTCTCGCCGGTGCATTGCTATGCGCCACATTCGTGCCCTTTGCTGTCGATCACTTGTTCAAAATGCCAACGGCCTGGATCGGCGAGGCGAGAACATCGCTCTTCATCTTATGCGCTTCGCTACCCGTGTTGCTGGTGAACAACGCGCTTCGCGGAGTACTGGAAGCGGCCCAGAGATTCGACCTCTCCAACTATGTGAAGGTACCCGCGAGTATTTCGTTTTATCTTATGGCGGCTTTCGCGATCCCGTTCGGCATACGAGTATCGGAGATTGTGCTGCTCCTCGTACTTTGTCGCCTTGCCGCGGCGGTTGCCTACTTTGTTCTTTGTCTTCGAGTTTTCCCGCAGCTTAAGACCGCGTTTTCGATATCGCGAGAAGCCATACGTCCTCTCGCATCCTATGGCGGGTGGGTAACAATTTCGAACACGGCGGGACCGATTTTTGGTTATCTAGAGCGCTTCATCATTGCCAGTGTTTCGTCCGTAGGCATGTTGACTTTTTATTCAGCGCCATTCGAATTGGTCTCGAAAGTGGTGATTTTCCCTGCAAGTATAACCGCTGCGCTCTTTCCGGTTTTCAGTTATCACGGTACCCGTGAAGGAAAGGTCGTATCGGACATGACCTCGCGAACGGTAAAGTATTTACTTTATGTAATGACGCCGATCGTTGCTGTTTTCGTCTTCTTCTCCAAGCAGATTTTGCAGCTGTGGCTGGGAGCTGAATTCGCAAGCCAGAGTTCGACCGTGCTGCAATTACTGGCGATCTCTTTTTTCGTAAGCGCGTTTGCCTACATCCCCTATACCTCCGTACAGGCGTTGGGACGTCCTGACCTGAAAGCGATCCTGGATATGGCTGCGCTCCCGGCTTATGCAATATACGCATGGTGGTTGACCAGACACCTAGGAATAAACGGAGCCGCTCTCGCGAAACTGCTCAGCGCAGTTATCGACGCTGCATTTCTATTCTGGTTTGCATGGCGACTCAAGGCGTTCTCGATCAGGGCCTACATTTCTGGACCACTCTTCAAAGCTGTGCTCGCCAGCCTTGGCATGGTCGTAGCGGTCAGCGTGGTCGGGTCGTTCCATCCAGCGATTCCATTAGCAATACTTTTTCTGGCCATCTGCTTTGCCTGTTACAGCGCAATTTTCTGGGTGACGGTGATTGACAGTGACGACAAGTTTACGATCAAGAGCCTCTCCAGACAGTTACTTGCCCGCGAGCAAACAATACCCGTGCGTTAAATAGCAAAAATCCCATAAGTCAGCAGCTTCTTCATTTGTTAACCCACCCCGAGGTCAGAAAATGAAAGTGACATTCCTGTTGCCGGGTTATAGTTTGTGGCCTTCCGGTGGGGTGAGAGTGGTATACGAATACGC
>JBAWBR010000092.1:0-1721 GCA_049589875.1 Terriglobales bacterium
CTTTGAGGGAACGTCAAAATCTTTCCTCGACTCCTCCGATTCAGTTTGCACATCTCCATCTTTAAAGATACGAGGTTTCGGACTAGTGGACGGCTCTTCCGTCTGCATATCCGAATCCACATACATATGAAACTTCGGACGAGTCGACGACTCATCGATCTGAACGTCCATATCCACAAGCGCTTGATGCTTTAACATTGCAGCCAAGTGGGTAGCTTTACCGGGCTGAGACACCTTTTCCTAGAACGCAAATATATTGAACATGTATTTTAAAATCATTACGAACAATATAAGTATTACCTGGTTATCAACACATCGAAGAACACTCACGATGTCACATAGATCCGCTGTAGCTGGTGGTATCGGTGTGCTGAAAACAGCGCGAGAATCGGCCGCGAAAGCCAAAGCCGTATCATTGAAGAACTGTAAGAAGTTTATAAGTTATAGTCAAATCACGGGTTTAACATTTAGACTATATAACTTATATTTGCTGGGGCTTTGAGACCTTTGAAATTCTCCATGTCGCCGAGAAGGTTGGTCTTCTCACAAAGCTGTTCGTTCAACTTTTCGATCTTCGACTTGAGCGCTTCCTGTTCCGATTTGAGCGCTTCGTTCCCCAGCTTGCGACCCGTTGTCCAGCTTTAGCGCCGCATTCTCCAGCTTGAGCGCCTCGTTCTCTTTGCGCGACTCTTGAAGCAGCTTGCTTATCCCCACCATCTCGGAGTCCTGCAGACCCAACACTTCCTCAGAAACACTAGTCAAATTTGGCATGATCTAAAGTTAAACACGAGCAGATATCGTATACAATCAAATCAATCACAATTTAAGAGACAGTAGGTACTCCACTCATCCCACTACGCACTACGCAATTTCCCTACTCCGAGCAATGCCGTGCCTAAGTATAGCTGAGGTAACCTGACAACTCAGGGCAGAGCTCGCGGCATGATACCAAGGCAAATTCAATCTAGACTAGAGGACTTCTCTATACTCGAGGAACGAGCTAGAGATTTCGTTCATCTAGCCAGCCTACAAACACTCACATGATATCAGGCTCGTGTCCGAGTACAAGCCCTTTACTGATATATTGATCCAAACCATGATGTAAACACTCGGATGACATCCAGCTCGTTTCCGTGTAACAAGCCCTTTTGTCTTCAATCGTTCACCTCTTATATGAGGAGCCGAATTACGCTGGCTGAATAACTTTTCTAATTTGCATAATACTTAGCATAAAGTATATATTTTCTGAAAGCTCGCAATTAGCATAATCAGTCCATATAAGCGGACATAAAATATTTTGAAATTAGCAACAAATAAATATATTCGATCGCGGACTAACATGTATAATATTTTATTTAAACGGCTGAATAAAAACGTTCAAATCTCTTATAAATAAAGCTAAAAAGTTGAAAATCATTGTGAAACATTTCAATTCTTTGTATCAGAATCTAGTCGACATGTTGTCCTAGGTAGCCATCTAATAGCTGGCTGGTTTGCTATCATAGAGCTATATAATCACTACGGTAGAACTTATTAAATGTATTGTTTAGTTTTTATAAATTTTGGTTGATTTTTGCGATATATTCTGCCACCTCTAACTAAAAATTCAAATAGTTGTTAGTAATATTCATCAAATTTTATATAATAGTGTATCTTATACTTCATCTTATGCTAGGCGTCGAATAGCTTTGGAATAGTCGTTTAAAATTTATTTTTATATA
>JBAWBR010000093.1:0-66030 GCA_049589875.1 Terriglobales bacterium
CGGTAGAACCTGCCGGGCTTCGCTCGGCGTAGCGGGCGGGGGCGCCCGCTCTACACGACCAGGCTACGATTTCGCCATCGAGAATCGCGTCATGGGGAAGGCCGGCGAGAGCGATCGGCAATTCAGGAAATGCTCCTGTGATTTCATCCCGCGTGCGTGAAAACAGACGGACGTCTCCTCCGCCGATGTGCGCCTGGGCGCGAATGCCATCGTATTTATCTTCAACCGCGGCATTCTCAAAATAACTAAGCGCGTTCTCCGCGGACTCGACCGGGCTGGCGAGCATGAAGTCGATGGGATGAAAAAGGCGCAGGTGGGCCTGGGCGAGTTTGCCCTCCGCCGCAAGCGCCAGCGTTTCGCCCAGATCGCCGAGCAGCATATTGGCGCGCTTGACCTGATCGAGCTTGGCGCTGAAAGCTCGGGCGATGGCTTCTTCGACCAAACTTTCCTTGAGCCCTATGCGCAAATCGCCGCTGATGATTTTGACGATGTACTTTGCTTCGAGAGGAGTCGCGCGGGCGAGCAGTTGGCGCAGGAGCAATGTCTTGGGAGCGGGCCCGCTGGCGGCCGCAATCTCCGCGAAAGCGTGTTGTATGTCGCTTAGCGAGAGCGTCGGCTGAACATCGGGGAGCGCATCGGCGGCAACGGAGCCCGAGTCGCCATGGCGGCGGTAGGTCTCGAGTAGTTGAGTTTCGGATTTGCCCGAAAGATCGGCGATCACGCGCCACAGCAGCGCACCGCCAACCTGAAGGGTAGTTTCGAGGTGAGCGGCGAATGGGCGGCCGGAAAGAAAGATGGCGGCTATGGCTGCATCGGGTATGGGCAGCGAGCGTAGATAGTCGGCAACCAGTGCAATCTTTGCTAGTTTGCTGTTGGTTGCGGCGACGGACTCGGCGGTCTGGGCGAAGCGCAGCATGTGCGGAAGATTCTACTTGGATGAGAGCGCGAGGAAATGAGTGTGGACCATGCCGGCATTTGTACATCGAGAGACGGATTGGTCACCTGTAAGCAATTGACAGGCAATGGGATAGCGTTCTGTATTCGGACGGCGGCATGGGCATGCTGTGTGATACCCTTAACGGAGGCCAAATCGGGCGAGTCGTTCCTTCCGAGGCGACATCCAATTTCTTATGCGGCGTTGGCAACTCATACTGCGATTTTTGGCGGCGGTGCAACTGCTCCCGGCTTTGGAGAGCGGCGAAGAGACGCTTGTCGGCGGGCAGGCTGTGCTTGAGGGCGTGATGATGCGCTCGCCTCATGCATGGGGTATTGCCGTGCGCAAGCCGTCGGGAGAGATTGTGACGCACAGTGAGCCGCTGGATCGCCCGTCCGAGCAACACAAATGGATGGGCTGGCCGGTTGTGCGGGGCGTGATGACGCTGGGCCATGCGATGAAGCTTGGCTTTCAGGCGCTGAAGTTTTCGGCGAACGCCGTTCTTGAAGAAATACCTGTGAGCGACAATAAAGATGGAGCGCCGGGAAAGAAGATGGAAATCAGCGGCTGGATGGCGGGCCTGAACATGGCCTTCTCCGTCGCGTTTTTTATCTTCATGTATAAGTATCTGCCCCTGCTTGCGACAACGGAGTTGAAGCGAGTGAATCCGGTATTTGGGCAGCAGTTCGTGTTCAATCTGGTGGATGGATTGATCCGGATGGCAATGTTCTTGTTGTTCGTGTGGGGCGTTTCGCTGTGGAAGGACATACGCCGCGTGTACGAATACCACGGGGCGGAACACAAGACGGTATTCGCTTTCGAGAATGGCGATCCGCTGGAGACGCCGGCGGTGCAGAAATACTCGACGTTTCATCCGCGGTGCGGCACAAGTTTTCTGATGACGGTGATGATCATCTCGATGGTCGTCTATATGTTTATTCCGGTGACCACGTTCTGGGCGCGGTTTGCAGAGCGCATTATTCTGCTGCCGGTGATTGCGGGAGTTTCGTACGAAATTATTCGCTATGCAGCGAAGCATCGTGGGTCGCTCTTCGCGCTGATGACGGCACCGGGACTTTGGCTGCAACGCATTACGACGAAGCCTCCCGACGATCATGAAGTGGAATGCGCGATTGTTGCTCTGGACGAAGCGATGGCGCTGGAGAAGCAACACGGCGGGGAACTGGTGATTGCCTAGCGGCGCCCGCCGCTAAATTAGTTCTCAGTTTCCGGTTCTCAGTTCTCAGTCAAAAGCCCTTACAATAGAAAGCGCAGCGGCGAGGTTGATCTTTTGCCGATTGCACGAAACTGCGTTAGCAGCGGCTTCACTGAAAGAGAACCTGAACCTGAGATCTGGGATACTCGCGTAGAACTGAGAACCGGGAATTGAGAACTGAATGTTCGAGAGACTTGACCAAATCGAAGTGCGTTACGAGGAATTGACGCAGGCGCTGCTGTCGCCGGACATCGTGAACGATTCCGCGAGATACCAGAAGACCGCGAGGGCGCATAGCGAGATTTCGCCAATCGTGGAAAAGTACCGCGAGTATAAGGACATGACGCGCGGCATTGCCGAGAGCAAAGCGCTATTGGCGGAGGAGACCGACGCCGACATGCGTGCCTACGCGGAAGAAGAGTTGGCGAAGCTCGAAGCGCGCGTGGGCGGCGTGGAAGAAGAGTTGAAAGTTCTGCTATTGCCCAAGGATCCGAATGACGAGAAGAACGTCATTCTGGAAATCCGCGCGGGTACGGGCGGCGACGAAGCGACGCTGTTTGCGGCGGAAGTTTTTCGTATGTACAACCGGTACGCGGAGAGCCAGAAGTGGAAGGTTGAGGTGCTATCGACGTCGGAGTCGTCGGTGGGCGGCCTGAAGGAAGTGATTGCGCTGATCGAAGGCGAGCGCGTGTACTCGAGGCTGAAGTACGAGAGCGGCGTGCATCGTGTGCAGCGCGTGCCTGAAACCGAGCAGCAAGGACGCGTACATACTTCGGCGATCACGGTAGCCGTGCTGCCGGAGGCCGAGGACGTGGATATCAAGATTGAAGCGAAAGACCTGCGCATCGATACGTTCTGTTCGTCGGGGCCGGGCGGGCAGTCTGTGAATACGACTTACTCGGCGGTGCGCATCACGCACATTCCCACCAACACGGTGGTAAGCTGCCAGGACGAGAAATCGCAGATCAAGAATCGCGAAAAAGGTATGCGCGTGCTGCGATCGCGGCTGTATGAAATCGAAATGCAGAAGCAGCAGGACGCTCTGGCAAAGGAGCGACGGCAGCAGGTGGGATCGGGCGACCGCTCGGAAAAGATTCGGACGTATAACTTTCCGCAAAACCGGCTGACGGATCATCGCATCGGATTCACGATTCATCAGCTTGAGCAAGTGATGGACGGAAAGATCCAGCCGCTGATTGACGCGCTGATCACGCACTTCCAGGCGGAGAAATTGAAGCAGGAAACAGCGAGCGTGGTGTGACGAGAGGTCAGAAGTCAGATTGAAGAAGTAGGCCGCGGGTCGTTCGGCGCTAGTCGTTCGTCGCTAGTCGTTCGCTGCGTGCGGGCGGTCTAAGAGCTTTCCTTGCCATGAATTTTCCTTTCGTTTGTTTTTCTCCGTGTCTCTCGTCTGCGTGGTGAAATAGATCTGTGCAACTTCGCCAGAGTTTGAATGCGGCAATTGGGCGGCTCACTGCCGCGAGCGTTCCGTCTCCGCGGATGAATGCCGAGCTGCTGATCATGTTCACGCTCGGTTGCGATCGGGCCTATCTTTACGCTCATCCGGAGCGCGAACTGACCCTGGATGAAGCGTCCAGATATGACGAGGCTCTTGCACGGCGGGCTAGCGGTGTTCCCGCGCAGTACATCACCGGACACCAGGAGTTTTGGGGGATGGATCTGATCGTGTCGCCGGCGGTGCTGATCCCGCGCCCGGAGACGGAGCACTTGGTGGAAGCGGTGCTGGAGCTGACTACCGGGGCCGGATCGAAACAAAAGCAAGATCAAGATCAGCGGTCGAGGGCGGGGACCCCTTCGGCAGGTGCTCAGGGCAGGTCCGCGCCTCTCATGCTACGCATCGTGGATGTTGGCACTGGGTCGGGTGCGATTGCGTTAGCGCTGGCTCGCGAGTTGGCCACCGCTGAGATTTTTGCGACCGACATTTCGGCCGAGGCGCTCGATGTCGCTCGCGCCAATGCGGCGCGCCACGAATTGAGCTCTCGCATTCATTTTTTTCGAACCGATCTCTTGACGGGACTAACGTTGGGGGGCGGGCGATCAGCGACGGAGTTGCCTCAGGCGGGGCTTGATTTCGTTGTTTCGAATCCTCCGTATGTCGGCGAATCAGAGGAAGACGAAGTTCAACTTGAGGTACGAAAGTTCGAGCCCCGCAATGCGGTGTTTGCCGGGCCGACCGGCCTCGAAGTGATTGAGAGCTTGATTCATCAGGCGCGCGAGGCGCTGCGGCCGGGAGGATGGCTGGTATTCGAGATCAGCGGGACGATTGCTGACGGCGTACGCCGGCTGCTGGCGGGATGGGATGAGATTCAGTTCAAGAACGATCTACAGGGAATTGCACGAGTAGCGATGGCGCGAAAGCCTGCAGGGCGCTGATTCCGGGATGAGCAGGGATCCAATCTCTACTTCGGCGAGTTTCGCTGCATTCAGGAAGACAAGGGATCAGTTTGCTCCCGAGGGATATTTGATTCGATGTGGACCCATGTTTAAACTGCGCAATGTCCCTCCTCTGAAATTAAAAAGTCACACGCACTCCGAGTTGCGCGGCGAAGGGAATGCCTACGGTAGTTCCCGGCCCGAAGAAGTCGCCTAATCCGCCTTCGGGTATCTCGAGTTGTTTCAGGCTGGTGATCGGCACGGCGGCGGCATCCTTACAAGTCGTAGGACTTCCACCGGGACAAATAAGGGTGACAACGCCGCTGGCTTGCTGCTCGGAGGGTACAGGGAGTTGGCCTACGTTGACGGCGAAGTTTGCGCCGGGATTGTTGCGGTTGAAGAGATTGAAAAATTCGGCGAAGGGATAAAGCTGCCAGCGTTCGTTAATCTTGATCGGGCGGGCGACGCGCAAATCCGATTGGATGTAGGGCGTGCCGCGAAACTCGTCGAGGCTGGTATAAACCGGCGCGCCACCGTTCAGCCCAACCCAGATTCGGCCACTGTTATTCAGCGTAGTGATCGTGATCGGACGTGCGCTCTCGACCTGATTAATAGTGCTTAACTCTATACCGCCAGGAATGTGCACCGTGCCTGCCAACACGAAGCGATGGCGGACATCTTCACCAGACGGGCCGTAGTCGCCGGGTCCGAAGGCGTCGAGCTGACCGGCGTGGGGTCCGCTCTGGGCGGTGCAGACTCCATCCACGTAGTCAAAAAGTTCGCCCAATACGCAGCCCCAGGTTTGCGCCTTGGAAAGCGTGTAGTTCGCGACCAGATTGAAGCGGTGCATGTTGCCTTGGGCGTGGAGCATCAGGGCGTTATAGCTGGAACGGTTGTCGGAGGCGAAGACGGTCGCGGTTGAATAGGGGAAGGCGCGGTATCCGTGATTGCCCTGCTCATGGACATAATCCGCACTCATGAGCCAATGTTCGTTAAAGGCGTGCTGGGCGCCGCCGGTAATGTGAATAGCGTAAGGGGTCTTGTAATTGGGATCGATGAGCGCTGCTGGCGCTGCCGACGGATTTTCAATAGAGCCTTTATTGACGGCCTGAAAGGCGGTGGCCCAGCCATTTTGCGCGAGATCGTCGTAGTAAAGGCCGAAACCGGCGCGGATCACGGTCTTTTCACTATTCCCAGGGGAGTAGGCGATGCCAAGGCGTGGCGCGATTTGCCTGCGGTAATCATGAGGAGCCGCCTCCGGGTATCCCAATGATGGGAGAAGATCAAAGTTGGGATTGGCGTTCTGGCTCACACCGGAAGCCGTGAAGAGTCCGAAGGTTGTTTGATAACGCAATCCATAATTCACGGTAAGGTGATGCGAGACGCGCCAGGAGTCTTCGGCGTAGAGTCCCAATCTCTGAACGTTCTGCGAGAAGCTGCCATCGCCGGCAGGTGTGTCGGTGCACGTGATGCCCGTGGTGGCCGGAGGAACCGGAGGAGGTGGCGGGGGATTGCACTGCGCGCCTGGAGGAACGAAATAAAACTGCGAGGGATTCAAGACGTAATATGAGGGATCGCTAGGATACGTGATAAATTGTTCCGCCGTCGACGCAAAAGCCCCGCCCAGCACCGGTTCATGAATAAAGTCGACTCCGAACTTGAGGGCGTGACTACCAACGACGTGGCTGAGGTCGTAGCGAAACTGGTATTTGTCCTGATTGCGAAGGTCCGGGAAAAGCGTGATCGGCGTTGCAAATTGGTTGTCGCCGAAGGTCTCGAAGCCCGAAACGGTCAACGCCGTCACGCTGAAGGGAAATTGAATTGCGAAGCCGAGATCGGAATTGCGCGTCTGCGTAAGGTGCAGGAGGCTGGCATCCAGTACCAGTGAGCCCACCCATGTTGGACTGAAGGTATAGGTATTGCTGAGCGCGATATTCCAATAGTTGTTATGCGTGGTCAGACCGGTCGAGGGCAACGTTGCCTGTTGCACGAGCGCATTGTGAGTAAGGTAAGTGTCCATTGAAGTGCGCAGAAACCAATTCGATTTGGTAGATTGCGCGAGATCGAATCGCACTGTGCCCATGGAATCGCGGAAGGGAATGGGAACATTGGCAGGCACGGCGATGGAGGGGACACCCGGGATCAGGCCGTCCGCCGCCAACTGCGAGAGCGCATCGAATTGCTCTGTGCTAGCGGGACTGTACGCAATGCTGGCATTTTCATGCACGTTTTCGAACGAGGTAAAAAACCAGATTTTGTTTTTCGCAATGGGGCCGCCGAAGGTCCCAACATAGTTTTGGCGCGAAAAGGGCTGCTTGGGATTGTTTACGCACACGCCGCCGGTGCACGTCTCCGCGGGATTCTCAATGGGGAAACGCGCATTGAGAGCCGCCTGGCGATCATAGAAAGCGGCGTCGCCATGCCAGTCGTTGGTGCCATGCCTGGTGGTGATGACGACCGAGCCAGCGGTGGTCCAACCGGTGTCGGCATCTTCATTTGAAGTACGCACCGCAAATTCCTGAAGACCATCGGGCGAGAAGTTTTGCAGAAACCCGCCGATCCAATCATCGGAGTTGTCCGCGCCGTCGACAGAGAGTTCATTGTTCAAGCCGGAACTGCCGCCGGTGGAAACGGCAGTGATGCGCGCCTTAGTGGGATCGGATGGTTCGACGGGCTCGGTGCCAGGGACGAGATAAGCAATGTTGGCGAAGCTGCGGGCGGGAAGCGGCAAATTCTCCAGATCCTGGCTGCCCACGACACCCCCGCGGACTGCGCTGGCAGTGTCAATTGGTTCAGTCGTGATGGAGGAGGCGTTGCTCAGCACATTGACAGTCTCCCGGCCGCTGGCGGGCTTGAGCGTGACGGAGATGTCGCGCACCACGCTGACTTCGACATCGACTTCGGACGCGGCATCGGCAAAGCCCTTTGCCATGACCACCACGCGATAACGGCCGGGGAGCAGGCCCTCCAGACGGAACTCGCCGCGATCATTGGCTACAGTTTCGCGGGTGAGAGATGAACCCGGCGACTGCAGGGCGATGCGCGAGCCGGCAATGTGAGCGCCGGTGCTATCCAACACTTCACCGCGCAACGCTCCGTTTGGGTTCTGCGCATAAAGGCTGGCGGCGAAAAATAGTGACAGGAAAAAGAGTAAGCGGGAGCGGCAGCGAAGAGAATTCAATGTGTTTGAAAATTTCGGCATGAGGAAAGGCACTCATATGCAAGAAATCCTGAAGAAATAAACGACGGAGTAGCGAGAATCAGGGTACCGGGGCGGCGCATGATACTACCAGAGATAGTCGCTGGCGTGAGGCGCGGTCAGGAATACTCCGCGTTGTTTGCGATCGAAACTGACGGGACGGAATGAAGGGGCAAAGGAAAACCGCCAGAATAAATCTAGCGGACGAGCCATTCTGTCGCCTCGTGAGTCCAAGCCAGAACCGGTCCATAAGTCATGAAAGCGCAAAACACGGCGGCGAAAAGAGGAGGAATCGCGGCCCAGCGCGGGATGCAAAGCCGGCGCAACTTGCGGTTCTCTTCCCATGCAAGCAGGCGGGCGACACGGGCACTGAGCGATCCAGTGACGAAGCCGACCGTGCAGGCGGGGGCGGCATCAACCGAAACCAGCCGCGAAAGCTTGACGAGCGCGCCGGCGAGATCAACTGCCTCGCGCATGTTGGAGACGGCAGCATCGTCCGCGGCCAGCTCGCTGGCATGCGACCACGCGGTCTCTAGTTTGCCCATGCCAGGGAATGGGCAGAAGCGGAACACGAGTTTTTTCAGGTTATCGAATGAGCGGATATGTGCGAGCTCATGCCGCAATGCGATCGCGAGCTCATCCTGCGTAAGCAGCTTGAGCGTTGAGCCGGAAACGAAGACGCGCGGACTGCGCATGCCAACCAGCGTGAGTGGGGGAGCTTCCTGGCGGGCGCGGAATGCAAATGTTCCGGCAGTTTTGCAGAGCGGCTGCGAACCCTCGATCCAGCGAGCGACGATTCGCGAAGATTGAGCCTGAGCGGTAATTACGCGATAGCAACCGAACGCGATCAGCAATAGAGCCGCTATGCCGAACGCTAGCGGAGCAATGCCGGTACCCTCATCGGTGGAGCGGGGCTCCAACAACTGAAATGAAGGGACAACGAACGTGAATGTGATGACGACGGAAGCGAAGAGAGGCAAAATGCGCAACAGAAAAAAAAGATCTGCGAGGCTTCGTTCGGTGGTGTTGATCCAGCGCAGCCATCGCCAAGAAACCGAGATCAGCGCCGACAGAAAACAATAGATCAGCACGAAAAACGTGAGCGAAACGGCAACGCCACGCAGCGCGAACATTCAACGCTGCTCCCGGGACCGGGGCGGTTGGCCGCCGATCCCCTCCGCTTTAAGTTCGCGCCGCTTGCGCTCGATCAAAAGCTGGAGTTCATCGAGGAGTTCCGCATCGTGGGCGCTCAACGCCTCGACCAGATAGGAGAGCGGCAGCGACGAGGTATCATCCGATCCCAGCAGTTGACGGATGCCATCGAGAGCGGCTCCGCGTTGCAATTCCTGCGAGGTAAGACGCGGAGTGTAGCGAAATGCACGACCCTCGGCCGCGCGAGCAAGCAATCCCTTTTTGTAGAGACGGTCCATCGTGGTCATCACCGTTGTATAGGCCTGATGGATCTGACCGTCATCGATCAATTCGCGCACGGTTACGTTGCCGCGCAACCACACTTTCTGCATCAGTTGCCGCTCGAAGGGACCGAGCTGAGGAGTGGAACGCGAACCGAATAATGAAAATGTCTTGCTCATGCTAGTAATGGAGAGAGACTGTGGAAGATGACTCTCAGACGCAGTTTCTCACTAGGAGCATACCATTGGCAGCAAGAAGACGCACTTGTTCACCGCGTTGCGCCAGCAGGCAGGATTTCTTCTACGTCGATCTTTGTCGGATAGACTCCCGTATAGCAGGCCGAGCAGTAAGTCGTGCTCTCTCCGTCAGCGCAGGCTTTCTTAAGACCCTCGATCGAAAGATAAGCGAGGGAATCGGCGCCGATGAACTCGCGAATCTCTTCTACCGATTTGTTAGCCGCGATCAGTTCCTTTTTCGAAGGGGTGTCGACGCCGTAGTAACACGAGGAAATCGTGGGCGGGCATGAAATGCGCATGTGAACTTCGCTAGCGCCGGCGCTGCGGATCATACGAACGATTTTGCGGCTGGTGGTGCCGCGCACGATGGAATCGTCAACCAGAATAACGCGCTTGCCCTCGAGCAGGCTACGAACCGCATTGAGTTTGAGCTTGACGCCGAAGTCGCGCACGGACTGCTGGGGCTCGATGAACGTGCGACCGATGTAATGATTGCGGATGAGGCCGAGGCGGAAGGGAATACCGCTTTCAGCGGCGTATCCGATGGCGGCGGTATTGCCGGAATCGGGCACGGGGACAACGATATCGGCGTCGACGGGCGCTTCGCGGGCAAGCTGACGGCCCATGTTGTCGCGGCTTTGATCGACAGAGCGGCCGAAGACAAGGCTATCGGGCCGCGAAAAATAAACATGTTCGAAGATGCAGCTCGAAATAGCCGGGGACGGAGCATAGAAGCGCGAACTCACGCCCTCGGGGCCAACGATGACGAGTTCGCCGGGCTTTACGTCGCGCTCGTAAGTTGCGCCGAGCAGATCGAAGGCGCAGGTCTCGGAGGCGAAGACGATCGTATCTTTCTTCTCACCAGTCAGCGCGGGGATGCGGCCCATGGCAAGCGGGCGAAAACCGCGCGGGTCGCGGACGGCGAAGATGCGGTCTCGGCTAATCATGACCAGCGAAAACGCGCCCTCCACGCGGCGCAGCGAGTCGGCGATGGCGTCGGGCAGCGTCTGCTCGCGCGATAGTGCGATCAAGTGAACCAGAACTTCGGTATCGCTATTGGTCTGGAAAATCGATCCCTGGCTTTCAAGGCGCGCGCGAATCGCGCGGGCATTTACCAGGTTGCCATTGTGGGCAATGGCGATAGTGCCTTTGTTGGATTGCACCATAATGGGCTGCGCGTTAAGCAGCGCCGAATCGCCCGAGGTTGAGTAGCGTGTGTGGCCGATGGCGAGGATTCCGCGCAATGACGCGAGCACATCATGGTTGAAAATGTCCGCCACGAGGCCCATGGATTTGTGCTGACGCAAATTTTCTCCGTCGGAGGTGACGATGCCGGCGGATTCCTGCCCGCGATGCTGCAGAGCGTGCAGGCCGAGGTAGGCGAGCTTCTCAGCTTCGGGGTGGGCGTGGATGGCGACTACGCCGCATTCTTCGCGAAATTTGTCGGAGGTCAGCATTGAACACTCAACATTCTGCACGCCGCGGCTTACGCCGCCTGGTGCCGAGCAAAAGATGGCCTTTCTCCGGTCTCGATTGCCCGGCGTAGTTCCGCAAGGTCGGCTAGATGACCCCGATCATGCTCGATCCAGAGTTCCAGCAATCGCCGCAGGTCGATCACGCCGACGCCCTGCATTTCCGCTTTGCGCAGGAGGTGCGCTTCGGAACAGCCTTTGAGTCTTTCCATGCTGGCCGCACGCGAACGTCGCAAATCGTCAAGAGCCGGCTGGACGGGCTGGCGATTGTAGTCGCGCTCGCGAGCCAGCTTGCCCCCGTCGACATCCGGAAGCATTGGGTTGTCCTCGCTCAGAATCACACGAATCCGGTGTTCGTAACCTTCAACGTCGATGTCCCGCAGATGCAGGACATTTTCGCGTACGGAAAAGCTCTGGGGAGTCGCTCTCCAGGAAAGCTGCGTCTCCGAAATTCCATCCACGAACTCTTTGACGCGTTGCGGGGTCGAAGACAGTCTGGTGATCGCTTCGCTTAGAAACTTCATGGATGCCTCCTAAGTTCAGAAACAAAATTCATTATTCATTATTCCTCAATCATCGCCGCGGCTTGCGCGTTTGTCTGCAAAGCGGCGGCGAGCGCTCCTTCGTACGCATCCCGCAGCTCATGAATGCCGGCGGAAACTACTTTTTGCCCGATCATCGCGATCTCAATTCGATCTCCAGCCGTTTGGCCGAGCACATCCGCAAAAATTTCATATTCTGCCGCTACCTGTTTGATTCGCGGGATCTCAGCCGGGTCGCAAGTCACGAGGACGCGGCTGGCATCTTCCCCAAATAAGCGGTATTCGGGCGGAAGTTGCTGCCTGGTCAGACTCACATTCGCGCCCACTCCGGCTGGCAACGCGCACTCCACCAGCGCCACGGCCAGGCCGCCATCAGCGCAGTCGTGCGCTGACTGGACCAGACCAGCCTGAATCATGGCGATCAGCGCGCGTTGCAGGGTGGCCTCCTTTTCGATATCGAGGCCTGGAGGATAGCCCCACACCGCACCGAGGATTTCTTTCGCGTATTCAGACGAGCCAAACTCCGACTGCGCATCGACCGCGTCGCCCGGATCGTTTGCATGCAGCAGAACGATGTTTTTTCCGGGCGCCGCGAAGTGCATCTTCGCAGCTTTGTGCACATCTTCAAGAATGCCAACCACTCCAATGACCGGAGTCGGATAGATTCCTTCGCCCAAAGTTTCGTTATAGAAGCTGACATTGCCGCCGGTAATGGGCGTATCCAGTTCTTCGCAGGCTTTAGTGATGCCGTCAATCACCTGCGAAAACTGCCACATGATGTGCGGCTTCTCGGGATTGCCGAAGTTCAGACAATTGGTGGCGCCGATCGGAGTCGCTCCCGCGCATGCTACTTTGCGCGCCGCCTCGGCGACAGCATGCATCGCGCCCAGCCGCGGGTCGAGATAGCACCAGCGCCCGTTGCCATCGAGCGCCATGGCCAGCCCTCGCTTCGAGCCCTTTATACGGATCACTCCGGCATCGCCCGCGCCGGGTGCTTCGACGGTGTTGGTCTGCACCATGTGATCGTATTGCTGCCACACCCAACGCTTGGAGCAGATGGTCGGGCTGGCCAGCAATTGCTTGAGTTGGGGAGTGAAATCGCCGCTTTCGGCAAGCCGTATGTGCCCCGGCATTTCGCGATCGACAGGCGGCTCCCAGCGCGCGAGCGGACGCTTGTAAACCGGCGCGTCGTCGGTAAGCGCGGCGTTGGGAATTTCTGCTACCACCTGCCCATGTTGCAGAACGCGCATTTTCGCATCGCGCGTCACGCGGCCAACTTCGACCGCGTCGAGGCCCCACTTCTCAAAGACGCGGAAAACCTCAGCCTCGCGGCCTTTCTGCGCCACCAGCAGCATGCGCTCCTGCGATTCGCTCAGCATGATCTCGTAAGGAGTCATGCCGGTTTCGCGTTGGGGAACGAGGTCGAGTTCGATTTCAATGCCCGTGCCGCCACGTGCGCCCATCTCGCAAGTCGAGCAGGTGAGGCCGGCAGCGCCCATATCCTGAATGCCGACGATCGCACCGGTTTGCATAGCTTCAAGGCAGGCTTCGAGCAAAAGTTTTTCAAGGAACGGGTCACCCACCTGCACGTTCGGACGCTTCGCTTCAGAGCCTTCGCTGAATTCCTCGCTCGCCATAGTTGCGCCGTGGATGCCATCACGTCCGGTTTTCGAGCCCACATAAATCACCGGGTTACCCTCGCCGGCGGCGCGAGCATAGAAAATCTGATCCTTACGAACCAAGCCGAGCGCGAATGCGTTGACCAGGGGATTGCCGGAGTAGCAGGGCTCGAACTTAACCTCGCCGCCGAGATTGGGCACGCCGAAGCAATTACCGTAGGAGGCAACGCCGCTGACTACGCCCTCCATGACAGAGTGATTCTTGTGAATCTCAGCCTGTGCGGGGATGGCTGTTGTGGCGCGGCTGTCCTTGTCCGCGCCTTTGGTTATCTGGATGGGCCCAAACCGCAGCGAATCCATCACCGCTACCGGCCGCGCGCCCATGGTAAAAATGTCGCGCAGAATTCCGCCAACCCCGGTGGCCGCACCTTGAAACGGTTCAATAAACGACGGATGATTGTGCGATTCAATCTTGAATGCGCAGGCCCAACCGTCGCCGATATCGACGATGCCGGCATTTTCTCCGGGGCCCTGCAAGACCAGCTTACTGCGCGTGGGCAGACGCTTCAGGTGCACGCGCGACGACTTATAAGAGCAGTGCTCGCTCCACATCACGCTGAAGATCCCGAGTTCGGTGATGGTTGGCTCGCGGCCGCCCAGCAATTCTTTGATTTTTGCGAATTCATCCGGAGTCAGCCCGTGCTCCCGGACCATCTCAGGTGTAATGACAGCTATCGCGGCAGTCGTCATGGTGGGGTAGTTCTATTCTCGCATTTCGGGAGAAATTTGCGTGAACTTTCGTTGAGGGTAGCTTGCCGGCAAATTTGGGAACACGGGAGGGGCGCTTCAATTCCGGATTTCTATTATCTCGCCGGCAAAATGCTTGTCTTGCTCGTCCGTTCCCAACAGGACGAATGAGTTCGTGCTGGCCGCTCTGCCTTGTGCGACGCTGGTGATCAGATATGAGCAGCCCATCCAGTGGGCCTCGGCTAGATCGGTGGCTGACCATTGGGCAGGATGGTCGGGATGGGAATGATAGAAGCCGACAATGTCCTCGCCGCGCTCGCGGCCTTCGCGCTGAATGCGAACCAGTTCCTTGGGATCAATGTGATAGCGGTTATGAGGTGAGTCGGCTCGTGTGTTGCCGCAGGCCTCGGCGCGGGTCACGGTCTTCGAACCATCGTCTTCGAAGCGCCCAAGCAGCACTCCGCAGCACTCGTGAGGATAGGTGCGTTCCCCGTGCTGACGCAGGGAGGAGTGGGCAGATTGAGAAATTTTCAGCATTCGAAGAAAGTTCGAACTTGGAATCATAGTGAAGTGAAAAATCAATGCCTTCACAGGAAGATGCGAATGGATTTTTTTTTCCTTCTTCTATTTGATTTCTGATTTTTGACTCAGGTTTCACTCCAGAATTTTTCACTCAAATATTTGTCGCCGGAATCGCACAGCACCGTGACAATCGTTGCCGGTTGATTTTTCTTCAGGCTCTCCGCGACTTGCAGACTTCCCACTACAGCTGCCGCGGCTGAGACTCCAACCAGGAGGCCGTGAGCGCGGGCCAGCCGGCGGGCCATGGCATGCGCCGCCTCGGTCGAAATTTCGAGATTCTGGTCCGCGAGCGAAGGGTCATAAATCCGCGGCACAATTGCCGACGGCAGATGTTTCGCACCCTCAATACCGTGAAATGCGGAATCGGGTTGCAGCGAGATGCAGCGTACGTGTGGATTCAATTCCTTCAGACGCCGAGTGGTGCCGACAAACGTTCCGGTTGTTCCGAGCATGGAGACGAAGTGTGTGATGCGCCCTTCGGTCTGCTGCCAGATTTCAGTGGCCGTGGTCAGATAGTGCGCGCGCCAGTTGGCGTCGTTCGAATATTGATCGGCGTAGAAGTAAAGATCGGGATGCCGCTCGGCGAGCTGGCGGGCAATTTTAAGCGCGCCATCGGAGCCTTCACTGGGATCGGTGTAGATGATATTCGCGCCGTAAGCCTGTAGAATGCGTTTTCGCTCATCGGAGACGTTCTCGGGCACGCAGAGCGTCACCGGGAAACCGAGAGCGGCGCCGAGCATGGCATAAGCGATGCCGGTGTTGCCGCTGGTTGAGTCGAGCAGGATTTTCCCGGGGCCAAGTTCTCCGCCGCGCCGGGCTTCGCACACAATGTTGGCGGCGGCGCGATCTTTTACCGACCCTCCAGGGTTATACCACTCGGCTTTTCCGAGTAATTCGACGGCGGAAAAATCGGAAACAAGCGCATCGAGCCGCAGCAGCGGAGTGTTGCCGATGCGGGCAAGTACAGTTTGACCGGCGCGACTACGCGCAGCGTCCCCGGACGCTGGTTGAATCGGGGGACCGTAATCCGCTGCATTCATTGGGAAATTCAACCCGTGACTACCGTAATGTGCCCGTAATGCGGAAAGGGTATATCTATACTAGCGTCGAAACACTTAAGTAAAATGCAAACTCTCTCCGGCTGTTTCAGTTTTAGATTCGTGGCGCGCAGGTTGGGTTCAGGATTTCACTGGCTTGCGTCGTGAAGAATTGAGGGGCATCTAAGCTGTAAATGGAGTTGAATGTCATAATGACTGCAAAAATTGAACAACGGACCTACGAGGAAGCGGTTGCCTGGTTGCGCGAGCATGGCTTCGACCTGATTGAAGCTCCTGGCACGGAAGGGCGTGTTTTTCTAAAGAAGTACAACTGCTCGGCGGCAATCCAGAAGAACGGTGACGGCGGCGCTAAAATCTTCGCATACCCCGGATATCTGATTGGAAGCGAGATTTCGAAGCTCGTGAACCGCGGCTACCAACAATTCCTCAAGACCGCAAAGACCGAAGTGCCGGCCACAGCCGACCATCTGAAGGCACTGCACCAGTTCGCGGAAGAACTGAAAGAAGCGCTTGCTTTGCCGAGCTTGTACAACGAATCGCTCGGAACGGTCAGCGAATCCTACCAGTATGACCGCGTTAAGGATCGTGACGAACCCGTAGTCGAGCGGCCAAAACGTCCGTGGGAAACCGTCAAGGTAAAGACGACGGTCGCGAAGAAGAGCCGGGCGTAAGCAGGCTGAAGAAAATAAATAGCAGAAGTTAGACTACAGAAGTCGAAGTTACTCGCTGTAAGCCGGTTGGGGCAGAGTCACACCGCCGTCCGCTTCCCCTTATCCATCGCCTGATTTGCCAGCCGGTCGGCGGTCTGGTTGTGCTCTCGCAAAGCGTGGCGAATCTCAAAGTGTTCCAACTGCCGGACCAGTTGTCTGGCCTCGTCGTAGAGCTTGCGAAGTTCGGGATGCTTGACCTTGTAGATGCCATTCATCTGCCGCACCATCAACTCTGAGTCGCTAACCACCTGTAAGGCCATAATTCGATTCTCGAGAGCGTAGTGCAGGACGCCGAGCAGCCCCTGGTATTCCGCGTAGTTATTGGTGTGGTAGCCGAGATATTCGCTGAGCTCGGCGATCTTTTTGCCTTGGGGATCGTGGATGACTGCGCCGTAACCGGCCGGCCCGGGATTGCCTCTGGCTCCGCCGTCAACGTGGGCGGTGTGGGCGGAGGGGGCGGACATGGAACAGAGTTTACAGCAATCGGGAGCAAGGCGCGAATTTCGCCGTTCCCGAGATAACGCGGGATTTCTCAGAGCAGGTTTTCATTGACAGGATGTGGTTGCGGTGGAAACGCCGAAAAAGGTGTTTTGCATTACCTTGTCTCCACTGCCCACATTCGCTACCCCTATGGGCGCACCATACACGGTATTGCTTTGGGCCACGGTGTAAGGAGCGCATCCCAGATCGATCGCCGCCGTCGCACTCGTGCTGACCGTATTCCAGCCCACCATATCGTTTCCCGAGAACGACCCAACGAGAATCCCGGTTCCATTGTTTGAAAGGTTATTGGCGATGATAAAGTTCCCATAACTGGAGGAGGACAGAATTCCCACCTGGCCGCCGCTGACGGTGTTGTAGCGGGCACTGACATGGCCGTAGAAATTTTCCAACTGCAACCCAAACTGACCGGATACGACCACAATGGTGTTGTTTTTTGCCGCGCCGTCGGTGAAAGCGTAATGCACTCCCGCCTGCACAGCAGGGCTGTCGGAAACGACAAAATTGGAGCTGAGATTTACAAAGAAGCCGACTGATCCAGGGCTGCCCGCATATACGCCTGTATTGTCAAAATCGTGGATGTTGCAGTTCAACACGTTCACGGTGTCGACAGCCAGCGGACTGCCTTCAAGGAACACTCCAACACCGCATCCGCCGGGGTTCTGGTTGCGCACCTCCAGCCGGTTCAGTGAGCCGCTGGAGTTCACATAATTCACTCCTGATAAAAAGTATCCTGTCGAACAGTCAAATCCAGAACCGTCACCATCGATTACAAGATTGCGGATAATGACCGGGCCGAATCCGGAAAACGAATCCGTTCCTTGGACAAGAACCTGGGCAGCATTGCCGTTGCTGGCGGAGATTCCCCCGCTGGGCACGGTGATGACCGGGAACGTGGTGGTGGCATTTCTCATGCCCTCGAGGGTCAATGGCGTGGTGATCGTGACCTGCTCCGGATACGTTCCAGGACAGACGAACACAGTGGAATTCGGAGCTGCGGCGCTAACCGCGGCGGAAATCGTCGAATAACTGGCCAAGCCGGGGCGGCAGTCTCCGACCGCGAGGTTTTGAGCCGATAAGCTTTGGACGGCCGCGACGATGACGACGCTCAAAAGGAGAAGAAGCGATGCTGTCCTCATATAGGCTCCGCTAAAAAAGTGCCGCTGATATACGGAAGCGTGACCGATTGATAGTCGCGCCGGGGGAAGGAGCTTAATGCTACCGTGACTACGCGGAAAAATTGTCGCGAAAATTTAATGGAACGCTATCCGAAAGGCGGAGGTTTGTCAATTCGGGAATTCGTTTATCAGCTTGGTTCGCAAAAATTGTTGCCATCACTAGAAAGCGTTTGCCCCATCCGGTATCGCGGGCGAGGCAGATTGAATACTGATTGCAGGAAAATGCTCCTGGTTTTGCAGGGTATCTTACCTGAAAGTTCACGAGTCGCTGTTCCCGTCATCGCATGTACCACCGCATGTACCACCCTACCGTCCGGCAGCCAGCCGTGTTGCCAGGCGCGGAGGCAGATTGGCGGCTAAAATTTTTTCCTGCGCCACGCGCACGTTATATGGAATTCGGTAGAAACTGACGATCAACGTGTCGCTATCGAAGAGGGCAAACGCCGATCGCCAGTCCCCATCGCGAGGCTGGCCGACAGATCCCGGATTAATGAGGTAGCGGTGGTCTTTGTGCAGCGGCCAATCCGAGGACTCGGGTTGGCCGACCGTGCGATAACCGGGCCGGTAGCCTTCCCCGATCTCCCCGTGCAGACTGAATCCGCCTTGAAGATGTGTATGGCCGAAGAAGGTGATAGGAACCGGATCGCTGAGGAGAGGGGCAATCGCGTCCTTCACGCTGACCGTGTATTCGTCCTCGTCGAGCGAGGAGCCATGCACGAACTGAATGCCGGGAAGGTCCGCTATCCGGACGGGACCTTGGGGCAGAGAGCGCAGCCATTCGAGGTTTTCTTCGGTGAGTTGGTCGCGGGTCCAGAGGGTGGCCAAGCCCGCGACAGGATTAAACTCCTCCAGATTCATGAGCCCGCCGACGGCCTTGTCGTGATTGCCGCGCACAAATACGCTGGCCAGCGGCTTGACGCGAGCGATGACTTCATTAGGATTGCCGCCGTAGCCAACTGTATCTCCTAGATTGACGACGAGGTCGTGGGCTGGCGCGGCGGCCAGACAGGCGTCCAGCGCTTCGAGATTGCTGTGAATATCGCTGAGCAGAAGGATGCGCACGGCAAGACGAGGATTATAGCTTGGAACCGAAAATCTCGTGGCTATATCCCATTCGCCATTACAAGAAACTTTCCTTACCCAGATTTGCCGCAGGAGCGAGGCCTTGCCCATCTTTCAAAGGTGAAATCGCTGCTACTTAGGTCACTTCCCAAGGGGACGAAGCTTGGCCCTTACGAAATCCATTCGCTTCTAAGTCAGATCGACGAAGGTCTTCACCGCTGTTAATGACGCCTTCGCGTTTACCACGGGACAGCGCGCGAAATGCCCAGGCGCAACCTCGACCAAAGGCGGCAACTCTGAAGCGCAGGACGGGATGCGATGCGGGCAGCGAGGTTCGAACGAACATCCTGGTGGAAGGGCGGCGATTGGAGGCACGGTCCCCTCAATCGTGGCGAGCGGCTGTGCGCGATCAGTGGATAGTGTTGGAATGGCGTGCAGCAAGCCTCGGGTGTAAGGATGCGCAGGGGCACTGAACAATGGTGCTTTGGGCGCGAGTTCGACCAGGCTGCCCGCATACATCACAGCAACGCGGTCGGCAACGTGTGAGACCACGGCGAGATCGTGCGAGATGAAGAGCATAGAAAGCGAAAATTTCTGACGCAGATCGTTGAGCAGGTCGAGAATCTGCTGCTGAATGGTCACGTCGAGCGCCGTGGTGGGCTCATCGGCGATAAGCAACTGCGGTCGATTCACAATAGCCATGGCGATCATAATGCGCTGGCGCATCCCTCCCGACAGTTGGTGAGGATAGCTACGAGCGCGGCGCTCGGGTTCGGGGATGGCCACATCACGCATGCCTTCAACGGCGCGACTCCAGGCCTCGGATTTTCCAACCTTGTGATGAGCGAGCACAGCTTCGGCGATCTGGTCGCCCACGCGCATTACAGGGTTGAGCGCGGTCATCGGCTCCTGAAAGATCATGGCAATCCGCGAGCCGCGAAGTTGGCGCATGGACTCGGATGGAAGATCAAGAAGGCTGCAGGCGTTTCCATCGCCATTCTGAAACGCGATGCTGCCTGAAATGCTCGCGCCCGGCGGAAGTAGTCCCATGATCGCCAGTGACGTGAGGGACTTTCCTGAGCCGGATTCGCCGACCAGACCAAGAACTTCCCCAGGGGTGATGGAGAAACTGAGATCGCGCACGGCCAAGAGAGTTTTCGCAGGTGAGGGCGCCACACCAGACTGGGAAAACTGAACGCTCAGGTTCCGGACATCGAGCAACGCGGACACGAACGATATCGTACCAGTGCGGAGAAATCGCCTGCCAAGAATTCGGAGCCAAGAAATTGGAAACCGCGAATCGGAAACGGAGAACCGGAGTTGCCTTCACTGGCCGAGAATCAGCGGCAATCCATTCTTGCCACCGCCCACAACCACTACCTTGGCATTCGGACTCTTGGCCAGACTCTCTGTGGCTTCTATGCCTTTCCATTCGAGTAGCTGGGGGCTAATGCCCTGGGCGACAATCTGCTGGAAGTCGCGAATGCCCTGCGCTTCGATGCGTTTGCGCTGGGCTTCCTGAGTTTCTTTCTGCAGGCGGAAATTCATGGCGAGCGCCTCCTGCTCGGCCTGCTGTTTGGATTCGATTGACGACTTGAGCGTGGCCGGCAGCTGTATATCGCGCAGCAGAATGCTCTCGACAATGATGCCGCGCTGACCGAGCAAGTCTGTCAGCGTGGCTACGATCTGCTTGGCCACCATCTCCCGCTCGCCGGAGTAGAGCGCATTGGCCGTGTGAGAAGCGGTCGCCTCGCGAATTGCCGAGCGCAGGTTGGGCTCAATCAGCACTTCGACATAGTTTGGCCCGATCTTCTGAAACACCTCAGCGGCTTTATCCGGGTTGAGGTGATAGATGAGCGAAGTGTCGAGCGCAATGACCAGTCCCTCGCTGGATGGAACGCTGGCGGTTTCCTTGATTTCCTGTGTGCGAATGGAAATCTCGTGGTTGGTCTTGAAGGGGTTGATCACGTGCATGCCCTCGGGCAGGGTCTCGCCGGTGACGCGCCCGAACAGAGTGAGAACGCCGACGGCTCCTGAATCCACGCGGGTGACGGCGGAAAAAAGGAGAATGATGACGACAAGCGCGAGGAAGGCGAATCCGAGGACACGGAAGATTGCGCCGCCGCCCGGCACGTTGACGACTCGGCCGCGAGAGGGATCGTCGAAGATAGTCATAGCACGCTCCTGGCGAGGATTGTAGGAGAGAGCGCTCTCCAGCATAAGTGCCTGGGTAAGTCCCTTGAAGGACGACGAGGCTTCGCTCCGGCGGGTCGAACCCAACCACGGGCAAATTAAAATCACCGACAACGAAGGGAACTAGGAAGGTCTGGAGAGCTAACCGGTTCTTCTTATCCGATAATCAATCACGATTTATGCGGTCGAACTTATGTTTTGCACAGAATCGTGGCGGTGTTCCAGGATGGGACCCAAGCCAGCCAGTCTGGCAAAAGCAGCGACAATACCGCATGAACATAGAGATTTCTAACATAAGCGCAGCCATTGCACATTTTTCGTTACACCCGCCTGTGCACGGGCTGCACTCGATTGATAAAAGACGAGTTAAACGGTCGGGAATTTCATTGACGAAAAAAATAAGAAGAGTAAAAACATAATCGTTCTTTGACACGTTCTGAAGTTTTTCCGGTTGGTGCAGCGTCCGGGGCTCAAGCGAGGTCACTTCGATAGCCGCGAGGTAAGTCGAAGAGGGTCAGCAAGGGTCTATAGCTAAGCGCTGGTCGAGAAGAACAGGAGCATCTGTCGAAGGCAGGATAGAGTCCCGAGGCGTTGGACTGATTTATCCGGTTGGCGGTGAGCCCGGAGCCCGAGCAGGATCGCCGGAAGGAATACTCGCAAGAGAGCCTTTCGAGAGAGGTCAGCAAGGGTCTAAACGCGAGCTACTGGCCGAGAGGAATGAGTTCAACATCACCTCGGGACTCTCTATTTCCAGCGGAGGCTTTTGAGCTGCCAGCATCTTTGATCGGCAACTGTAAAACGGTATATTCACGCGGTTGATTTCCCCTCGACAGCCCATTACCACCCCCACGATCCCCTTTGCGGTAGTGAATGTACAAAGACTTGCCAGGATGGTGGCGGGGGTAAGGACTCCTTATCAAGCCTCCCGATCATTTGATTTTACGCCGGATGCAGCGTAAAAGAACCTCAATATGGCTTCCCGGCAATGCGTTGTGCGTTCTCTCCTCTTAATGTTGTTAACGGGCCTTTGGGTTACGAACGCGGAGGCGCAGGTTTCATCCCCTCAAAAGAACGAACATGCAAAGGAAGCCGCCATCTTCGAGCGGATTCTCAATCGCGTGCGCTTTGAGAACGACGGAACCGGTGTCGAAGAAACCGAGGCGGTAGTGCAGGTTCAGAGCCAGGCCGGCGTCGAGGAATTCGGGCAGTTAGTGTTCGGCTATTCGTCGGGGACAGAGAAATTAAGTGTTGAGTATGTGCGCGTCCGCAAGCCTGATGGTCAAGTGGTCGTCACTCCCGAAGCAACGGCGCAGGATTTCGCTCCCGATGTGTTGAAAGAAGCGCCGATGTATAGCGATTACCGTCAGCGGCACATTTCCGTTGCCGGATTGAGGCCGGGAGACACGCTGGAATATCGCACGGTGACGCACATCGTGACGCCGCTCGCCGGAGCGAATTTCTGGTACGAGCACACCTTCCCCAAAGACGCGGTGGTGAACGAAGACCGGCTGGAGATCGACGTGCCCAAAGCGCGCGAAATCAAGTTGAAAACGCCGAAGCGCTCTCCGGAGATTCAGGACAGCGGCGACCGGCGCATCTACACGTGGGTCGTGAAGGGCATTGAACCGGCGCGCGGCAAGAAAAACAACGATGACGATGACGAAGAAGCTGGCCCGGATGTGCAGCTGACGACCTTTACCGACTGGAAGCAGATCGCCGATTGGTATGCAAAGCTGCAAGGCGAGCGCATGACGATTGACGACGCCGTGCGCAAGAAGGCGGATGAGCTGACGAAAGGTGCGACCACTCCGGAAGAAAAGGCGCGCCGATTGTATGACTTTGTGGCGCTCGATGTGCGCTACGTCAGCATTTCACTGGGGGTGGGACGATATCAGCCGCATGCCGCCTCTGAAGTGCTTGAAAGCGGCTATGGCGACTGCAAGGACAAACACACGCTGTTGGCGGCGATGCTGAAAGCCGAAGGGATTCCGAGTTATCCGGTGCTGATCGATAGTTCGCGCAAGCTCGATGTCGATGTTCCGTCGCCAGCGCAGTTTGATCATGTGTTCACGCTCGCGCACGTTGGCAGCAGTTGGACGTGGCTCGACTCGACACAGGAAGTCACGCCGTACGGCCTGATTCTGTATCAATTGCGGAACAAGGAGGCAGTCGTCGCGTCGGCCGATGCCGAAGGCGGCCTGCGGCGCACCCCCGCCGATTCTCCAATCAAGACCTTCGCGCATTTCGTGCTGGAGGGTAAGTTCACCGAGTTTGGCGCGCTCGATGCTACGCTCGAATTCACCGCCCAGGGAGATCGCGATTGGCCGATGCGCGCAGGCTACAGGCGCATGCCGCAAGCGAGATGGGACGACCTGACGAAGGCGATCTCGGCGCAATGGGGATTGCCCGGCGATGTCGATCACGTGCAGGTCGATCCCATCGAGGACACATCGAAACCGTTTCATCTTAAATATCACCTGCGCGTGGGGCGCTATTTCATTGTGCCGTCGGCGAGCGTGGATTTCCGCGCGATTCTTCCGCTGGGAGTTCCGCCGGTGCGTGCATCCCTGAAAAGCACCGACCCGATTGACATCGGCCCGGCAGGAGACGCCGACTATAAGGTCCATCTTGAGTTTCCTGCCAATTACTCCGTGCACACGCCGTTGCCAGTGAAGATATCGCGCGACTACGGTGAATACTCTTCTTCCTATACATTCACCGTTTCCAAGTCAAAGGAGGGAGTGCTGGAAGGCGAGCGCAAACTCAACGTAAAGGTGAATGAGCTGCCAGCGGTGCGGCGCGCGGATTACGACTCGTTTCGCAATGTCACGCTTGGCGATACGGATCAACTGTTGTCGGCAACCATCCTTGCGCCTTCGGGCAGCGCGACCGATGCGACCGCGAAAATGGAAGGCACGCCAGAAGAATTACACAGCGCCGGAGTGAAGGCGTTGGAGAGCAAGGATTATCGCGATGCCATCGCTTTGCTGAAGCGGGCGGCCGACGGCGACGCAAATCTGAAAGACGCGTGGTTCGACCTGGGGCGCGCGTATTCCGGCGCGAATAATCATGCCGATGCCATCGGCGCATTCCGCAAGCAGGCTGAGTTGGACCCGAATCACAAGCTCGCAAATCTTGAGCTGGGTCTCGAGTTGCAGCTGGCTGGTAAGAACGATGAGGCCGCCGCGGCTTATCGCAAGCAGTTGGAGATTGCGCCCTACGAAAAAGATGCGCATAAGGATCTCGGCTTGCTGCTGGCGCAAATGGGCCGGGACGCCGATGCACGCGCGGAGCTGGAAGCCGCGGTGGCGATTCCTCCCGACGATCCTGAAACCAAGCTCGCGCTGGCGCAGGTGTACACGAAATTGGGCGAGACGGCGAAGGCGCAGGAGTTGATGAAGGGCCTTACGGGCAGCGCGGGGGGAGACACAGGTCCAGATATTTTTGCGGCCGCGCTGAAGAGCGATATCGATCCGGCGCAAACGGAAAACGATGCGCAGCAGGTTCTCTACGATATCGGCGGGCAATTCGATTCCGGCGAATTTGACCGGCTCGGTCCCTCGGCGTTTTCGGCGATGCGGCTGGTGGCGCTGGCCTGGGCACGCATGGGATGGGCGAAATATCTGAAGGGTGAAAACCTGGCGGCGATGCAGTTCTTGAATTCGGCGTGGCTGCTGAGCCAGTCGGGAACCGTGGCGAACCGGTTGGGGCAGGTGTACGAAAAGCAAGGCCAGCCAGAGAAAGCGCGCCACATGTATGCGCTGGCGGTGGCGGCAGGAGGCACTAGCGTCGAAGATTCGCGGACGAGGCTAGTGAAGTTGGCTGCGGACGAGAAGCCATCGGCCGATAGTGCGATGCAGAAAGAAATCACGCTGGCGAAAACGGAGCTAGTGGAATCGCGCACGGTAAAGCTGGAGCCGATGAAGCTGGATGCGGCCGCAAATAAAGCGGGAGGCAAGGCAACCTCGGCGCAATTCAATTTAGTCTTCGATAGCTCGCCGCGCCCAGAGCGAGCCGAATTTGTGGAGGGCGACGAGAGCTTGCGCGCGGCAGGCGATCAAATGCGCGAGAAAGATTTCCCTGTGCGTTTTCCGGACGCGTCGTCGATCAAGATTGTGCGGCGAGGTATGCTGAAGTGCGAGGCTTCAGGATGCGCGGTGGAATTGCTGCCGATCGAACAAGTAGGAGCGGGAGCGGCGGCGAAGTAAGTGGGGCAAGTGATAGCACGAACCGCAAGATCTTGAGTGCTAACACCTACTAATAACAGTCATCTCACTTAAAGCCTGATTTCACTTGGACTGCCCCTGAGACTTCGCTTACCATGGCTGTCGTAACGGACTGAGATGACGATGAAAAGCACCCTGGCTTACGTGGGGCACCTACTCATTGCGACACTGGCGGTACCATGGCTGACCATTTTGGCAGGCGGCGTGACGTATGGTGTCTTCAGCCCTTTTCTTACCTCCGTTAAGACGCCACAGCAGTTCCTTTCCGACCATTTGGTGTCTTTGGTCGTCGTCGTGGGAGTATTGCTTGCGTATGTGCTGAGTACCACCTTTACAAGCAGGTCCGCCTTGTGGGTCTGGATTCCTGCCACGATAGTTTTCGTTCTGCGTGTCTTAGTCTGGCGAGCGGCTGGTAGTGCCCTTGCTGGGTCAGGTTCCTTTATCGAGCATTTCTTCACGGCGAACTGCCAGTTCAACGACTGGCGCCAAGGGGGATTCGACTCAAGATGCCCCGACAAGCTCTTTCTGACACCGCTCTTTATCGGAGGCCTGTCCTATTCGGCGGGAGCCGCGATTCATCGCGTCATCCACTACTGGCGTCCTCCGAAAGACGCGCCTACGACACAGGTCGGAGCTGTGCCCGGTCAACTTCAGATCGTCACCACTCCCCTCGCGGCACTCCTCGCTCTCGCGTTCACAGGTAGTGTTCTTGGTCGTCGGTCTCATGAAGAGATAGCAGCGCTACCCTATTCGTGGACATGGTCGCATTTGGGATTCCATCCAACTTGGCTGGCGGCAACAGTCAACCTTGCGATATGGGGCGGTATCTACGCCCTCGGAATTAACTTTGCCCGAGCCCCTTTTCGAAGGGACGAGAAGGCCCTGTTCGTTTCACTTGTTGGAGGCTTCATGCTGCTTCCGGTCGCTGCTTTGCTCCCGAAAACCAGTGGATTTATCCATGTCGCACAGACGATGCTCAGTCTGTCCGCATTTCTCGCAGCACTAGCAATCTTATTGTCCTTCCGGAAAGAACACCCAAGTTTGCCGTCGTCTCCGCCGTAACTTTTATTCCTCAAAGAACTGGCGCGATTCCGCCCCGAAAGTAGGCCCCAAATCATCCTAACTTATTGATTTATAAATATCTTACACTTAATCAGTCAGACAATCGCAACAGCGACATACTCTCCGAACTCGCCTGCGACCCGATCCTCAAATCACACCTCGACGTGCTGCGTTGCCTCGACGCATTTGCGCCCACTCCGTTAGTCTAGTGGGTCTTCACAACAGCTTCTTTATCAGAGCATCATGGGAGGTCCTCGAATGCGCGAGGCCGTGGTTCGTGAAACAGTTGACCGTTTGTGGCCGGAGATTCAGTGGATCGGCGATGCCAAGCTTCGTGAGCAGGTAACCCAGACCTGGATCAAGGCGCTGGAGCGCAGTCCGCTGAAGCCCGACGATCTGAATCAGATTCCATTTACGCTGCTGGTGCCGAATTGTCCCATCACATTTATGGAGCACAAACGTTGCGTGGTGCACATCGCGCGCGACAGCGCAAAGGCGATGACTGCGTTTATGGGACGTTCCCTGCCGATTGATGCCGATGTGGTGATCGCAGGCGCGATTCTGGCCGACGTCGGCAAGTTGCTGGAGTATGAAATCGGCGCGGATGGAAAGAGTAAGCAAAGCGAGCGCGGAGAAGCCTTGCGGCATCCGTTTACTGGCGTTGCTCTGGCGTTGGAATGCGGCGTACCGGATTCAGTGTGTCACATCATCGCCGCGCACGCAGCGGAAGGCGATCTGGTGAAGCGCACGACGGAGGCGTTCATCGTGCATCACGCCGATTTCATGGCGTTTCTGCCGTTTAAGAATCCGAAGAATGTGAAAACTAAATGAGTTGCCAGCCGCTAGTTCGTAGTTGCTAGTTTGGGTTGAGACTAGCCACTAAGAACCAGCAACCGCGAAGGAGAAGCATGGTGGCTACACAAACTACGGTTGCCAAAGAAACCATCACCGCAAAGATGGCGCAGTGGGCCGCGCAATTGGAGTACAAGCAGCTCTCGCAGGACGCGGTCTATCAGGCAAAGCGCTTCTTGCTCGATTCCGTCGGCTGCGCGCTCGGAGGATATCAGCAGCACGACGTTATCATCGCACTCGGCGTGCTGAAGGAGATCGCCGGGCGCGGCCCAGCGACCGTCATTGGCACGGGCGAACGGATTGACGCAGTCTCGGCCTCGCTGGCGAATGCGCTGATGATCCGCTGCATGGATTACAACGACATTTATTGGAAGCAGGACCCATCGCATCCATCGGATATTTTTCCGGCGGCGATGGCTTGCTGTGAGCGCGCGAAGAGCGATGGCAAAGAGTTGATTGTCGGCTTCGTGCTGGGGCATGAGTTCGAGATGCGGCTCTGCGAAGCGGCCTTCCCAGGCATTCGCGAGCGCGGATGGCATCATGCGACGCTGACGGCATTCGCTTCGCCGATTGTGGCGGGGCGTGCGTTGCGATTGAGTTGGCAGCAGATTCAGCACGCCATCGGCATCTCCGCATCGCGGCATTGCACGCTGGGCGCGGCGGTATCGGGCAAGCTGACGATGATCAAGAATACGGTTGACCCGATGGCGACGCAGAGCGGCGTGTTCGCTGCACTTCTCGCCGAAAAGGGATACACCGGACCAGAACATGTAATCGACGGCAAAGAGGGTTTGGTGCATTGCCTTGGTCCGGATTGGAAGCTGAATTTGCTGACCGATGGACTCGGCGATGCGTGGCGAATCACGCAATGCGGCATGAAGTTTTTCCCGACCGAGGCTTTGACCCACGCTCCGATTTCGGCCGTGCTCGATCTAGTGAAGTCGAACGATCTGCATCCAGAGGGAGTAGAGAAGATACAGATTCGCTCGCTGGCACGCGCGGCAGATATTTTGTCCGATGCGAGCAAGTACGATCCCCATACCAAAGAGACCGCCGATCACTCGTTGCCCTACGTGATTGCGGCCGCACTCGTCGACCGGCAGGTGACACCGGCGCAATTCGAGATGGCGAACATCATGGACTCGACAATCCGCGCGCAGTTGAAGAAAGTGGAGGTGATTGCCGATCCGGAGATCGAGAAAGTTTTCCCGGCTTTGCAGCGCGTGATCGTGAATATCATCACGAAAGATGGGCAGACGTTCTCAAAGCAGCTTGACTATCCCAAGGGCGATCCGCGGAATCCACTGACCGACGCCGAGGTTGAAGAGAAATTTCGCGCGCTGGCCGAGGGCGTATTGTCGAAGAAGGCGCAGGATAAGCTGATTGCGGCGATCTGGAGCCTGGAGAAGGCTTCGTCTGTTTCAAAATTAATGGCGCTGATGAAGGCGGATGTGAAAAAACGGAAAGTAAGAGAGATTAAGAAGGCCAGCAAGAATCACAGCTAGTGAAAATCGCCTGGGCAGCCGCACTTGGACGGCCAGGCAGGGCAAAGCCCGCAGTTGAACTCATGACGGATCTAACCCAGACGATTGCATTGGACCTGACGGTACGCTACAGGAAACTTGCGGGCTGGCTTCATGAGATGGCGTCGCCGCTGAGCGAGGAGCAGTTCTGGGCCAGGCCTTTTGCATTCGGCAACAGCTTTGGCCGTCTTGTGCTGCACCTCACGGGCAATTTGAACTATTACATCGGAGCGCAGATTGCGGAGACGGGCTACGTGCGGAATCGCCCCCTGGAGTTCTCCGACGCGAGGCGGCAACCGAAGGCCGAAGTATTGAAGAATTTCGATCAGGCGATTGAGGTGGTGGTCGGCGCAATCAACAGCCAGTCGGCGGAAGACTGGTCCAAGGAATACACGGCAGTGGGCGTCGATGCGCATGATCGGTTCGAAATCGTGCTTCAATGCGCAACGCATTTTCATTACCACATGGGGCAGATGATGTATCTGGGATTTGAGTTGTAGCGGAAAGGCTGAGTTATCGGGAGTCATCATGGGTCAGACGATCGTGGAAAAAATCGCGCAGAAACACATGGCGGAAGGCCCGAAGAGGCCGTTGCGGGCGGGAGATTTCCTGTCCATTCGTCCGCATCATTGCATGACGCACGACAACACTTCGGCGGTCATGAGCAAGTTCAAAGGCATTGGCGCGAAGAAGCTGAACGATCCGCGGCAGATGCTGTTTGCGCTTGATCACGATATCCAGAATCAGGACGAATCGAACCAGAAAAAATATCGCGCCATTGAAGCATTCGCCAACGAACATGGAGTTGACTTCTATCCGGCCGGATCGGGTATCGGCCACCAGATCATGGTGGAGCGCGGATATGTTGTTCCTGGATCCTTTGTAGTTGCATCGGATTCGCATTCGAATATGTACGGCGCGCTGGGCGCGATTGGCACTCCGATCGTGCGGACCGACGCAGCCGCAGTGTGGGCGACGGGCGAGTTTTGGTGGCAGATTCCGCGCTCGATTCAGGTAGTGCTGGAAGGGAAGTTGCCGGCGGGCGCGACGGGTAAGGACGTCATCATCACGCTGTGCGGCCTTTACAACCATGATGAGTGCCTGAATGCGTCGGTCGAGTTCACCGGCCCGGGAGTGGCGTCGCTCTCGATGGATGCGCGCCTTTCCATCTCCAACATGTCGACGGAATGGGGTCCATTGGTGGGCTGGTTTCCAGTGGATGCAGCGACTATTGCGTATATGCGCGGCGTGCACAGGCGATTGAAGGCAATGGGGATCGAGCGGTTCGCGGAGAAGGATATTGAACACTGGGCGGCGAATCCGCCAGCACCCGATGCGGATGCCTCGTATGCGGCGCGGATTGTGCTCGATTTGTCGCAGGTCACGCCACACATTTCCGGGCCAGACACAGTGCAGACGATGCAGTCGCTGGCTGAAATCGAGATGAAGAAGGTTGCAATCCAGAAGGCGTATCTGTTGTCGTGCGTGAACTCGCGAGTCGAGGATCTGGAAGTGGCTGCCAATGTGTTACGAGGCAAAAAGGTCGCTGGTGGGGTGAAGTTTTATTTGGGTGCGGCGAGTAAGTGGGTGCAGGAAGAGGCGGAGAAGCGCGGCATCTGGAAAACGCTGATGGATGCGGGAGCAAGTCCGCTCCCGCCGGGATGCGGGCCATGCATCGGGCTGGGCGTGGGATTGCTCGAGGCAGGCGAGGTGGGAATCTCCGCGACGAATCGCAATTTTAAGGGCCGCATGGGATCGCGCGACGCGAAGTGTTATCTGGCAAGCCCGGCAGTGGTGGCCGCATCGGCAGTCGCCGGATACATTTGTGGGCCGCATGAGTTTGCGAATGTATCTCCGCAACGCAAATACACCGAGTTGGCTACGACTGTGGGCGCTGCGGAAAAAGTCGAAATACTTTCTGGATTCCCTCAGCGTGTAAAGGGACGGCTGATTTTCATGCCGCAGGATAACGTCAACACCGATGCGATCTATGGCAAGGACTATACCTATCGCGACGACATGACGCCGGAGATGATGGCTAAGGTCGTGATGGAGAATTATGATCCGCAGTTTGCGGCGCACACGCAGGCCGGCGATGTGATCGTCAGCCAATTTAATTTCGGAACCGGATCGAGCCGTGAACAGGCGGTGACTTGTTTGAAGGCGAAAGGGATTCCGCTGGTGATCGCCGCGAGCTTTTCGCAGACCTATCTGCGCAATGCATTCAACAATGGATTCCTGTGCATTGAAGTGCCGGAGTTTGTGGCGCGTCTGCGCGAGCAGTTTGCGACGGAGATCGCGGCTAATGAAAAGACGATTATTCCCCGCGACGGTTCCAGCAGCGAAGTTGATATTGACTTCACATCGAGCACGATTTCATGGCGCAGCGAGAAGTTTGTCTTTCCGGCGCTGGGCAGCGTGCCGCAATCGCTGGTGATCGCTGGCGGAGTGGAGAATTTAGTAGCCCAGAGATTGGCCATTTGATCGGCGATCGCAGGCGTGAGAGTACCCATATTTTTCCAGGTCGCGAGGAGCATTCATGGCGAAGCATACAGTCATTACCATGCCGGGAGACGGCATTGGCAACCAGGTTTTACCGGAATCATTGCGCGTTTTGAAGGCGGTCGGATTCGACGCTGAGTACATTCATGCCGAGATCGGTTGGGACTGCTGGTGCAACAACGGCAACGCACTGCCCGATCGCACGATTGAACTACTGACCAAGCACAAGCTCGGCCTGTTCGGCGCGATCACGTCGAAGCCGAACAAAGCTGCGCAGGCGGAGTTGAAGCCCGAGTTACAAGGCAAAGCCTACGTCTATTACTCGCCGATCGTGACCATGAGGCAGAGGTTCAATCTTGATATCTGCATGCGTCCGTGCGTTGGATTCAATGGCAACCCGCTGAATTACATTCGCAAAAAAACGGACGGCGGATTCGACGAACCACATATCGATACAACTGTGTTCCGCCAAGGCACGGAGGGAATGTATGTCGGTATCGAGTGGACGAATCCCCCGGAAAATGTGAGGGCCGCGCTGAACAGCCATCCGCGATTCAAGGCCTTTGCCAATGTTCCGGGGCCGGAATTGGCCGTCAGTTGCCGAATCATCACGCGCAATGCGGCGCAGCGAATTGTGAAGGCTGCGTTTGAATACGCAAAGAAACGCGGATTCAAGGGTGTGACCATCTGCGAAAAGCCAAATGTGGTGCGCGAAACCTCGGGCATGATGGAGGAAGTGGCGAAGGAAGTCGCGAAAAATTATCCAGGCATTGCGCTGTGGTCGACGAATATCGATGCGCAGCTGATGTGGCTCAACAAGAATCCGGAGGAGTACAACGTGATTGTCGCGTCGAACCTCTTCGGCGACATACTTTCCGACGCTTTCGCTGGGTTGGTGGGCGGGCTGGGCTTTGCAGCTTCGGGAAACATCGGCGATGACGTTGCGGTGTTCGAGCCTACACATGGCTCTGCGCCGAAGTACGCCGAGCTGAATCCGCCGATTGTGAATCCGATTGCGATGATTCTTTCGGCGGCGATGATGCTCGATCACGTCAACGAAATTCAAAAAGCGGATCGCATCCGCAAAGCGATTGCCGACGTGGTGCGCGAAGGTAAAGTTCGTACCTACGACATGATGCGCATCTCCGGCGGCGCCAAGTCGATCGGCCAGGGTGCGGCATCGACGGTACAGATGACCGATGCGATTTTGGAAAAATTGAAATAAGGTTTTTTACGTGAGAAAGCATGTGCGCAGTAGAGGGTTGCTATGACTAGCATGGAAGTGAAGCCCCAGCATTCCGGCGAAGCAGGACACTGGGGCAAGGACATCCGCTCCGACCTGCACGTGGCATTCGAGGCGCGAGATGCTGGCGGAATCGAGATTTCGCTCGAATCGCGAGTCGCGCCATATTACGGCGCCGCGATAGTGGACCAAGCGCGCGCGATCGTGGCCGAACTGGGTGTGAAGCACGCCCACATTACCATTCATGACGAAGGCGCGTTGCCATTCACGATAGGGGCGCGGATTGAGGCGGCGGCTCGGCGCGCGGGGATTGGGTTAGGCCATCGTTGGCTGCCGGAGCAGCATCCATTGCCAGCGCCGTCGCCGAAGGAGCGGCTGCGGCGTTCGCGGCTTTATCTGCCGGGTTCGGAGCCGAAGTATTTCATCAACGCCGCCCTGCATGGTCCCGATGCGGTCATCCTCGATCTGGAAGACTCCGTTCATCGCAATGAAAAAGACGCGGCGCGCATTCTTGTGCGCAACGCGCTGCGGGCCATTGATTTTGGCGGGTGCGAGCGTATGGTACGCATCAATCAATTACCGCTTGGGCTGGAAGATCTGGCGGAGATCGTCGGCCAGAGTCCGGACCTGGTTCTGATTCCGAAAGTTGAGCAACCGGGACAGGTGCAGGAAGTAGACAGAATGATTGAAGAAATAAGGACGCGCAACGGAATCACGCGGCCCGTTTGGATCATGCCAATTTTGGAGTCGGCGCTGGGCATCGAGAATGCGGCGCCTATTGCCGCTGCGAGTGGCAATGTGGCCGCGCTCACGATCGGACTTGAGGACTACACCGCCGATCTTGGTGTAGCGAAAACTGCCGAAGGCAGCGAGTCGCAATATGCGCGCAGTCGTTTGGTGAATGCTGCGCGAGCGGCAGGCGTGCAGGCGATCGACTCGGTCTTCGGCGATGTTGGCGATATGGACGGCCTGCGACAATGGGGCGAGTATTCGCGCGCCATGGGATTCGAAGGGATGGGCTGCATTCATCCCGGGCAAATTCGCGTGATTCACGATGCTTTTCGTCCGACAACCACGGAGATTGAGAAGGCGCGAAAAATTGTCGCCGCGTTTGAAGATGCACAGAGCAAAGGATTGGCGGTCGTAAGCCTGGGATCGAAGATGATCGATCCTCCTGTGGTGCAGCGCGCGCTCAAGCTGGTGAAACGGGCCGAAGCGATGGGAGCGATTTCGTGAGCGAACGGGTTGAACTCGCGCAGAATGCACTGGGCCGAGCGGTTCCAGCGATGGTCAATGGAAAGCCGCAGACTCCTTTTAGTGGCGTAGGCAAGTTTCAGCCGCAGGGGCGAAAGGCTGCACCGCCAATTTATTCCAATAAAGACTATCCCGATAGCGGCGACAAACGCTTGCCGAATTTAGAGACTGCGTTGCGCAGGTGCGGATTGAGCGACGGCATGGTGATCTCGAGCCATCATCATCTACGCGATGGCGATAAGGTCGCGCTAATGGCACTGGAATCCGCGGCGCGCATTGGCGTGAAGGATCTGATGTGGTTTCCCAGTGCATCATTTCCCTCGCAGAAGGGCGCGATTGAGCTAATGGAAAGGGGAATCATCCATCACATTGAAGGATCGATGAACGGCCCGCTAGGCGATTACTGCACGCAGGGAAAAATGCGCGGCATGGGCGTGCTGCGCTCGCACGGCGGACGCTATCAGGCGATTCAGGATGGCGAGGTTCACATTGATATTGCGGTGATTGCGGCGCCCAGCGCCGATTTTTTCGGCAACGCCGATGGCTCTCATGGTAAGTCGGCGTGCGGGTCTCTTGGATTTGCATTTGCCGATTCCATTTATGCGGATCGCGTGATCGTGGTCACCGATAATCTCGTGCCGTTTCCGTGTGTGCCATGGCAGATTCAGGGCAACAACGTCGATTACGTGGTTGAAGTCGAATCGATTGGCGATCCCGCGAAGATTGTTTCTGGAACAACGCAGATAACGCGCTCGCCGGATCGGCTGCGCATTGCGGAATTGACTGCGAATTTTCTGCGCGACGCCGGAATCATGAAAAACGGATTTTCCTTCCAGGCTGGAGCGGGTGGCATCGCGCTGGCCTTCGTTCAGTATTTGAAACAGATGATGAAAGAGGATGGAGTCAAGGCACGCTTCGTCCGCGGTGGCTCAACAAAGTTCCTGGTTGAGTTGCTACACGAAGGCTTGACCGACTACATCCTCGACGGCCAGACATTCGACTTGGACGGTGTAAAGTCGATGGCAAACGATCCGCGGCACGTTGCGACTTCGCCATTCACGTCGTACAACTATCACGGCAAGGGAAATTTCGCGTCGCTGGTTGATGCGGTTGTGCTGGGCGCGACTGAAGTGGATGTGAACTTTAACGCCAATGTGGTGACACACTCCGACGGCCGCCTGCTGCACGGCATTGGCGGATGGCAAAACTGCCTTTTTGCGGGCTGCTCGATTCTTGCGCTGCCGTCGTTTCGCGATCGTATTCCGGTGATCGTCGACGAGGTAACGACCATGACGGGGCCCGGCGAAATGGTTGATGTAATCGTGACCGAGCGCGGGATTGCCATCAATCCGCGGCGCGCGGATTTGCTGGATGCCGTGAAGGGGTCGAAGCTGCCGATTCGGCCGATTCAGGACATCAAGTCGGAAGTGGAAAAAATCTGCGGCGGCAAACCAGCGAAGCCCAAGCTGGGCGAGCGACCATGCGCGGTGGTCAAGTGGGTGGACGGGACGCTGCTGGATACTGTGTGGCAGGTGGGGTGACGCCGGCGAGTGTAGGATTCCGACCAAAGATTCAGAGAGACATGAGTAATTGCCTTCCCGGAGTATCATGTCGGGGTGACTAGCCCCGATCATGACGCGGAGCGCTTGCGAATCGCCAGCCGGTACTCCGCGATGAACGATGAGGAACTGCTCCGAATTGCAGAGAGCGGCGACGAGTTGAGTGTGGCCGCTCAGGACGCGCTTCTGGGAGAGGCTTCGAGGCGCGGACTTCAACTAGTGATCGTACCCCCCTCCACGGGCGAGGATGTTGTCGACCGAAAAGAACTTGTCACGTTGCGCCAATTCCGGGATCTTCCTGAGGCGCTGCTCGCAAAGGGCAGTCTTGAATCGGCCGGGATCGAGGCCCATTTGGTCGACGACAACATGGTTCGCCTTGACTGGTTTTATTCTAACCTGCTGGGTGGGATCAAACTGAAGGTGCCCACAGAAGATGCGGGAGCGGCCAAAGAAATTCTCGACTCGCCGATGCCCGAGATCCTGGATGTGGAAGGCGTTGGAGAATATGCGCAGCCACGCTGCCCCCGATGCCAGTCGCTCGACGTTGTCTTTCAGGAGCTCAACAAGCTTATCTCTTATGGGTCGGCTTGGGCAGGCTTCCCGCTTCCGGTTACGAAGAAGGCATGGACGTGCCACCAATGCGGCAATGAATGGGAAGAAGGCAACGCTCCCTAACCGACTCAAGAAAGTGGGCATCGACAAAGAACTGAACCTCTGGCCGGAGCGTGCGCCGTCGCCGGCAGCACTCTGCTCTGGTATGTAGGCCGTGGATGTAGCCCGCACACCTACGCACCGCGGGCAATGGTGCAACACTTGGACTCCGCAAACTCCATCCAGAAAGATTTATTTCGGAACCGATTACAATTGGCTTACGTATCCGTCTAAAGCAAGGCTGCTTCCGTGGGGTTGCGGCCCGGCCGCTAAAATTCACGATTTCCGGAGCTCCTCAATGCGATATCTATGCTCTCTCCTTGTTCTCACCATGCTCGTTCCCGCCGCCGTGTTTGCGGCAAATTCCAATTCGCCATCCGATCTCGAAGCGCGGCGCAAGGCGCTCAGCGACCTGCTCCACGAGCAGTGGGAATACACGATGCGCACCAGCCCGATCTATGCGTCAATGCTGGGCGACAAGCGCTGGAATGACAAGCTCGACGACTTTTCGCAGGCTGCCATCGACGATAATCTGGAGCAGTCGCGCCGCTTTCTGGCCCGCTTCGAAGCCGTCGACACAACCGGCTTTCCCGATCAGGAAGTTTTGAACAAGGCATTGATGGTTCGCGATCTGAAAATGGGCCTTGAAGGCGCTCGCTTCAAAGGATGGGAAATGCCCGTCAACCAATTCAGCGGGATTCACATCGACGCGCCGCAACTGGTCAGCATTCTTTCTTTTGAGAGCGTGAAAGATTATGAAGACTACATTTCGCGTCTCAAACAGCTGCCCCGCCTTTTTGATCAGAACGAGGTCCAAATGCGCAAAGGCATGGCGGACGGCCTGATGCCGCCCAAAATCCTGCTGGACCAGGTCGTCACGCAGGCAAACGGAATTGCCACCATGGCGCCGGAAAAGACTCCATTTGCAACTCCCTTCGATAAATTTCCCGCGAGCGTGCCGGAAGCCGACCGCAAGCGCCTGCATGATGCGGGGATCGCGGCGATTCGAGATTCGGTTCTTCCCGCATATGTGAAATTTACGACTTTTGTTCGCGATGAGTATGCGCCGAAGGGCCTCTCGGAGCCTGGCGTCTGGGCGCTTCCGGACGGCCCCGAGCGCTATGCATTTCGAGTGAAGGAATCGACGACCACCGATCTGTCGCCGGAAGAAATTCACCAGATCGGATTGGAGCAGGTGAAGGAAATCGAAGGCCGCATGCTGGAGGTCGCGAAGCAATTGGGTTATCCGGACCTGAAGAGTTTTTATGCTGCGATCAAAGCCGATCCGAAGCTCCATCCGCACTCGCGTGAAGAGATTCTTGATCTCTATCGCAAACACATCGACGAGATGTACACCAAGCTCCCAGATTTGTTCGGCCGCCTCCCCAAGGGACGGTTGGAAGTGATGCCGATCGAGGAATTCCGTGAGAAGGAAGCGTCGACGCACTACGTCGAAGGGACGCCAGACGGATCGCGCAAGGCGCACGTTATGGTCAATACAGGCGATTTTGCAAAGCGCACAACTTTGGATATCGAGACGACGGCTTATCACGAGGGAATCCCTGGCCATCACCTACAAATTTCGATTGCGCAGGAACTGCCAGAGCTGCCGCCATTCCGCCAGCATGAGTACTACACCGCATACACGGAGGGCTGGGCGCTCTATGCCGAACGGCTGGGCAGGGAAGTCGGATTCTACAAAGACCCGTACAGCTATTACGGCCATTTGCAGGATGACATGTTGCGCGCAATCCGATTAGTAGTGGACACAGGATTTCACTACAAACATTGGTCGCGGCAGCAGGTGGTGGACTTCTTCCATGAGCACTCCGCGATCGATGAACCCGAAGTGCAGAGCGAGACCGACCGCTACATGGCATGGCCCGCCCAGGCTCTCGGCTATAAAATTGGGCAACTTGAGATTCTGAAGCTCCGCCAATATTCAAAGGATCAGCTGGGGACGAAGTTCGACATTCGCGGATTCCATGATGAAGTTTTGAGCGGAGGCGCTCTTCCGCTGGATGTGCTTAGCACTCGAATCCACGAGTGGGTCGGACAACAGAAGGCGCAGGCGGCAATAGGCAACTCGAAAACCGGCGCAAGTCAAAACTGAGTTTAGGGCGCACGCTTTTTTACGACCGCTCTTTTTTTATGAACGCACATTGCGGCGAAAGGGTGGCGTGGTTCAAACAATCCACCGCTTCGTTGAGGGCTGCTGTGCTGGCGATGTACACTGAATCAGTTCGATGCGCGCCCGTAGCTCAGCTGGATAGAGCGGCAGCCTCCGGAGCTGTAGGTCGGGAGTTCGAATCTCTCCGGGCGCGCCAGTTTTTCCCCGCGAACTCCTTACAAGCGCAGCTTCTGGATCGTTGATTTCAATACCTGAGCCGACTTCCGTAGTTGCTCGGTCTCAGCCGTGTTCAGCGGCAGCGGGAGCACACGAGCAACTCCGCTGGAATTTAAAACCGCAGGCAGACTGAAGCACACATCGCGAATGCCGGCGTATTCTTCAATCCATGTGGAAACGGAAAATATCGTATTTTGGTCGCGCAGGATCGCGGCCGTGATCTGGATTAGTCCCGCCGCCACCGCGTAATACGTCGCGCCCTTGCGCTCAATGATGCGATAGGCAGCGTCGCGTGTGCGCTCGTAGATATCCTGCATGACGCCCGCGCTGATCGGCTCGCCTTCGATCTGGCCGAACTCTTCGAGTTTCATCCCGGCGATATTGGCCAGCGACCACACTGGGACTTCGCTGTCGCCGTGCTCTCCGATAATGAAAGCGTGGACACTGCGCGCATCGACTTTGAAGTGCTCGCTGAGTAAGTACCGGAAGCGCGCCGTGTCGAGAATGGTGCCGGAGCCGATCACGCGCGTTGCCGGCAGCCCGGAAAGCTTCAGCGCCGAGTAAGTGAGCACATCCACGGGATTAGTGGCAACCACCAGAATGCCGCCGGGATTATGCTTCACGACCTGCGGGACAATCTGACGCCAGATCTCGCCATTGCGAACCACCATATCGAGCCGCGTTTCGCCCGGCTTTTGTCCGGAGCCTGCCGCGATCACAGTGATCGCCGCGCCTGCGCAGTCTGCGAAATCGCCCGCCCAGATGCGGGTTGGGTGCGCGAATGGAACCGCATGATTCAAGTCCATTGCCTCGCCTTCGGCCTTGGCATGGTTGGAATCGATCAGAACAATTTCCGAGCACAGACGGCTCAGCAGCAGCGCAAATGCATAGGAGGCGCCCACATTGCCCACGCCCACAATCGCGATGCGAGTGCTTTTGGATGTCGGCGTTACTTCGTTGGATGACATCATTGAAACTTAAATGGAGGGAAGAACTTCTAGCAAGGGTGCTGCCCAGATGCCTGAATTTCGAGAGAGGTCCAGGATGTGGCCCACCTGGTTTGCCGACTAACTTTTCAATCGCAGTCAGGATGTGCGCGGAGCTGGTTCGGGCCACATCGCGGTGATCGCGAGGCCGACCACGATTCCAATCGAAACTTCAATGAAGCGATGGAGAGCGATGATCCACGTGGGCGTATTGTGGGGAATAAGCATGACAATGGCCAGCGTGATTCCCGCAAAGCGATAGGCATATTGCAAGTGAAAGAGCGAGCAAAGGACGCCAAGAACGAAGAGGCCCGCGCCAAAAGCCCACCAGGACTGCGGAAGAAAATGGGCCAATACTCCGCCGCTGACGGCGCCGAGGAATGTGCCCACGAAGCGGTCACCGGAGATCTTCAATGCCGGCCCGAGGGTCGATTGCATGATCACGAGCGTGGTAATCGCCGCCCAATAAGGCTCGGGAAGTCCGGAAAGCCGCGCGATGAGGAATGACGCCGCCGCCGCAATAGCAGTGCGCGCGGAACTGGCCACGATTGGTCCTAAAGCACGGCGGCTGAGCCTCATCGATATGCGCTAGCCTTCTTCCACTGCGGCCAGCGAACTTTTCTTTCGTTTATTCGATTGCAGAACTTTCTTACGCAGGCGCAGCGATTTCGGGGTTACTTCCACAAATTCGTCGTCGGCAATAAATTCGATGGCTTGCTCCAGGTTGAGTTGGCGAAAGGGCACCAGTCGAATGGCTTCGTCGGCAGTCGAGGCCCGCATATTGGTCAACTTCTTTTCGCGGACGGCGTTGACGTCAAGGTCCGTGTCTTTGGCGTTTTCGCCAACAATCATCCCTTCATATAGATCAACCCCCGGTCCAACGAAAAGCTCGCCGCGTTCCTGCAATCCCCACAATGCGTATGCTGTCGAAAGGCCGGGGCGGTCGGCAATTAGCGCGCCAGTGAGCCGGTGCGGAATTTCACCCTGCCATTCCGTGTAGCCATCGAAGAGCGAGTTCATCACGATGGTACCGCGTGTGTCTGTCAGCAATTGACTGCGCAGGCCAATCAGGCCGCGGCTGGGCACGCGGAACTCTATGCGCACGCGGCCGTAGCCATGATTGTGCATGTTCTTGACTTCGCTCTTGCGCGAACCAAGCTGCTCCATGACCACGCCGACGAATTCTTCGGGCACGTCGACGGTCAGGTATTCAACTGGTTCCATTAGCTTGCCGTCAATTCGTTTGGTGACGATTTCAGGCTTACCGACCATCAATTCGTAGCCTTCGCGACGCATCATCTCGATCAGGATGGAGAGCTGGAGTTCTCCGCGGCCGAGCACTTTGAAGGAGTCGGTCGTCCCCAGACTTTCGACGCGCAACGAGACATTGGTGAGCAACTCTTTTTCGAGCCGCTCCCGCAAATTGCGCGAAGTCACGTAGGCTCCGTCTTTGCCGGCGAACGGAGAGGTGTTGATTGTGAACAGCATCGCAATCGTGGGCTCATCAATTGCAATGTGCGGCAGCGGAGCGGGATTCTCGACCTCGGTAATCGTTTCGCCGATGGTGATTCCTTCCACGCCCGCGACAGCCACGATGTCGCCCAACGCGGTTTCCGTGATATCGGTTCGCTTCAAGCCGGAGAACGAAAATAGCTTGGTAATCTTGGTCTTATGCAACGTGCCGTCCAGCTTGGCGATGACGACATCTTCGCCGGTGTACATTTTGCCGTTGAAGACACGCGCGATGGCGAGGCGGCCAAGATAATCGCTGTAATCGAGGTTCGCGACCAAAATTTGCAGCGGGCCGGAGGCGTCGCCCGTGGGCAGTGGAATCGTGCTTAGGATTGCATCGAATAGCGGCCGCAAATCGACTCCGCCGCCGTTGATATCGGTTGAAGCCGTACCTGTCTTAGCATTGGTATAGAGCACTGGGAAATCCAGCTGCTCTTCCCTGGCGTCGAGGTCGATGAATAAATCGTAAATTTCGTTGAGCACTTCCTGGGGGCGCGCGTCGCTGCGGTCAATCTTGTTGATGACGACAATGGGCGGCAACTTGGCTTCCAGCGCTTTTCCCAGCACATAGCGGGTCTGCGGGAGCGGGCCTTCACTGGCGTCCACCAGCAGCATCACGCCGTCGACCATCTTGAGGGCGCGCTCCACCTCGCCGCCAAAGTCGCTGTGGCCGGGGGTATCCACGATATTAATTTTCACATCGTGATAAAAAATGGCCGTGTTTTTTGCCAGAATCGTGATGCCGCGCTCGCGCTCCAGTTCGTTCGAGTCCATGACGCGCTCGACGTGGTGTTCGTTGGAGCGAAACGTGCCGCTTTGTTGCAGCATGGCATCCACCAGGGTGGTCTTGCCATGATCCACATGGGCGATAATCGCGATATTGCGAATACTTAAACTCAAGAAAAGTCCTTCCGGGTTGCGGTCTACTACCACTTTACTATGTCGTGAAACCACGCGCCGTGAAACCATGCAGGAAATGAGATGGGCCATTAAGATAGGGATTGAGCGCCGATTTGGTGTCATTCGCTCACTTCTCACTCGCTAACGCGTCCTTTACAATCGTGGGTCGCAAATAACAGGGAATCGAAGGCAAACTTTTGCGGCTTAAGTACCGGGAAAGAATCTGGCAACCGCAGATAGGTCGTTGGTCGTAATCGAATCAGGAAATGGGTAGAAACGAGGAGACATGAGCACAACCATGAAGTACGGAAAGACGGGCGGCAACAAGACAGTTCTTTTGCAAATGGGAGCTTTTATCATGACTGGTTTTTTGGCGATAAGCACTCCGGCCCTGGCTGACGGGCAGTTTGGCCCGAGCAATCCTTTTTACTCGGCGAGTCCTTTGCCGTTTCAAGCGCCGCCGTTCAACAAAATAAAAGACAGCGATTATCAGCCGGCGATCGAGGCGGGCATGGCACAGCAGCGCGAAGAAGCGCGCGTGATTGCCGAAAGTCCGGACGCGCCCACATTCGACAATACGATTGTGGCACTTGAAAAATCCGGCCAGCTCCTAAATCGTGTGATGCAGGTCTTCGGAGGGGTGACAGGCGCCAATCTCAGTCCTGAACTGCAAAAGGTGCAAGAGATAGAGGCTCCTAAACTAGCGGCTCATCAGGATGCAATTTTTCTCGATTCGAAGCTGTTTCAACGTGTAAACACGATCTACCAGCAGCGCAAATCGCTCAAGCTGGATGCGGAGGCCTTGCGCCTGGTCGAGTTCTACTACGATCAGTTCCTGCATGCCGGCGCAAAACTCTCCGATGCCGATAAAGCCGAACTCAAGAAATTGAATGAAGAGGAGTCGACACTTTCCACCGCATTCGTAACGAAGTTGCTGGGCGCAACCAAGAATGGTGCTTTTGTCACCACCGATAAAAATGCTCTGCAGGGTTTCAGTCCTACGCGCCTGGATGCAGCCGCGCAGGCCGCGAAAGACCGGAAAAAAAGTGGATACGTCGTTCCTCTGCAAAACACCACGCAGCAGCCCGACCTTGGTTCTCTCAGCGTGCGTTCGACGCGGCAAACGATTTTCGAAAATTCATGGAATCGCGCCGAACAAGGCGGCGACAACGATACTCGCGCGACCATCGCCCGCTTGGCGCAGTTGCGCGCACAGAAGGCGAAACTGCTGGGCTACCCAAATTTTGCGGCATGGAGATTGGAGGACCAGATGGCGAAGAATCCGGAAGCGGCCTTGAAATTTATGGATGCGCTGGTGCCGGGTTCGACCGCGAAAGCGATCGCCGAAGGCAAGGATATTCAGTCTCTGATCGACGCGCAAAAGGGCGGGTTTCAATTGCAGCCGTGGGATTGGGATTTCTATGCCGAGCAAGTTCGCAAAGCGAAATACGATCTGGATGAAGATGCGATCAAACCCTACTTCGAGCTGAACAACGTTCTCGAAAACGGCGTGTTCTATGCGGCCACTCAGCTCTACGGAATTACTTTCCGGGAGCGGACCGACATTCCCGTGTATCAGCCGGACGTGCGCGTGTTTGAAGTCATCGATGCCGATGGCAAGCCGTTGGCGCTCTGGTATTGCGATTATTTCAAGCGCGATAACAAAAACGGCGGCGCGTGGATGGATGTTTTCGTGAACCAATCCAAGTTGCTGGGCACGTTGCCGGTTGTGTTCAATGTCGCCAATTTCAGCAAGCCGGCGCCGGGGCAGCCTGCGCTTATCAGCTTCCGGGATGTGACTACCATGTTCCACGAGTTCGGTCACGCCTTGCACGGCATGTTCGGCGATACGGTGTATCCCAGCCTTTCCGGTACGCAAGTGCCACGTGACTTCGTCGAGTTTCCCTCGCAGTTTAACGAGCATTGGGCCACATATCCCGCGGTTTTCGATCACTATGCGAAACACTACGAGACTGGGGAGCCCATGCCTGCCGGGCTTGCTGCCAAACTTAAAAAAGCAGAGAAGTTCAACGGCGGATACGCTCTGACCGAAGTTGTCGCGGCGGCTCAGCTCGATATGCAATGGCACACCCTGCCGGCGGCTGCGGCGCTGCAAAATCCCGACCAGTTTGAAGCCGAGGCGCTCAAGAAAACGCATCTCGACCTGAGCACTGTGCCTCCCCGTTACCGGTCGAGCTATTTCGCACACATCTGGGGAGGCGGCTACGCAGCTGGCTACTATGCCTACCTGTGGAGCGAGATGCTGGATGACGCCGCCTACCAGTGGTTTGAGGATCACGGCGGGCTGACGCGCGCGAACGGCGACCGTTTCCGTCAAATGGTGCTCTCGCGCGGCAATACAGAGGAACTCGGGAAGATGTACTCAACGTGGCTGGGCGGAGAACCGAGCATCGAGCCCATGCTGAAGTACCGCGGCCTGCTGCCGTCGGAAGCGACAAAGTGAGGTCGTCGAAGTAGGTTTGGCACGCATGGATGTGAATTGCGTTTAGCAAAACGGGCGAAGCCTATGATCCAGGGCTTCGCCCGAAATGTTTGCGTCCTTCATGGTAGTTCTTCTTCGAGAAGGCTGTTTTTTCCACAGGCAAATACGGTTCATTTTCATCGGCTTAACAACTCACCTAAAAGTCACCAACGTTTCACCTTCAAAGCATTGTGGGATTTTTGTCTGTGCGGCACAGTGCATTGGTTCGCGAAGCAGTCCGATCGTGGGGATCGGGAGCGCCGAATTTAAGTTGTGTGGGGTATCGAGGTGGGGCATCGAGGACGCCTCCGGAGTAAGCCGGCCGGAAGTTGTTCTTAGGATCAATATCTTCGCCTGCACCTGCACAATCGCTTTGTCCGCTCCAGAGAAAGTCCTGCGCCCGGCCGCTGCTTTGCCAAAATGCACACCGAATGAGGAGGGGAAAAGATGGAATGGACCACGCCGCAGTTTGTGGAAATCAGCTTGAATTGTGAAATCAACTCATACGCCAGCGCACAGCTCTAGACCGCGCGTAACGTGCGGAAATCCTTAACTCGGCCTGCACTAGGCCGATCGCAAGAACGAAATTGAAATTGCCGTAACAGCATCACCCAGGGGTGGTTTCGGGACTTTTTTCCGAAGAGCCCGCAGGACCTATTGCATTCGCATTTGTGTGACTACGCACGTGTTTGAAGGGGTCAACGGTCGCGTTCGATATTTCTGAATCGAGGAGAACAGTACATGGAATTTAAAGTATCTGTGGCAGAAAGCAAAAATGAACACGAGGCAAGAAATGTGGCGCGAGTTTGCCGGTGGGTTCTCGGCTTCGTGGTCGCGGCCGCGGCGTTGACGCCACTCATGGCGCAAAACTGGCCGTCATTTGGTCACGATCCGACCAACAATGCAGCCGTTTCGTCCAAGATCACTACACGCAACGTTCATACGCTGAAACCGAAATGGATCTTTACCACGGGCGGCGACGTGTCGGCCCGCGCAGCAGTGGTCAGCGGCGTAGCGTATTTCCCGGACTGGGGCGGGAACATCTATGCCGTGAACGCCAATACCGGCAATGCCATCTGGTCCCACCAGCTTTCCGATTACGGTTTGGCAGCCGGCACCGTGTCACGGACGAGCCCTGCGGTTGCGGGTGGCATAGTTTACATCGGAACTCAGTACAACACCACGGGCCCTACCGGGTGGCTTCTCGCGATCAATGCGTCAACGGGCAATCTGGTTTGGAAGATGCAACCGGACACCTCGAACTCCATACCGGTGATTACTGCTTCGCCCGTGGTCTATGGCGGCGTTGTGTACGTGGGAATGACGTCGAACGAGGAGTTCGTGGCGGCGGACCCGACTTACCCATGCTGTAGTGTGATCGGCAGCCTGGTGGCGGTAAAAGCCAGCAATGGCCGAAAGCTCTGGCAGACCTTTACCGCTCCCGCGGGATACAGCGGAGCCAATGTCTGGGGAAGCCATCCCGTTGTAGACAAAGCTCGCGGGTTGGTCTACATCGGAACCGGCAACAACTACCATATTCCATTCGATCCCGTTTATCAGGATTGCATCGCCAATGGCGGTACTGAGGCCAGCTGCCTGGAGCCCGGCGACCATGCCGACTCGATCATCGCTCTCGACACGGCTACCGGCGCCATCAGATGGGCTACACGTTTGATGACCTGGAACCAGGCTGGCTTTGGAGTGACCGACGGCAGCGACTTCTGGAATGTTGGCTGCTTTGAGGGTCCCGGAACCAACTGCCCACCAGCTCCTACCGGCCCCGATTATGATTTCGGCTCCGGTCCGAACGAGATCACCTATCAGACAGCCTCGGGTCCGGCGACCATCATCGGCGCTGGACAAAAGAGCGGAATCTACTATGCTCTCGATCCGGATACGGGCGCAGTGATCTGGCAGACACAGGTTGGACCTGGATCATCGCTCGGGGGCATTGAGTGGGGTTCCGCCTCGGACGGTCAACTCATCTACGTGGCCATCTCCAACCTCTACGGTATCCCTTACGGTGGAGGCAGCGCCGGTTCATGGGCCGCTCTCGACCCCGCGACGGGCTCGGTTGTCTGGCAGAAAGCTGACCCGAACGGCGCGGTTGACCTCGGTCCTCTGGCTGTCGCGAAAGGCATCGTATACGCGCCTTCGATGGGAGGTCCAGTGTATGGCGGAGGCTCGCCGAACACAGCTCCGACAATGTTCGCCCTCAATGCTGCGACCGGCGACATTCTTTGGAGCTATGCCGCCGGCGCGTCGGTTATCGCGGGCGCGACCCCGGCCAACGGCAACATCCTCTGGGGATCCGGATACACACACCTCGGCATTCCCGGATTCACCGGCGGAAACAACCAGTTCTATGCCTTCTCGCTTAACGGGCAATAGGACTGTAAAGGCCATATGACCAATAGATCCGCGGTCTCGATCGAGGCCGCGGATCGTAATTCTTAGGGCAAGACTGCGTTCCTTTTTTCAGTGTGGAGACCCGATGTTCACGAAAATCTTTGTTACCTCCTCCTCGCGCGCGATTGTTTTCTGGTTGATGTCCCTCGCCATCGCCGTTTCAGCACAAACTGCGCCAGGCAACGAGCAACTGGGCAAGCAGACGGCAAAGGAGGAGCCTGGCAAAGCGTCCGGCAATGGCACTCTTACTGCGGCGATGGTGAAGACCGGCCTGGTCGTGATCTCCGGAGGCGGCTGTAACTCCGTCCTGCGCATGAGCGCCAATGGATTCATCCTCGTCGATGGCAAACTCCCGGGCAACTACGACGAGATTTGGGCTAAAGCCAGGAAAGTTTCATTTTCCGAACAGCCAATACGGCTGCTGATCGATACGGATTATCACGAGAATCACTCGGGAAACAACGCGAAATTCATCGCGGCTGGCGCGCAGGTTCTGGCCCAGGAAAACGTTAAGCAGACTTTGGAAAACTACGATCCGCCGGGTGGAAAGATCGCGCTGCCGACCCGGACCTACGACCACGACTTCACTGTGAAATTAGGTGGAGTTGAAGTGCAAGTAATGCATTTCGGCAATGCTCACACCAACGGGGATACCGTAGTTTATTTCCCTAACCTGAAAGTGGTGGCCGTCGGAGACTTGTTGGCTGCTGCGCCTGATCCCGATTATTCTGCCGGAGGAAGCCTGCTGGGTTGGGGGCCGGTGCTCGCTCAGGTTCTGAAACTGGATTTCGATATCGCGGTGCCGGGTACCGGGCCGACGGTGACTCGATCTGACGTAGAGGCGTTCAAAAACAGAATCGATACGCTTGTTTCGCGTGCGAATGTTCTGGTGAAGAACGGAGTTCCCAAAAGTGAGTTGATGGCCCAGCTCAAAACGGACGATCTCGGCTGGCAACTGAAGTTGACAGGCGAGCAGGTCGATCGCTTCTACGCCGAATTGTTGCAGGCAAAATAGCTTGGCTGGCGAAACCTAACATGGCTTCTACGGCAATCCCAAACTGCCGTAGGATCTCGGGTAAGCGACAATTCCCCATGGCAGCTTGAATCCATCGATGGACCCGAGCGGTTTGTATGAATTCGCGTCGATTATCACTACATTGTTCGAGCGCCCGCACGCCACCAGAATCTTGGAATCGTCCGGCGTGAATGTGAAGTGCCAGCATCTCTTTCCAGTGGGCACTTCGGCAAGCAATTGAAGCGAATCCGCCGAGAAGACTTGCAGCTTCTCCGCGGAAACGAAAATACGCTTTCCCGCCCGGTCGAATGCGACTCCATAGGGTTTGGCTGCCGTGGGCACAGCTTTGATCACATTGAAATTCTGGTCCATGGTGAGCAATGTGCCGGAGGCTTCCATGGTCACCGCGTATTCATTCCCCTGCGGAGAAATTTTCACGCCGCGCGGACGGATTCCGTAACCCTTTAGATCGATATCGCGGACGTGCGCGCCGGTGTCCGCCGTAAAAACGCCCACCGTTTCCTGCGCTTCATTGGCGACCACCATCAGCTTTCCATCGCGCGAAAATTCAACGCCTTCCGTTTCCGGCCCGGCGGCGGAAACCGGTCCCAATGACCAATTTCCAACATGGAAGGATGCAATCTGTGCCGGCGGTTCATTTGCATCGTCGGGGGTAGCACTGCTTTTCGAAGGCGGGGGCCCGTGTTGCGACGCTGGCTCAAAAGTCGCAAAGACCCGGTTGCCCGCGGGATTGATCTTGATAAATTCCGGGTTCTCTCCAATGTGGAGTCGTTTGGTTAAGCTGAGGTTGTCGGTGGAAAAGACCGCCACATCCTGCGTGTTCTTATTGGCTGTAACCACGTATTTTCCGTCAAATGTCACCGCCAGTCCTCGCGGCGCGATCTCGCCGGTTTCCACACGGCGAATTATTTTCAGCGTGCTTAGGTCGATCACGCTGATCGCGCCTTCTTCTTCGCTCACATAGGCCACATTGGTTGGAACGCGCGATTGACGCATCCAGCGAGGCTTGGCCACAGCGAAGGTCACCACGAACACAGCCAACAACAACCCAAAGGCGACTTTTGATCTCATTGAGCTCCCCAGACGTCCCGTACCAGATGTCTAGATAAGTGTTGCACATTCGAGGCTGTCAGAATTTGCGGTTATGACTCTGAACGCTGTTGACCTGACGGCGTGACTTGCGCCGTTCTAAAATCTCTTTATGTCTCAATACGAACAAATCGCAGATCTCGAAAAGCGTTTTCTTCTTCCCACCTATAATCGGTATCCTGTCGCCTTCGAGCGCGGAAAGGGCGTTTTTCTTTTTGACTTTGAGGGCAAGAAATATCTCGACTTCGTCGCCGGCCTTGGTGTGAATGCCCTTGGGCACGCCCATCCACGAATCGTAAAGACGATTCGCGAGCAGGCAGCACGCGCCATTCATCTTTCCAATCTTTACTACAACGAATATCAGGGACGGCTTGCCGAGCGCCTTTGCCAGCTCTCCGGCCTCGACCGGGTCTTTTTCTCGAACAGCGGGACGGAAGCGATGGAAGGCGCGATCAAGCTGGCGCGCCTCGCCGGGCACAAAGCCGGAGGCGATGCCAAGTGCGGCATGGTTGCGCTTCAGGGCTCTTATCATGGACGCACGTTTGGAGCCATGTCGCTTACCGGGCAGGATAAATATCGCAAAGGCTTCGAACCCCTGCTCGAAAACGTAAGCTTCGTTGAGCGCAACAACATCGAATCGCTTCGCGCCGCCGTGAACTCGAATACCTGCGCGATTGTCCTCGAGCCTATCTTCGGCGAGGGCGGCATTTTGGAGTGCTCGCCGGAATTTCTCCGCGAATGCCGCACGCTCGCCGACCAGCATCAGGCGGCGCTGATCTTCGACGAAATCCAATGCGGCCTTGGACGCACCGGCACGATCTTCGCTTTCCAAGGCTTTGGCGTTGTTCCAGATATCGTCACCATTGCCAAGCCGATTGCGGCCGGATTGCCTTTGGGCGCGTTCATTTCCAAAGAACATTTTGCCTCCGCAATTTCCCCAGGGCAACATGGCACAACGTTCGGCGGAGGTCCGCTCGCGTGCCGCGTTGGGCTGGAATATCTGGCAATCGTCGAACAGGAAAAGCTGCTCGAGAACGTTGCGCGAGTTGGCGCTTATCTGCACGAGCAGTTGCAAACGCTGGTTGGCAAATATGGCGCGGCGCGCGAGACTCGTGGGCGCGGCTTCATTCAGGGGCTTTCGTTGGAAGTTCCGGCGCGTCCGTTTGTGGAGCAAGGTCTGGCGGAAGGCGTTCTCTTCAACGTGACGCAGGATACGGTGCTCCGTTTTCTGCCGCCATTTCTGCTCGAAGAAAAGCACGTGGACAAAGGAATTCGCGTACTGAAAAAGCTGCTGGGAAAAAAGCGGGCGAAGAATCAAGCTAAAGACAAGACCCAAGAACAAGTCGCCGTTGCAGCCGCGAACACAGGACCGCAATAGAAACGAAATTCGCGGCCAGAAATCGGAGGACGCGAAGGTAGTTTTGACTTCATCGGCCGGATGCAACTCTGACCCAAAAATAGTGGGAGCTTGGAACGCTCCCACTCAAGCGACAGAGGCGATATCACTTATTCAGTGAGAACCATTCCACGAGAAAAGAGTTGCCCATCGAGACCGAAAAAAGGAAGCAAACGTTCAGCCTCGCAACCATGGCGAGATAGCGCATCCGCCCGCCGGCAAGGTCAAGCCAGCGCTCTTCGATGGCGTTTGGGGACGAGTTTGGCGGTGCATTTTTCTTCGGCGGAGCGCTTGCGCGAAAATTTTCGCGATGCACGTTTCATTGCCTTCGATGGAGTGGGACATCTGCCTTATGAAGAATCGCCGCAGGAATTCAACTCGGCGCTGATTGATTTTCTTACCGCGAACCGCGCATAGGGGCGATGCAATCTAAAAAAGGAAGCGAGCCAAACGCGCGATTTATGCGTCGCAAAAAAACCGCGACGCACCGTGCGGCTCGCCCAGATCCCTCGTGCGCAAAAACCGCTTGCTCGGGATGACAACCACTGTATTCCCATCGCTGCTTTGTTAAGCTTGCATCTCCGACCACTTCCAAATGGGGCATAGCGTCTCACATTTTGTGCGCAGCTTTGTTGCCGACTACGGCTATTGGGCCGTGGCGCTGATGCTGCTTTGCGAAAATGCAGGCCTGCCAGTTCCCGGTGAAAGCACGCTGCTGGTCGCGAGCTTTCTTGCCTATTCCGAGCACAAGCTTCAGCTCGGATGGATTGTCGTGATCGCAACGTGCGCGGCCACGCTCGGCGACAACTTCGGATTTGCGCTCGGGCTCTATGGCGGGCGTCCGCTGCTTGAGCGCTACCGCAATTTCTTTCGAATTCGTGATGAAGAGCTGGAGCGTGGCGAGAAGCTTTTTTCCCGCTATGGCGCCTTCACGATTTTCTTTGCGCGCTTCGTTTTTGGTCTGCGCGTAATCGCTGGACCGCTGGCGGGGGTGATGCGCATGCGCTGGCGGGCATTTGCCGTCTACAACTTTTTGGGAGCGGTCGTGTGGGTAACTTTTATCGCGTGCTCCGGATATTTGTTTGGCCAGCATTGGCGTCCTTTGGTGCGGGCAATCACCCGTTTCAACGTTGCCATTGTGGTGGTGGCGCTGGCGGTCGTGGTGTTTGTGTGGTGGCGGCAGCGGCGCAGGTAGTCTTGCGGGGATGCTACCCCCCTCCCCACCGGGTCTAATGAAATCAAGACTTTGGCGCGTTTTTCTCTGCAAAATATTGAGCGGAAAGTGGTTAAAGTCAAAGTCTTGAACGCGTAGGGCTTAACTCTCAAATTCAGTTGCCAGTTGCTGGTTGCTAGTTGACCCGAACCGACTCACCCGGTTTCTCTTCCAGGAGAGGCTTGCGTTTGATTGTCGAAGAGCGCTGAACACGGTTTGTGGCGATGGGATGGATAGTCTTTGTTGGATCCTCTTCGCAAACGAGCGCACTCCCATATTGCCCCAATCAGGTGGATATTTTCTCATTGGGCGAGGGGAGAAGTCTGTGACGCTGGCACTTGACATGTTGGGAGTTGAGGGAGGGGTGTGGCTGTTGTTGGGCTCGCGTCGTCGCCTGAGCTTCCCAGGTTAGCGTCCAAAGGACGGACGCGAACCTGGGGCACGGGGCGGGTGTAGGGAGGGCCTTGACGGTCACCGGGCCGGGCCAACGGGCGAAATCGTACACCCCCGAAGTGGAAATCAGGGCTTCGGTGTAGGGGACTTGGGAGGAGAAGCGCGGCGATGTCCTCGCATGTGATTTATCCCGGCCAGAGCAGAGATGAGCAGAGTCGGGACCACCGCGACGTGACCGAGGACGCCTGCCAGGTCGGGCCAGATATAAGCCGCTACCGCGAATAGTCCGAGTGTGACCGCAAGTCCGGCCACAATCCATAGCAGCGTGATCCATCGCTTGTTGCTCTGCATCATCGCCCACGTGACTGCGACGAGATACAGAGCCAGCGGCAGTGGCGATGACGGCGCGGGAGCGGAGTTCATTCTGACTTTTCGGAGTCGTCAGGATCCCTGTCTGGGGCGTTAGGGTTGTACGCAAAGGGGTTCCGGCCCATGACTGTGCCCTCCCGTTCCAAAGTGTTTATCGCAGACCAGATGATCTCGCTTGAGAACTTTGTCTGATCGCCGATCTGCTCGAACATGGCACCCTGCTTGTGGGCGCGCAGAACCTTGGCTACCTGCTTAGGGGACGCACTGACAGTTGATGGAGGCACGGGCGCATTATCCCACAGACGCTTGCCGATCACGGAATGCTCTTTGTACAACGATTCGGCTGTTACGATGCTTGCTGTTGTTGCTGTTGATCCAGCGCTATTTGTAAATTAATTTTCTTCTGCCCCTCAGCGACCGTTGCAGCAACCGCTTGCTCTTTGGTGTCGAATTTTCCGATAACCCCAAAACCAAATGTTGTTGTTGAGACTAGGTCGTTGTGGATATTGCTTCTGCCCCACCTGCCGAGTGCTTTGAAGTGGGTTGGTTGTTTGTAGATGTTCGCTTCGATGAAGTGTTCTTTGTAAGGGATGACTTCAGCGAAGTCGGGCTTTGGTTCGTTTTGTGTATTCATGAACAAATTGTACCGCTTGTGGGGGAGGTGCCCGTGAAAGTTGCGAAAGACTCTTCGGTCACTTCCGGTCGCGCGGATTGCTGGCATATTCTGGGAACAGTCTTCCGCTCTTAGAGGACTGGCCGCGTGATCTAGCAGGCTGGGGAGAAAGTCATTGCGGGCGCCAGAGGCCGCCCTCAGGCGCTGAAGCGCGAGTCTATTTTCAGCGGCTTAGCGGCACGAGTGGAACTCGTGCCCTTCCCCAAACCGCCGTGAATTGGGTTTTTCCGCGGCCTGTGAAAGCTGCCGGTGAGCTTGTGGCAGTTGCGGTGCGTCTGGAAGCCACACCCTTTCAAACGCCGATCGTGATCGACTTTTCAGCACCCGGCTGGTAATTGCGTGAATCGAAGCTGGGAACTCTGTGATGGCTAAGACCACCACCAACTCGACATCCTCTCCGTTGCTGGGGCTTGGACTGCCTGAAATCTGGGTGCGCTTCTTGGTGGCGATTGTTGGGCTGGTGCTGGCGTTTGCCGCGGCGCTATTTTCTACCGTCTCGCGTGAGTCGGGCAGCATGTGGGGAACGGTTGTTCTGGCGTCGGCCGCGCTGCTGCTGGCTACGTTTGTAGGACTAACCACGGTGCCGTATCTGGCGCGGCAGGTGGCGGCGGCTCGCATACGCGAGGCGATGGACTACGACGTCACGCGCGCGGGGATGATTTACATCCTGTTCACGGTGGCGCTGGGAATCGCGGCAATACAGAGCGGCAACAATCTTCTTTATGTGGTGGTGGCGGCGCTGCTTTCGGCGATTCTGGTGTCGGGCGTGGCGTCGGCGATTGTGCTGCGCGGCCTGGCTCTCGACATTCATGTTCCCGAGCATGTGTTTGCGGGACGGCCGATGCTGGCGCGGCTTCTGCTGCGGAATGTCAGCTCGTGGATACCGTCATTTTCAGTGCGGGTGGTTCCGGCGCGGCGCAAAGTGGAACGGCGGTGGCGGTGGGAGGCGGAGACGTTTGGCTGGCCGCGGAATCGCGCGCCGGAGCGGCAGTGGGTTCGCTTGCCGGATCGCCGGCTGCGGCGTGTGAATGAAGAGCCGGACCGGCCGATTCTCAAGCAGGCGGTTTATTTTCCTTTTCTCAGTCCGTTGCAGGAGTCGCGCGCCGATCTGGAGATAACGTTTCCGGAGCGAGGCCGCTATCGCGAAAAGAATTTCGGGCTGGCCACGCGCTTTCCGTTTGCGTTCCTGACGAAGACGCGGCGGGTGAATCTGGCGCGCGAAATTATCGCGTTTCCGGTAATCGAGCCGACCGAGCAGTTTTTGGAAGTGCTGCCAATGGTGACCGGCGAATTTGAAAGTTTCGTGCGAGGCAGAGGATACGACCTTTATCGCATACGAGATTACATGCCCGAGGATTCAGCGCGCCATGTGGATTGGAAGGCGACGGCGCGGACGGGCGCGCTCAAGGTGCGCGAGTTCAGCCGCGAGGACGAGCGCAAGATGCGGATTATTTTTGATAATCCCGCGCCGGGAGCGCTCGTGCCGCGAACCTATGAACGGGCGGTGCGGCTGGCAGCATCGCTGGCATGGCATTTTTATCACGAGGACGTAGAAGTTTCGTTTGTCGCGCCGGGCATGGAGCCGACAGCAGACGTATTTGGTTTTCTGCACTACCTGGCGCTGGTCGAGCCGCAGGAAGCAACGCCGGTGTTCAATCGGCTAGGCGCGGGCGGGGATTACAACGTGATCGTCAGCGCGCGGGAACGTTCGCAAATTCCGGCGAATTTTCTGGCGTCGGCGTATTTGATTTCTCTCACCTAGACGACCAGCCGATTTGCTTTGAGCACGCATGCAGATTCCTCGCTTGCTCTCGCCGCAGGGCGCGGCTGCGAACGGCTCGGAATGACAAGGGCTAAGGTATTGCGCGGCTGCGAACGGCTTTAAGCCCAAGCGATTTTTCTCTTTTCTGCGATGAGTTTTCGACATATACTCCGCGAGCGCTGTCTTGCAGGCTTCGTTTTCGCGGTTCCAAAACGGGAGAAACGTGGTTCCGTATACGAGCGACAAAATTCACGAAGTCAATATTCACGAAGTCAATGGGAGGTGCCCATGTTGATCAGCGATCTGGTGAGGAATCAGGTGGTCATTTCCGCCGAGCAGCATCAGACGGTGCTCGAGGTGGCGCGCCTGATGGTGTCTCACAATATTGGAGCAGTTCCGATTTTGCAGCAGGGTCAACTGGTCGGGATTTTCTCCGAGCGCGATCTGATGAATCGCGTGGTGGTAGGAGGGAAGGATCCGGCTGCAACCGAGGTGGGCCAGGTGATGACCGAGGATCCGATGATTGTCCAGCCTGGGGACTCGCTTGAAACATGCATGACGCTGATGAGAAGGCATGGGTTCAGACATCTTCCGGTGTGCCTGGGCCGCGAGGTGAGGGGGATTGTTTCCCTGCGCGACATCCTTTTACACGACCTCGATGAAAAAGACGATGAGGTGCGGATGATGAGGGCGTACCTGCATTCGACGCCAGAGGCGAGCTGAAGAGGTGATCTGAAAGGAAGAGCGGATGGCTGCGCCGAAAAGCCGGCAGGCGGGTAACAGGTTACCAACGTTACCTAAGTGAAGTGACCGGCGGCGTTAAGGGACCCAAGGATAGGCGAAGATAGAGACGGTACGACCGCGACCTCTGTGTCTTAACGCCTAATGAGCCTTAGTAGCCACGCGACCTCGATGTTTCTCTGGTGGGCGCAGCCGGTGTTGCAATCGGTTGTGGCCGGTGTGCTGTGGCGGCGGAAGGCTCACAAGCAATTTCCGGTTTTCTTCATTTATCTTTGGGCGCAGGTTGCGAATTTTGCGGTGCTCTATCCGCTGTCTTTGCAGATCGCGTATTACAACTGGTATTTTTGGCTGTATTGGGTTGGGCAGGCGGTCACAGCTGTTCTTGGATTCAAGGTTCTTCACGAGATATTCCTCGATGTATTCCGGCCCTACCACGCATTGAAGGACCTGGGCACGCCGGTGTTTAAGTGGGCTGGAGCGGTGATGCTGCTGGTTTCGGTTGTAGTGGCCGCATCGGGCTCATTCAATCAGAATCCGATCACTCATGCAGTGACCACCCTGGAGCGTTCGGTCAGCACGGTGCAGGTAGGACTGGTTTTATTCCTCATTATTTTCGCGGGATTTCTAGGAGTATCGCGCAAACAGCTTTGTTTTGGAATCGGCCTAGGGTTTGGATCGGCCGCCTGCGCGGACCTGATACTTTACGCGCTCTACGCGGGGAAATTCATTGCTTCGAACCACCGTCTCAATCTGCTAAACATGTTTTTCTTCGATTCGTCGATTCTGGTGTGGCTTGCCTATGGCCTGCTGGGCACGACTGTCCGAGAAGCGGCAGCCAATCCTCTGCGGACGCAGCGCTGGGAGCGCGGTCTGGCTGATCTGCGGCCGGCAGCGACTGGCGACTCGCTGATCCCGATGTTTGAGGGGATGGTGGAACGGGCATTTTCGCGCAGCTCGAATTTTGAGCCGGACGATCATCCGCCGACCACCACCTCCGAAGACCCGGCCCGCGCGAAGTCAGCGGCTGCGGGATCGAAAAATCGCATCTAGCCATTCTTTTGCAGCAACAGCTCCAGTTAAAAGGCCATCTTTCAGAACCTTGTCAAGAGGTATTTGAAGGCACTTACCGCGTTAAATCGAAGAGTTAGAAGAAATAAAAGAATTACTTTAAGGACTGCATGATTGCCCCTTTATTGGTGCAGAATTCGAGTTGGGTAATTTCCCGCAGTGCTGGCGGTTAACAAAGTAAGTGCAAATTTTGCATACCTGAGTGCGACTTAAGGTCAAAGAGTTGATGTGTGTATAATGCCCGCGCCGAGCGCTCGGCGATTTTGACGAAGACTCGGCAGACCCTAAGGAGAAAAAAAGCAAAATGAAACGTTCACTCAGGGCGTTCTTGCTGTTGGTAGGACTGATGGGCACACTTGCGTTCGCAGCTAGCTCGAGAATTCCGACTCAAGCTGGCCCCGCGCCGCTATGCCCACCGAACTCCCCAGTTTGCGATCTGTAGTCGCAATTTGGTTGACTTAACAAATGATTTAAAACAAAGAATGAAGTTCCTTGAGGCTGACAGACAAAGTCAGCCTTATTTTTTTTCTTCCTCTTGTTTCTGGTTGGCGTTTTTTGTGCCCGCCTCTTTGGGGGATTCGGGGGAAGGCTTGCCTTCGCTGGATGACTTGCCCTCGCCAGATTCCTTGTCCTTCCCGCCCTCGGCAACTTTGTCGTCGCCAGCGTCTTTGGGGATGTACTGGACGATGATGGAGATGCGGCGGTTTGAAGCTTCCATGGGATCTTTGGGATTGCGCAGCCGCTGATCGGCGAACCCGCGGACCTGGGAAATCTGATCGCTTCGTATGCCAGACTGTTGCATCAGGCGCCGCGCCGAGTTGGCGCGATCTGTCGATAGCTCCCAGTTGCTGTAGTTCGCCCTCCCGCCATAGGGTTTGGCGTCGGTGTGCCCTTCAAGTGAGATCTTGTTGGGGACGTCTCCCAACTCCTTGGCGAGCAAGACCAGCAGTTCCTTGCAGGTAGAGGTGGGTTCGGAGCTGCCGCTGTCAAAAAACGTTCCGTTTTGCGATTCCATCAGCTCGATGCGCAGACCCTCTGCTGTGACCGTCATCTCGATGTTTTTTCGGAGCTTTTCCAGATCGTTGATGCTGCGGATACTTTTTTGCAATTGTTCCTTGAGCTGAGAAAGATTTTGCTTTGTCAGCTGAAAGTTCTCACCCACGCCGGATTCGCTGGATCCGTGCTTGGTGGAGACTCCTGAAGGATCGCGGAAATAGCCTCCCACGGCCTCTTGAACCTTCTGGCTGGAGCTGAGGAGCCAGAGGACGATAAAGAGGGCCATCATGGCGGTGACAAAGTCGGCGTAGGCGACTTTCCACGCGCCGCCGTGATGGCCGCCATGACCGCCTTTCTTCTTGATGATGATGATTGGAGGAGTTGGCATATTGGCGCTTTAACCGGCGGCGGCTGCGGCGGTTGCGCCACCACCTCGGCAAGCCGCCTCCACTTCCTTGAATGAAGGGCGAACGTGGCCGGGAACGACACGGCGTCCGATTTCAACGGCCATGATGGGCGGGACACCTTTAAGGAAGGCGATCATGATGACTCGCATCACCAGTAAGAAAGCGTGTTCTTCCTCGGAGACCTTACCCATGCGCACCGCGAGCGGGCCGACCAGTCCATAGCAGAGGAGAATGCCGAGGAAGGTGCCGACCAGAGCGGCGGCGACTTTGTGGCCAATTTCTTCGGGAGGGCCACCGAGCGCGCCCATGGTGATGACCACGCCCAACACGGCGGCGACGATGCCGAGTCCGGGCAGCGAATCTGCCATGGTGCTGAGCGCGGTCACGGGCTCGGCGGAACCATGGTGGTGAACTTCCATGTCGCTGTCGAGCATCTGATCGAGGTCGAAAACCTCGACGCCGCCACTGACCGCCATGCGCATGGTGTCGCAGACAAAATCGCAAATGTGATGGTTCTTGACGAAGTCTTTGTATTGGGAGAGCAGGGCGCTTTTGTCGGGCTCTTCGATGTCGCTTTCGAGCGCCACTAATCCTTCCTTGCGGGCCTTGTTCAGCAATTCGTACATCATCTTCAGCGATTCGACGTAACGCGGGCGGGTAAATTTCGACGAGCCGAACGCGGCGCCGATTCCGGCGAGGATTTGTTTGATTGTGTGCAGTGGATTGGCGATGAGAACCGTGCCCAGCGCGGCGCCGCCGATGATGATCAGCTCGGCGGGCTGAACGAGCACCTTCAGGTTGCCGTGCTCCATGAGATAGCCGGCGACGATGCACCCGAAAACAACCACGATTCCGATGATCGAAAACATAAAAGGTTCACCTTCGCGGATGCGGGGCGCAAGGCTGCCCCGGATCCCTGGTTCACGCGTGCGCCCTTAAGCTCCTACCGCACGGCCAGCTGCCGCGGCGTGGGTTGGCTCCAGACCATTGAGGAGCTTATCGAGCACGTCTCCCGGCTGAGCGACCGTGTACATGACTACGGCCTGGACCGAAAAGCGGTCGCCCCACCAGCTCACTTCCGATTTGCCGACCAGGTTCCACACAGTCTCGGCCGCCTGCATGGTGATCAGGCGATTGGCAGAGGGCTGGATGAGAATGAATTCATCTTCCCCCCAGCGGCCGAGAAAGATTTCCGGGTCGAGGCTGTGACGGAGGGTTTGAGCGGTGGTGCGTAACAGGGGAGATGCCGATTGGATACCATGCTTAGCCCGGAACTCGTCGAGCCCGAGCACACGAATACGGATCAGTCCAAACCCCTGATGGGAACGTTCCATGCCGGCCACGCATTCATTTAGTACGGCGCGGGTCAGCAGGTGGGATGGAACGCCGGTGAGTCCGTCCAGGCATCCATACATGGGTGGCCCAGAGGAGTCATCACGGAAAACGAACGCTTCTTCGAACAGAACCATGACGCCGGCAATGGCTTCAGGATTTTCAAGGACCGGCCTGGTACGCACGCGCACGGCTACGCGATGGCCGTTCTTGTGAAGGAAATACGCGGAAAATTGTTGGGAGCAGCCATTTGCAAGGGTTGCGGTGATGGGACCATGATTGCCACCGAGTTGGCGGCCCTTGCGATCGCAGGGTTCGAGGAGATGTCCGGTCCCATCCTGTCCCATGGCTTCATGCGCCAGGTGACCGGTCAAGTGCTCCGCGCCCCGATTCCAAAAGCGTACGCGATGCCGCTGGTCGACGATGAAAATGCCAACTGGCAAGTCCTCCAGCAAACAGCGGTACAGGTCCGGACTATCGAAGACATTTGCCGACATGGCTGGGCACCCGCCATAGGAGGTCATCGGCAGGAATGCGAACAACTTAAACGCGGGAGAACGGAAGCGGACAAAAGGGGAGGAGCGCCGGAGGTGCGTTATTAGTGAAAAGCGCGCTGATAAGGAGCCTTTAACTAGGCTGCTGGACGTGCCTGGGCTTCGAGCAGGCGCGACAAATCCTCGGCGTCGCACACTGGCGGCTGGCAGGCGAAGTTCGAGCAGACAACGGCGAACGAGCGGCCCTCGCTGAGAGTGGGTAAATGGGGAATTGTATCGGCCAGAACAGGGGGCAGATTCTGGGCCACGACCTTGCCCGCATCCAGGCGAATGAGTGAAGTGTTGGGGGCAAGCCAGCGCGCCGCGGCGCGATGCAGTCCGGTCGCTGCCGCATCCGTTCCGACAACAACAATTTGTGTATGTGGAGCGAGGAAGCGCGCGACAGCCAGAGCATAGGTAGCTGCGAAGATGCCGTGCTGGGGCGCGGAAGCGGCATATACCTGGAGGGTACGTTTCGCCAGATCGCGATAGCAGGCTTCATTTGTATATCCATGCAGCCGCAGCAATGCAATGGCGGCCACCGAGTTGCCCGCGGGGGTGGGAGAATCCTGAAACGGTTTGCGGAGCATCCCGAGAATTCCGAGCGTGGCGGGGCTTGTGCCAGCGAGCGATGCGCTCGTAGGCAGCGCATTGACCGTGGGAGACTTGGCGGCTACGAAGCTTGCAGGTTCAATTCGTGTATCGAAGAAGCCGCCGTTCTCCCGATCATAAAATCCTGCGATCATAGCGTCCGCAATCTTTCGCGCGAAACGAAAATAGCTGAGGTCGGCACTGGCCTCGTAGGCATCCAGGCAGGCGATCACCGTGAACGCGTAGTCCTCGAGAACGCCGGTGGTTTCGCGGCGCTCGGCTTTGGGGTCGGAATAGGCGATCACGTGACGCAGCAGGCCGGGCGCGTGCGCTTGGGGCGCAGGCGCGAGTAAATCGGAGAGCTTCGAATCGGAGGTTGCCTGGGGGGGATTTGAATGGGTAATGCTCGAATCGGAGATCTTTGAATTGGCGCCATCCATTTCGGAAAGCATGGGATTCGGTACCCAGCCCTCGGCCAGAACGCGGTCAAGAGAGCGCAGGGCAAAGCGGCGAGTGTCATCCAAGTCCAGCACCTTGGCCGCCTCCAAATATGCGGAGATGCACATCGCATTCCAGCCCACATAGAGCGTTTTATCTATATAAGGAGTGGGCCGAGCGAGGCGGGCGGCGTACATTTTCTTCTTTGCCGATGCCAGCAAGTCGCTCACGCGCTCATGGGTGATTTTGAGCCGGCGCGCAATCTCATCTGTTCCGGCGCGCAGATAGAGCACGTTTTTCGCCGGATTGTGATGCATATCGCCGATTTCCGAGACATCATAATAGAGGTTGGCAGCGTCCGCTTCTTCTTTTGTAAGAACGGCCTGCACTTCCTCAAGGGTCCATGTGAAGTAGTCGCCGTCATCGTCCATGGAATAATCGGCGTCCTGCGAGGCATAGAAGCCGCCATGGGCGCGATCGCTGAGCCATTCATCCATCCAGCGAATTGTGTCGCGAGCGATGCTGGCAAAGAATTCCTCGGCGGTTGCCTGGTACGCGTGAACGTAATTCTTCAGCAGCTCGGAGTTGTCATAGCACATCTTCTCGAAGTGTGGAACGACCCATCGCTCATCGACGGAATAGCGATGGAATCCGCCAGCGAGCTGGTCATAAACACCGCCGCGCGCCATTTTCTCCAGCGTGCTGACGAATATGTGCTGCAATTCCTCATTGCTATTCAGGGAATTACGTTCAATCAATAAGTCGAGCACGGAGGGATGGGGGAACTTCGGGGCGCTGCCAAAACCGCCGTTGCGGTCGTCGAACATCTTGAGCGCGGATTCGATAACCGCGTCAATGGCGGTCTGGGAAATTTCACCCGTTGCCGCGCGCAAGGTCTCCGCGCGCGCGATCGCGCTTTCCACCATGATGGCCTGTTCCAGCACGTCGGCATTTTTTTCGCGATAGGCCTGCGCAATTGAAACCAGCACGCGCTTGAAGCTGGGGCGGCCATAGCCGTCATTCGGTGGAAAGTAAGTGCCGCCATAAAAGGGCTTTCCATCGGGCGTAAGAAACGCGGTCAGCGGCCAGCCGCCCTGGCCGGTGAGCGCACTCACGGCGATCTGATGACGGCTGTCGATGTCGGGACGCTCGTCGCGATCCACTTTAACCGCAATGAAATTCTCATTGACGATGTTTGCGACCTCCGGGTCGTCATAGGATTCGCGGTCCATGACATGGCACCAGTGGCACCAGACCGCGCCGATATCGAGCAGGATGGGTTTGTTTTCGCGGCGGGCGGCGGCGAACGCATCCTCACCCCACTCATGCCACCGAATCGGCTGATGCATGGCCGACCGAAGATAGGAAGAAGAGGCGCGGGCAAGGGAATTTGGGCCGGCAGCGGTCATGGCTTAAGTGTACTTTGGATCGAAGAAAAGCAGGCTAGCAAAGGAACTTCCGAGAATGAACTTAAGAAGAGACTACTTTTGAGGGGAGCTCGAGAGCGCTGGAGGAATTTTAAGAAGGGAGACGATTATTTTGTGGAGTCGCTGAGCCCGAGCGGGCCAATTTTTCGCGGCGGGTATCGAACGGTTGTTGACGCTGGTAACTCTCCCTGATATTATTTTTAGGTTCCGCGAGTTAAGTCTGGCTTGCCTGTAGACGGCTGTCCCGTGCGATGCGCGATCTGCGTGGAAAATGGGCACCGGGATGATTCTGGCTGAGCTTTGAAGAAACACGGACCCGGCTGGAAGTGAAGCCGGGGACGCCCTCGCTGAAAAGTTCCGCGAAAACCTTTGCGCCCGGAGTTGGAGTTGGTATGAGCCGGGAGTCACGCGAGGCTATGCGGGACAAGCAGACGAAACGGAGCGCCTCCAAGCGAAGTTGGCAAGGCGTGGCGTCACCGTCGTCGGCGAATTAGGGAAAAGGGAAACCTGAGTTTCTCACCGCATGCGCGGCGAGAGTATGGCTGGGCGCTGCAGCCTGTGCCAGAGCGGAGATGAGGCAATCCTCGTCTCTCGTGTGTTTGCGGAGTTGTGTGATAGAGACGCGGCTTGCCGCGTTTGGGAGTAGCGAGAGTGCCAACTTTTAATCAGCTGGTGAAATTCGGACGGACGAGCCCGCGGTACAAGACCGCGAGCCCGGCGCTGCAATCGTGTCCGCAGAAGCGCGGAGTTTGCACGCGCGTGTACACGCAAACGCCGAAGAAGCCGAACTCGGCGCTGCGCAAAGTGGCGCGTGTGCGGTTGACGAACGGAATCGAAGTGACGACGTACATTCCGGGCGTCGGGCACAACCTGCAGGAGCACTCGATCGTGTTGATCCGCGGCGGCCGTGTTAAGGATCTGCCGGGTGTGCGCTATCACGTGGTGCGTGGAACGCTCGATGCGACCGGCGTCGCTGGCCGCAACCAGAGCCGCTCGAAATACGGCGCCAAGCGCGCCAAGAAAGCGTAGAACAGTTCCCTGATCCCGGTTCTCAGTTCTTGGAACTGTGCCGGAGGAAACTGAGAACTGAGAACGGAATTTATGCCTCGTAAAGGACATATCGCCAAACGCAAGACTGAGGCCGATCCGGTTTACGGATCCGACCTGGTGACGAAATTTGTCAACTCGATGATGTGGCAGGGCAAGAAGTCGACTGCCGAAGGCATCTTCTATACCGCGCTCGAGAAGTTGAAGGAAAAAGGCGGCGACGAGCCTTTGAAGCTGTTCACCAAGGCCGTCGAAAACGCCAAGCCGCTTCTCGAAGTGAAGACGCGGCGCGTGGGCGGTGCGAACTATCAGGTGCCGATCGAAGTCGCTCCCGACCGCCGGACATCGCTTGCGATCCGCTGGATTGTGACGTATGCGCGCGAACGCGGCGAAAAGGGAATGATCGACAAGCTGACGAACGAGTTGCTGGACGCGGCCAACGGTAAAGGAGCCGCCATCAAGAAAAAAGAAGATGTGCATCGCATGGCGGAAGCGAACAAGGCGTTCGCGCACTACCGCTGGTAGATTTTGTAATTTCGTGATCGGGTAATTTTGCGATTTCAAACCCGAGCGGCGGTGGCCGTGGAATTACGAAATTACCGGATTGCAGAATTGCGAAATTGTTTCGAGCCCCAGAGAGGAAAGTAAGTAGCTGTGCCTAGAACAGTCCCATTAGAGCGTTGCAGGAATATCGGCATCATGGCGCACATCGATGCCGGGAAGACCACTACGACCGAGCGCATTCTTTTCTATACGGGAAAGACGCATCGCATCGGCGAAGTGCATGAAGGCACTGCGACCATGGATTGGATGGAGCAGGAGCAGGAGCGGGGAATCACGATCACGTCGGCCGCGACGACCTGCACCTGGCGCGACATCCGCATCAACATTATCGATACGCCCGGCCACGTGGATTTCACCGCCGAGGTTGAGCGTTCGCTGCGCGTGCTTGATGGCGCGGTTGCAGTATTTGATGCCGTGCACGGCGTGCAGCCGCAGTCGGAGAAAGTCTGGCGCCAGGCCGATAAGTACGGGGTTCCGCGAATTTGCTTCATCAATAAGATCGACAAGATGGGCGCCGATTTCGAGCATGCCGTTGACACTCTGCGCAAGCGCCTCAACGCCAAGCCGGTCGCGATTCAGATTCCGATTGGACAAGAAGACAAGTTTCGCGGCGTGATCGACCTGGTGGAAATGAAGGCGATCATCTGGAACGACGAAACCATGGGCGCGGAGTATGAGACGGAAGAGATTCCCGCCGACCTGAAGAAAAAAGCGGAGGCGTTTCATACGCAGCTGGTTGAGACCGTCGCCGAGAACGACGACGAAATCCTGCACAAGTTTCTGGAAGGCGAAGCGATTTCGGCGTCTGAGCTGAAGGCATCGCTGCGCAAATCGACCATCGGGCTGAAGCTGTTTCCGGTAGTGGTGGGAACGGCGTTCAAGAATAAAGGTGTGCAGCCGCTGCTCGACGCGGTCGTGGATTACCTGCCGTCGCCGCTCGATACAAAAGAGACGCACGGCGTGAATCCTGAAGATGGGAAGCCAGCGATCCGCAAAGCCGATGACAAAGAGCCCTTCTCGGCGCTGGCGTTCAAGATTATGGCCGACCCTTTTGTGGGCCAGTTGACGTTTATTCGCGTGTACTCCGGGCAGCTGAAGTCGGGCGAGTCGGTGATGAACTCGCGCACGCAGAAGCACGAGCGTATTGGCCGGCTCCTCAAGATGCATGCCAACAAGCGCGAAGACATTCAGGAAATTCTGGCGGGCGATATCTGCGCGGTGGTGGGGCTGAAGAACGTCTCGACCGGCGACACGATCTGCGAAGAGAGGCATCCGATCACGCTGGAATCGATCACCTTCGCGGTGCCTGTAATTGCGGTTGCGGTCGAGCCCAAGACCAAGGCCGACCAGGAAAAGATGGGCATGGCGCTGGCGAAGCTGGCGCAGGAAGATCCCACTTTTAAAGTTCACACCGATCCCGACAGCGGGCAGACGATCATCAGCGGCATGGGCGAGTTGCATCTGGAAATCATCGTCGACCGCATGATGCGCGAGTACAAAGTTGAGGCGAACGTTGGCAAGCCGCAGGTGGCCTATCGCGAAACCATTCGCAAGCACGCCGAAGCGGAAGGCAAATATATTCGTCAGACCGGCGGCAAGGGTCAGTATGGGCACGCCAAAATTTATCTCGATCCGCAACCGCCGGGCGTGGGTTATGAGTTCGTGAACGATATCGTTGGCGGGTCGGTGCCGAAAGAATTCATCAAGCCGATCGATCAGGGGATTCGCGAAGCGCTGGAAGGCGGTATTCTTGCGGGTTATCCCATGGTTGACGTAAAGGCAACCCTTTACGACGGCAGCTATCACGATGTCGATTCCAACGAAATGGCGTTCAAGATCGCCGGTTCGATGGCCTTCAAAGAGGCGGCACGCAAGGCTTCTCCGGTATTGCTCGAGCCGGTGATGGCGGTCGAAGTTGTCACCCCGGAAGATTACGCCGGTGCGATCATGGGCGACTTGAGTTCGCGCCGCGGACGGATCGAAGGCATGGAGCATCGCGCCGGGTCGCAGGTGATTAAGGCGATTGTTCCGCTGGCGGAGATGTTTGGATATGCGACGCATATGCGGTCATCAACGCAGGGACGCGCCGAGTATTCCATGCATTTTGCGCGCTACGAAGAAGCGCCGCGTTCGGTGGCGGATGAAATTATCGCCAAGACGCAGGGCAAGACGGCGACGAAGTAGTTCGAATTGCTTCGCGGAGCCGGTGAGCCAGGGCGTCAGGACATTTGGAGTTAGCTAAAAGTTTAGGAGCTAAGAGCTGAGTTATGGCGAAAGAAAAATTTGATCGGACAAAGCCGCACTGCAATGTTGGGACGATTGGACACATCGATCACGGCAAGACGACGTTGACGGCGGCGATCACAAAGGTATTGTCGAAGCACAACCCGAACA
>JBAWBR010000094.1:0-15170 GCA_049589875.1 Terriglobales bacterium
GTCCAAAACTATTTCCTGGGGCTCGGAGGTGGGGCTGCCGTCGGCGTCATAGGTGTCGGTGGAAAAGCCGAAGCGAATCGTTCCTTCGTATCTCTTCTCCGAATGCATGTAAAACTGCGCCAACCGGGTGAAGCTGCCGACGACAATGGGCAGGACTCCAGTGGCGGAGGGATCAAGCGTTCCGAGATGGCCAACCGAGCGCTGGCCGAGAATGCGGCGCACGCGGTTGACGACGTCGTGCGAAGTAAGACCAGGGGGCTTATCGATAATAAAGACGGCATTCATAAGAATTGTGTAATTTGGTAATTTGTAGTCTGGGATTTCAAGGCATCCGAGAGAAGCGGGCGACGGGCCCGCAAATTACCCAATTACAGATTACACAATTACCAACTCCTAATGATTCCGATTCGTGACGACCAGCCCTCGTTCTCCACGCCGTTCATCAATTATTTTTTGATTGCGCTGAACTCGCTGGTTTATTTCTGGGAATTTTCGGTTCAGGAGCAAAGTCCGCGCGCGCTGAACGCCTTCGTCATGCAATTTGGCCTGGTTCCGCGCCACGCTGTCGCCGTTCTCTCCGGGCATTCCCACGCCAGTCCAGCAACGGCCATTATTCCTTTTTTCACATCGATGTTTCTGCATGCCTCGTTCATGCACGTTGCCGGGAACATGCTTTTTCTTTGGATATTTGGCGACAACATCGAAGATTTTCTCGGCCACTTCAACTATGTGATTTTCTATTTTGCCAGTGGGCTGGCGGCGGCCATCACGCAGGTTCTTATCAATTCCAGTTCACGCCTGCCAACGGTCGGCGCCAGCGGCGCGATTGCCGGAGTCATGGGCGCTTATTTCATTCTTTATCCTCGATCGCATGTGCTGGTGTGGCTGCCGCCGATTTTCTTTTTTCACGTGCCCGCATGGCTCATGCTGGGGTATTGGTTTCTCTACCAGTTCTTCAGCGGAACCGTAACGGTGATCGCGGAAACGGCGCAAAACGGCGGCATCGCTTTCTGGGCGCACATCGGAGGCTTCGCAGCCGGCGTGATTATGATTAAACTCTTCCCCGAACGCCGACACCGCTATCGCTACGGAACTTGGTGAATAGGCAGAGGACCGATGTCGGCAAATCACCCGCGCGGCTCGGGCGCAGGTCCCGGCGGAAGAATCTCCGGCTCCGAACTTTTCACCTGCTGGCGCGTGACAAACCACACTGCCGCAGTCCACGTCGGAAAAAGGTCGACGCCCGGTATCACTTCGGCGGCCAGCGAGGGCAGGAATGCCCAGTGCCAGCCGAGCAGACGAGTAAGAACAATGGCCACCAGAAAATCGAGGACTGAATCGGCAGGTGAGCCTCCGCCTTCGACAAAAAAAGGAAATGCCAGAATCTGCAGGGCGTCCGCGCCAATCGCGACTGCCCAAGCCAGCCGCTGTTCCGGCGATTTCAGAGCCTTCCAATATCCTAGAAACGACATAAACGACCCTCGCTGAGACGCCTTGTACGTTTGGATGCGACAAGACGGGATTCGGAACTGCGAATCTGAGACACCACATTCACCCGTAGACGCATCCGAAGTTATCGTGTCCCGTTTAAAGCGTTCCTGCCGCGGGCCTCAAGACCAGTTTCTCGACAACAGTGTTCGGCGGCAATGCAAGGGCATCGACGACAGCCTGCGCGACTGCGGCCGGGGACATCATTTTCCGGCGCGGCGCCTGCGGCCAGAGTGTGGTCCAAATGTCGGTATCGGTTGCGCCGGGCAACAGGGCAATCACGCGAATGCCTCTGGGCCGCAACTCTTCGCGTAAAGTATCGGTAAGGCCAAGCGCGCCATGTTTGGAGGCGTTATAAGCAGCGGACCCGGGAAAAACACGCTCGGCGGCGACCGACAGATTGTTTACAATCGCGCTTCCCTGCTTCATCACGGCCAGTGCCGCCTGAGTCACCAAAAACATGCCGGTCAGGTTTGTATCGATTACGTCAACCCATGTTGGATAAGGCATGTCTGCAATCGTGCAGTTGGGATGCGCGATGCCGGCGTTATTGATGAGGAAATCCAGTGAACGGCGAAGCATGCGCAGGCGCGTAAACAGGGCGTCCACCGACTCAGGATTGCGCACGTCGCAGGTTTCCGCCAGCACGCGCACGCCAAGCTTCTCAATCTTTCGAGCAGCCTGTAGGAGCGATCTCGCGTCGCGTCCGGTCATCACTATGTCGGAGCCTTCGCGGGCCAATGCGGCAGCGATCTCGAATCCAATACCACGGTTCGCGCCGGTCACAAGGGAGAGGCGCCCAGCCATCGGCGGGTTTATTTTCTTTTTCATGGAAAAAGCGTAGTCCAGGCAAGCGGCACGCCAGAGTGTTCAGTCCGGTAACCACGAACCCGCTATGCTAGGATCCGTTCGTACGCTGCCGGATGAGCGAGAGGAATTCACTTCGCGTTTCCTCTTCGTTGCGGAAACAGCCAAGCATCGACGACGTCACTGCAGAGGAGTGCTGCTTTTCGATGCCGCGCATCATCATGCACAAATGCCGGGCTTCGATCACCACCCCCACGCCCTGCGGTTCGATCGTTTTCTGAATTGTCTCGGCAATCTGTGTCGTCAGACGCTCCTGAATTTGCAGTCGCCGCGAGAATACTTCGATCAGCCGCGGAATCTTACTCAGCCCAATCACCTTGCCATTCGGAATGTAAGCGACATGTACTTTACCGAAAAAAGGCAACATGTGGTGCTCGCACAAGCTGAACATCTCGATATCCTTGACGATGACCATTTCGTCGTAATTGACCGTGAATAGAGCATTGCGCAGGAGCGCCTCCGGATCTTCCTGGTATCCCTTGACAAGATGCTGCATCGCCTTGTGGACGCGCGCGGGGGTCTGCACGAGCCCTTCTCTATCGGGATCTTCCCCGAGGCGGACAAGCGTCTCGCGAACAAGTTCTTCGTAGGTGGCACCCGTAAGTGACGTAGGCTCAGTTGAAGGCTTCATAGAATTTGTACTTCGTAGTGTGTAATTGGCAATGTGCAACCTGCGTGAGATCAAGACCGGTGTCGAATGGGACTGTGCCCAATCCAACGTTCTGAACATGCAGGCAATTACAAATTACCATTTGCAATTTACAAATCTCCTGCATATTCGAATGAATTCATCATCGTCTCTTCAATACGCACCTTCTGTAGATGACCTTTGTCGAATCCACGCTTCACAATTTGGTAAATCGTGATGCATAAATTTTCCGTGGTAGGAACGAGGCTGCTGAATTCCGGCAACAAATTCAGATTCTGGTGGTCATACCGATCGAGAACCTGCTTATACACAAAACCATCCAGATCCACCAGATTGCAGACCATGCCGGTCTGCGGGTTGACCGGGCCGCTCACCGTGACCTCGATCATATAGTTATGCCCATGCCCGTAAGGGTTATTGCACTTGCCATAAGTGGCGCGATTCTCCTCCGCTGACATCTGATCGCTATGCAAACGGTGCGATGCGGAGAACATGTAACGGCGGGTCAGGTGCGCCTTCATGCTTCTCCGTAGAAGTCGACGAAAAGATCCGGAGTCTCATAGACGCGCACGCGGTGCAATTGCGCCGACTGGAGCTTCGTAGCCAGGCGCTGCCAGATTGCAATCGCGATATTTTCAGTAGTGGGAACCTGCGTCATAAACTCTGGCACTTCCTTATTGAGAAAGCGATGATCGAGCGCGTCGAGCACTTCCCTGTTCATTACATCCTTTAACTGTTTAAGATCGACCACAAAACCCGACTTAGGATCGACTGCTCCCTTCACAGTAACTTCAAGCGTGTAGTTATGCCCGTGTCCATTGGGATTATTGCATTTGCCGAATAGACGCGCGTTCTCCTCCGGCTTGAACGCCGGGTTGTGATAGTAGTGCGATGCAGAGAACTCAGCCTTGCGAGTTAGATAAACCATAGTTTAGTTACCGCTTGCCCGTATCCAGTTGCCCGCTCACGCTACCGCGCAATGAGAAACCTACATTTCGCGCCACTTCAACGGCGGCTCTATTGGCGACTTTCGATCGGTGACACTTGCGTAACAACATGGCTAGAAGTAAATCTTTCTGCAGCCGCTGTTTCTCCCGAGCTGTTACCGGAGTAAGTCCGCCCCTTCCACGATACACTTCCACTCCGGTGCGCACTCCGTGATCGCAATAACAGATATGCAAAAACCGGCGGACCCAGCGCGGTGGCAAGCAGCGTGGCGCCCAGATCAAAATTCGCGCGCCGCACGCGCAGAAACAAAGCCACAGCCAGCATGGGCAGCGGGAGCGTTGCCCACGCCATCAGCCACCAAAGAGCGAGCAGAAGCGCGCGCCGGCGTGCGCAGGGAAACAACAGCGCCAGATTCTTCGTCCATCCTTCCCGCAGTTGATCCCAGTTGCGATACATGCGGGCGCGAACTGCATCTCCGCCGTAGCGAAAATAGATACGCAGTCCGGCGCGACGAAATGCCTTGCCCAAGGCGACATCCTCCAGGATTTGTGAAGCAACAGCCGCATGCCCGCCCGCCCTGTCATAAGCGGCGCGTCGTACCAGAATGTACTGCCCGTTGGCAGCCACCACGCCCGAAGTTTGATCGCGCACCTTCGCCGGCGGATATTCAGCAGCCAGTTCCGCAAACACGACCGGCATAACCACCTTCTCAGCCAAACTCTCGACCACTTGCTCCGGAGAGTACGACAACAAATCCGCACCCTCGCGGTTTGCCTCGGTGAGCGCGCGCTCCAGCGATCCGGGAAGGTGCACCGTGTCGGCATCGGTAAACAGAAGCCAATCGCCGCAAGCCGCTCTTGCGCCGGCAATCACCGCATTGTTCTTTCCTGTCCATCCCGGGGGCAGCGGCCCCGGAGAAATCACCTGCACACCCTCAAATCTTTCTGCTATCTGCCGCGTGTGGTCGGTTGAGCCGTCGTCGACCACAATAATCTCGAATACCACACCATCCTGGGTAACCAGCGATTGCAGGCACTCCCCAAGGCTCGCCTCTTCATTCCGCGCGGGAATGATGACCGAAACCTCTGGAGCCGCGACTCCGTATTGTGACGATCGACCTGAAACAGTCATGCTTTTTCGCTATTATATCGATGTGACCCGAACGCTTCTTGTTATTGGATTGCTGGCGGCCATAGCGGGATTCTTTCCAGCCTGCTACAGCGGCAATCACCCCGCTCGCATTGGATCAAACGCTCCGGACTTTACCGTACAGGATTCCGACCACACCGTCACGCTCAGCCAGTTTCGCGGACAGGTGGTGGTGCTCAATTTCTGGGCCACGTGGTGTCCTCCGTGTATCGACGAAACGCCCGCCATGGTGCGCATGCAGGCCATGATGAAGGATAAGGGCGTGACCGTGCTCGCCGTCAGCATTGACGCCGACGATGCCGCCTACCACAAATTTCTTAAAGACTACAACGTGAACATGGTGACGGTGCGCGACGAAGCCAGGAAAGCCAGCTCACTATACGGCACCTTCGGTTGGCCGGAGACCTACATCATCGACCGCAATGGCATCATCCGCCGAAAGTTCATTGGCGCGGTGAACTGGACAAACCCGGAAATTACGGACTATTTGAGTAAGCTGTGAAATCGCTGGGCAATCAGGTGTCATCAAAACGGCAAATCCCGCCGCAGAGGGCGGGATCGAACCGCGAATCCCAGCTCTTTTCTAAGTAGCACCCTCAGGCCTGCATCACAACTTCACGTTCCTCAGCCGCAGGGAGTTGGTAATCACCGACACCGAGCTGAAGCTCATCGCGGCAGCGGCCAGAATCGGGCTTAACAGCACGCCGAAGAATGGATACAGCACACCGGCCGCGATCGGCACGCCGATCGAGTTGTAAATAAATGCAAAGAACAAATTCTGCCGGATATTGTGCATGGTCGCCTGGCTCAACTTGCGGGCGCGAAGAATTCCCTCCAGGTCGCCTTTCAATAGCGTGATTCCGCCGCTCTCCATGGCAATGTCGGTGCCTGTGGCCATGGCGATTCCAACATCGGCCTGCGCTAAAGCGGGCGCGTCATTGATTCCGTCACCGGCCATGGCGACGATTCTCCCCTGCTGTTGCAAGTCCTGAATTACTTCTCTCTTTTGAGCCGGCAACACTTCGGCTTTGAAGTCTGCGATCTCAAGCGTTTTTGCGACCGCCTCTGCGATCAGCTTGTTATCGCCAGTCAGCATCACAAGCCGAATTCCGTCCGCCTTCAGGCCGCGCAAGGCTGCTGCAGTTGTCGACTTGAAAGGATCGTCAACCGCGATCACGCCAGCATACTTCCCATCTAATCCCACGAAGATGCGCGTGGCCCATATCGGCCCGCTGCTCGCAACAGGCCGGACGTCACTCCTGAATATGTCGAGATCGCGCATTAACGCCCAGTTCCCGGCAGCAACCAATTTTCCTTCGACCACGCCCTTGACGCCTTTACCGGGCACACTCTCAAAATGTGAAACATCTGATAGCTTAAGGCCGCGCTCGGCGGCTAGTTTGACGACCGCTGCGCCGAGCGGATGCTCGCTCGCCCGCTCCAGGCTGGCCGCAAGACGCAATACTTCATCTGCGCTCTTCGGGTTTGCGCGGTTCGCGCTGGCCACATGTTCTGTTGCCTCTTTTTCGTTGCTAAAGTCGGCAGGGTCTCCTGCCCAGCTAATCACCCTTGGCTTCCCTTCTGTTAAGGTGCCTGTCTTGTCGAAGACGATTGTGTCCACCTTCTCCATCGTCTCCAGCGCCTCGGCATTCTTGATCAGCACTCCTGCATGCGCGCCACGGCCGGTGCCAACCATAATTGCCATCGGTGTTGCCAGGCCAAGCGCGCAAGGACACGCGATGATGAGCACAGCGACCGCGTTCACGATGGCATGAGCAAAGCGCGGCTCCGGCCCAAAGGCCGCCCACACGATAAACGTGACAATTGAAACTCCGATCACCGCCGGCACAAACCAACCTGCGACCCTATCCGACAGCCGCTGAATGGGAGCGCGAGTGCGCTGCGCCTGGCTCACCAACTGCACGATCTGCGCCAGCATAGTCTCGCTGCCTACACGCTCGGCACGCATCACCAGAGCGCCTGTACTGTTAACGGTCGCGCCTATTACGCGCGCACCACTTCCCTTCTCCACCGGCATGGACTCGCCCGTGATCATCGACTCATCCACGGCGCTAGAACCGTCAAGGACAATGCCATCCACCGGAATTTTCTCTCCCGGACGCACGCGCAATTTGTCCCCGGGCTTCACTTGATCGAGGGGAAGGTCGCGCTCCGTGCCATCGGTAGCTATGACGCGCGCCATCTTCGGACTCAGATCGAGCAGCGCTCGAATCGCGCTGGAGGTCTGGCTCCGGGCCCGCAGTTCAAGCATCTGACCGAGGAGCACCAGCGTTACAATCGACGCCGCGGCCTCAAAGTAGACATCAGGATGGTCACTCATGGTGCGAAATGACGCGGGAAAGATCTGCGGAAACACGGTCGAGACCACGCTATACAGGTACGCCACGCCCGTGCCCATAGCAATCAGGGTGAACATATTGGTGCTGCGGTTGACGATGGAGGCCCAGCCGCGCTGAAAGAACGGCCATCCGCACCAGAGCACTACGGGCGTCGCAAGCAGCAGTTCAAGCCAAGGCAGAATTGAGGCTGACGAAATGTTGATTGGGCGATTGACTAGCTCAAGGCCGAAGCTAAATCCCACTCTAAGTTTCGGCCAAATCATGCTTCCCATCGCGAAGACGAGCAGCGGTGCCGTCAAAGCCAAGCTAACCCAGAACCGCCGTGTCATGTCCCGGAGCTCGGGGTTCTCTTCGGCGACGGTTACCATCCGCGCCTCAAGCGCCATGCCGCAGATCGGACAGACGCCCAGCTCGGATCGCACAACCTCAGGATGCATGGGGCAGGTGTATTCAGTTTTGGTTGAGGACAGCGCGGGCGATTCGGGATCAAGAGCCATGCCGCACTTGGGGCACGGCCCTGGACCCGTCTGCCGAACTTCGGGGCACATTGGGCAAACATACGTCCGCGAATCCGGGGCCAGCGCGGCGTTTGCCGTACCAGCCATTCCGCGATCTGCAGAGGAATGGGGAGCTTCGGCGACACTAGCCGTTGGCGGTGTGGTGAGAGTTTGCCCCTGGCCTGTCGCGGCCGGCATTCCCAACATCACCAGTCCCGAACCCACAAGCCCCGAGCCCATCGCCTTCGGTGGCGCGGAGAGGATCTTTTCCGGATCCGCCCGGAATTTTTCCATGCACGCACTGCAGCAAAAAAAATATTCCTGGCCGCCGTGGTCCAATTTAAAGCGAGCCGTCGACGGCTTCACCCTCATTCCGCAAACCGGATCCATCGCCTCTGAATGCTGAATACTGAGATTCTTCTCAGCCATGTGCTCCTGTCTTACTTTTCTTTCTTATTTATCTTTCTAATTTATCTTTCTTATTAATGTTCGGTAATGCCTCACAAGCCACTCTTTGCTTCCATCCTATCGTTCGAAGGTGCAGGGTTCCGGCCAGTCCGCAAGATCGCCCTTGGCGAAATCCCGCCCTTATTAGATACTCAATTAGATACGCAGACATTGAAAACGAACTTCGAGGAATAGCCAAGCGGTCGCCGTCGTCATTTAGGCAATCGCTTAGGAGAACTCAAATTGACTTATCTTGAAGCCGCATACCGCTACCAGAATACGCCCGGGGAAAATGAACTCAGAGCCATCGACAGTATGCGCGAGGTCTATGGCATTCAGCGCATCAAGTTCAACGAGAAAGAACACACGGTGCAGATTCTGTTCGATGCCTCACGGATGAAGGCCGAAGCCGTAGCCAAGATGCTGCGCCAGGCAGGAATCGATGTGCGTGAGCAACTCATGCTCGCGTAATCCGCATTTCATCGAACCGAAGTGTTATTCCGTGGAAGTGATATTTTCGTGGAAATCGATTTAGCCTGCGCGCCGGCATCCTACCGCAATCGCTGTAGAAGAACGCAAAGAATTAAGGGGAGAAGGAAAGCGATTTCTCGGCGGCGCGCCAACTCCTGAGACAAAAATGCAATGGGGCATTCGGAATAACCTCTGGCCGAAGTCATTTCCGGAATGCCCCGTTGCGCGCCACTTCGTCTACTGGAGGACAAAGCAGTTCGGCTGCCATTCGCTAACGCCTTGCCAATCTGCATATGTAGAACGCGTCAGCGCGTAGCTTTTGCGTCTGATTGGAAAACTTTACCTAGGACAGGCAAAGCAAGGTTGACACTGGGCGGGCGTTGAGAATATCGAGTAAGCCTTTTCCGCCGAAAGAAAGTCAGATCCGGTGGCGAAGCATATTGTCGAGCCATGGATTCGACAATGTAGGCTTTGCAACCTTTGCCAAGCTCTGTACGGCACGCCTTGGGCGAAGTCATCTCTTTCCGTTATAATCGGGAAACGCTGCGTGACACTAACCTGCGCCCTTAGCTCAGTTGGATAGAGCGTCTGGCTACGAACCAGAAGGTCGGGAGTTCGAATCTCTCAGGGCGCGCCATCCCTTGCTTGAATCGCACGAAACGGCAGCAGATTTGAGTCACAGCCTTCCAACCGATGCGCTCAAAACAATTCCTGGCTTCAGCCGCAGTTTTCCAGGGCTTCGAACCGTCCTGGGCGAAATAGGGGATCGATCATCCGTGTTCCCCGAGTCTCTCGCCTGTTTAGAAGTCGTGGTCCTCATTCGTGCACGCACAGGGGGGGCCACCAAAGAGGTAGTCGAAGTAGCACATCTCTTCCATCAGCCACTTATCGGCCGTAGCGATGTTGGCGTCCTCGAACATCGTCTCCGTCAAAGTGTAAGGGGCTGGTCCGGTGGGAAACTGGTTCGCGGCGCTCTCCACATGCGTTGCCCACGCGTGCAGTCCGGCCACCGGTTTGGTGGGAGCAAACGTCGGGCCGCTCGGGCAGTTCTCTCCAAGGCAATTCGACGACGAGACTATTTTGATCACGCCGCTCGTCGGGGTGATGTTGCGCAGCGAGTGATTTGTAAGCTGGTTCGCGACCGATTCCGAGAGCAAGCCGTCGGGAGTTACCCGGCAGCCGCAGCACTGGGTCAGTTCCTCGCTGTCGTCGAAGACAAAGAAGACCGCCCAAAGGTCTCCCGCAGGCTGAGGCGCGCCCTGGGCACCATCATTAATGACGCGCACGGTTGCGTCTGGCGCTCCAGCGATGTTGTTGGAATAATAGGTGACGAAGTATGCAGTGTTGTCACCCACAGTTTGACCGGCCGCATTTCCTGACGCGATGCCCAGCACCAGAACAGTGGCCAGCATTGAAAAGAGCACACTACTTCCAACTCTTTTCATCTCTGATCCTCCAGTTTGATACGCCGAAGGCTGGGGGGAGGTCAGCTGGTCGTGCGCAGTGCGAGCACTTTACTCGATTTACCCGTATGCAAAATATTACCCACCTTGGTTAGACACAAACTAGGCGCTTGGAGCTACTCCATAAGGATAGGGCGCAAATTACTCTGTGTATTTGGGGCGGCTGAGACTCGCAAAGGACGGCGGAATTCAGATGGTGGAATTACTGGCAGGAGACGCGTGTTACGGCTCTGCGTACGGCGCAAGTGCAACGGGAAGCAGAATTGGAAAAGAGAAGAAGAACAATGATTAGGGGGAGGGCCCCAGACGACGAGTCAGCCGATAACCCGGCGTCCGGGGAAGTTCTGGGTTAAGGCCGGTTGAAGGCTTCGCGATGAAGACCCTCAACCCGGCCGTGGTTAGGTTTAACCTCTACATCCAAAGACTAGAAGTCATAGTCTTCAGGTGTGCAGGTGCAAGGGCTGCCGCTGAGCAGGTAGTCAAAGTAGCAAAGCTGCTCGATCAGGCCCTTTTCAGCCGAACCCAGGTTGGCATCGGCGAACTTCGTTTCCGTCTGCGTGTAAGGTGCCGCGCCGTACGGATATTTGTTCGCGTTGCTCTGGATGTGCGTCGCCCAGGGACGAAGTCCCGGGACCGGGGTGGTCGGGGTGAACGTCGGACCGTTCGGGCAGTTCTGGCCCAAGCAGGTCGAGGACGAGATCAGCTTGATAACGCCACGGGGCGGAGTAACGCCACGGAGCGAGTATTTCGTCAGCTGATTCTTCACGGACTCGGAAAGCAGACCGTCGGGAGTGACAACGCAACCGCAACAAGTGATGAGCTCTTCGCTATCGTCAAAAATGAAGAGGTCGGCAAACAAGTCGCCGGCAGGTTGAGGGGCGCCCTGGTCGCCGTCGTTGATGATGCGCACCGTTGCGTCCGGAGCCGCAGTTACGTTGTTGGCATAGTAGGTGACAAAGAAGGTGCTATTGTCGCCTCCACTCTGGGTGTTGTTCTGAGCCATCGCCATCCCTGACGTGAGCAGCGCGATAGCCAGAAGGGAAAACAATACATATCCAAGTTTCTTCATGGTGTGATCCTCCAGTTTTGGTTACGCCTAGGCTGGGGGGACAGCAGGTGGCGCTTGGGGAACTCTAGCTGATGGGCTTTTCTTTACAAGACTCCACGTGGGCTTAACCAGAACCACTACGGTTTGAGGGCTACACCATAAGAAGTAAACTTTTGGGCTAACCAATTCGAGCCCATTCCTTGCCGGGACTTACAGGCAAAAGATGCTCTCAAGCTCCTTCAATGGTGGAGAGTGAAGGGTTTGAGAAAACAAAAACGGCCGGCGATTGCTCGCCAGCCGTATTGAAAAACACTTCTTGTGGCCTGGGTTTCGTTTTATTTGTCGCCAAGGCCCTTCGGAACGCCGATGCCTGTACACAGATCGTATCCCTTCTTTGCAGTGTGGGTGGCGCAACTGCCGCTGGTGATGTCCGTATAGTCGGCAGTGAGGGTTCGGTCGGCATACATCTCGGTGTTTTGCGCGTTGCTGCTGGCGTTAAATGTTCCAGCGTTATTGATAATGCCTGCCAGCGACGGCGAAGCCACGCTGGTGCCCCAAACGTCGAGCCACGAGTCGTAGCAAGCCGAGTTGTAAACGGAGACCCAGGAATTTTCGCTGGAGTCGAAGGCGATGTCGGGCGTGCCGCGCCAGGTCCCGACAATACTTTTCACGCTGCTCTGGTATGACGGAATCTTCTCATACGCGCTGGTGCCGCCCCCGCAGCCGTTCCCGCAGCTGGAAGCGGCTTCCTGCTTCGTGTAATCGCCCGATGAGTTGCGTACCACCTCAACTCCGCCGGCGGACACCACATTCGGCGAAGCGCTGGGATAGATCACGCCCGATGCATCGCCAGAAGAGGCAAAGTACACAACGTCCTTCTGAGTAAAATACGAATCCAACGCCGTCTCGCCGCTGTACTCGTCGGTTCCCCAACTCATGGAGATTTCGCCTTTGCCGCCGTGCTTGGCAATGTAGGCATTGGCGGCGGTCACCGCATTGAACATGTCAGTGGTGGAGTCAGAGGCCGCTTCCATCAACACGATCGCGGCATGCGGCGCCATGGCATGGGCCCACTCGATGTCGAGAGATTCCTCGCCTTCCCATCCCGAGGAACAAGCGTCGGCGGGCTTTTTTCCACTGGCGTAGGTCTTGGTAAACTTCGGGGTCGGCAGGCCGTAAGTGGTAGAGAACGTCTTCAGATCGGCTGCGGCGCTTGAGTAGTCGTAGGCATCGACAATCACGATGGTCTCGCTGCCGCCGGTCGAAACCGTTTTGGCAGTCGAAATCGGGCAGCCACTTACCTGCGTTACCAAATCATAGACGCAGCTTAATGAGCCAGGAGTCTCGGCCGCTTCGGAAGCCTGAGCCCGATGGCCTATTTCCCCGCCGGGTGCATGAATGAAGTAGTTGGTGTGCACCCGCACGCCGGCATCGCCTGGTTTAGCGACGCTGGAATCCGGGACAAAGGTGTCGGGTCTGATTTGAGCGGAAGCAAGACTTGCTGCCGCAACAATTGCGAAGAACAATATTCCCCTGCGCATTGAAGCCTCCTGCATGAAATTGTGTGGGTCTCTGGGTCTGATTCCGAAGCGGACTTCGAAAAGTCCTTAGATTCTCCGCCCGGTGGCCGGTGGAAGTCAACCGATCACGGGCTTTTTTTCGCGGGTATGGGGCAAAATGGGCTGCAGGAAGCGATCCAGTCCTGTATTTCAATGACTTAGGATGGGTGTCTCTTCAGACACACTCAGAAAATGTTTCTGCGCGTCGCGAGCGGCTGCGAGATCGGAATACAATTGGGCCTGGGGCGGGCCGAGGGTTAAAGAAGAAGGAGATCCTGATCCCCTAAATCCATGAGCACTCTTTCTTCTCCTAAGGGCTCCCGGCGTTCAGCAAAAGCCACCGTAAAAACTTCCACCGATTTGCCGCAAGTCAAGTCGTTTCCCCTTGATCGCCAGATTCTTCTCCTTTGCCTGGCGCTTGCGGTCACCGTCGTTGCGGTGTATAGCCCGGTTGTTCACAACGGCTTCGTTCACTACGACGACCATTTATATATCACCGAGAATCCGCAGGTGCGATCAGGCCTTTCGTGGTCGACCGCATGGTGGGCGCTCACAAATTACTATCAGGCCAACTGGCATCCTCTGACCTGGATGTCTCACGCCCTGGACTGCGATCTGTTCGGCCTTAGCCCCGTAGGCCCGCACCTCGAAAATGTATTTCTGCATGCGGCGAACGCGGTCCTGCTCTTTTTATTGCTCCTGAGAGCCACGGGATTGCGCTGGCGCAGCCTGATGGTTGCAGCGCTATTTGCTCTTCACCCATTAAACGTGGAATCTGTAGCCTGGGCAGCCGAGCGCAAGAACGTGCTGAGCATGCTGTTCTTCCTGCTCGCTCTGTACGCCTACGGATGGTATGTACGCCGTCCCGGAATCGGCCGGTACTTCGCATTGGCAGGTCTCTACGCGCTGGCTTTGATGGCGAAGCCGCAAGTCATCACATTCCCACTGCTGCTGTTGTTGTGCGATTACTGGCCGCTCCGCCGCATTGATATTCCGGAGTCCATCTCAACCTGGTCAGCCATGTCGAAATTGTGGAGCGGATCCCTGCTCCGCGAAAAAGTACCGCTATTACTGCTGTCGGCGGGAAGTGCCCTGCTGACGATGGGGGCCCAGAAAGATGCGGGCGCGATTAAGACTATCGAACGCTACAGCCCTCTCTTGCGTATAGAAACCGCCATCGTTGGCTATGTGCGCTATCTGGGCAAAGCATTCTGGCCCTCGAAACTCATCGCGCTCTATCCGCACGGCACCCGGCTATATCCCGCGTGGCAAGTGTGCATGGCTTTTGCTCTTCTGCTGGCGATTACCGTTCTTGTCCTGCGCGCGCGCAAACAGCCCTATCTCACTGTCGGATGGCTCTGGTTCCTCGGCAGCCTGGTTCCCATGATCGGATTGATTCAGGTAGGCGAACAAGCCATTGCAGACAGGTACGCCTACATTCCGTTCATCGGCTTGTTCGTAATGGTGGTCTGGCTGATTGCCGATTGGGCCGCCGATCGCCAAATTTCTTCGCGGTGGCTGGCATTACCAGCCGTCGCTTGCTTGATAGTGTTGGGGACGCTCACTTACCGCCAGATCGGCTACTGGCACGACACCGAATCGTTTTGGCGCCGCACAATTGCGTTATCCGATGATAACTACGTCGCACATGGCGAGTTGGCGGGTTTGCTGCACGAACAAGGTAAAACCGAAGAAGCGATCGAGCATGTTCGTGCCGTCCTTGCCATTCGTCCCCACGACGCGCGAGCCAATCTTGTGATTGGGGAATATGACAAAGACCGCGGAAATTTCGCGGAGGCTCTGCAACGATTCCAGGCGGCGGCTCGCGATTCCTCGAACGACGGCGCGCGCGCGCGCGCCTACTCGAGCCTTGGGGTGGTCTACAGCAAAATGGGACAGCCGCAGATGGCACAGCAGTCTTTTCAAACGTCGCTGCAATATTCGCCCGGGCAGCCCCATGTAATGATCCTGCTTGGCGCGCTTGCGGAGAGAGCCGGCGACCTGCCCGGCGCCGTGGACCAGTATTCGCGCGCGCTCAAGCTACAGGCGACCGACGTTGATATGCTGCTGCTCGCGCATGCCTTGCAGCAGGAAGGCAAAGTGGATGAGGCGAATTCCGTTTACCAGCAAGCAGCGCGCGTTTCTCCAAACCTTGCGGAGGCGCAGCAGCAGGCGACCGCGCTGCTGGAGGGGAAATGAAAGTTTTTATCGTGATGTTCACTTT
>JBAWBR010000095.1:0-13512 GCA_049589875.1 Terriglobales bacterium
CTTCACCGTACGAGGCTTGTCCGGCGAGTGCACCCGCACGTGCTGCAAGAACATCTCGATGGCATCGGTGAGCAACGTGAGGGGGGCTTCCGCCGGAGTCGGCGACTCGGCTTTCGGGTTGCCGAGAACGAGCTCCCCGACAAGCTCGTTCCGTTTCCGCCGTCGGGCCTCCATCGCTTCGCTCGGAGTCTGCCCGGCGACCTCTCGACGCCGATGGCGGCCTTCCCACCACTCGATAAAATAATGTCCGGGCCGCTTGTCCCAGGCGTAGCGCGCCCCTGCTTTTTTGAGAGATACGAAGTGCCAGACTCCGCTCGCTTCGCGAATCTTCTTGATGATCCGAACGCTTTTCGTTCCAGCCATATGTAAACCCTTGGTGTCTGTTTTCTACAGTTACACCGACACCAAGAGCCTAGCACGGGTTAAATGTTATTTGGAAAGAATAGGTTACAAAACTATGGCGGAGAGGGAGGGATTCGAACCCTCGATACAGGTGTTAGCCCGTATAACGGTTTAGCAAACCGCCGCCTTCAGCCTCTCGGCCACCTCTCCGGCGTTTGTTGCGGCTGCTAAGGATTCTACGTCAATGAGTTGACGCCCAGCAAGGTGCGCATGGGCATGGTGCACATGGGCATGGTACGCAACGGCATGGTACGCACGGCATGGTGCGCAGGGCACGAGGCATGGTCCGCGGGTAAGGGGGCGCGGCGATATGGTGCGCACAAGAAGCGATGGGCGCGGCGCGGTAGACGTGCAGGACGAGTGGACGGGCTGCAATAAACTTGATCGCCAGCTGCCACGACCCCCTCGTCGGATTTCTTTACCCCCCTGGTCGCTCCAGCATGATTGCTCCGGGAGCGAGATTACCGAGGTGATATCGGGAGCGCCGCCTGAAGGCACGTTCGGTGTAAGATCAGCGAAAGAGCCTCTATTCGGAGACATCATGAAACGATTTGCTGCTTTCGTGTTGCTTGCTATTTTTAGTGTCAGTCTCGCAGTCGTGATACCCGCCCACGCACAGCGCATGACTCCGGAGCAAAATGCGCGCCAGTCCCGCAAGGCGGAGAAGAAGCAGCGCAAGGCACTGAAGAAATCGGCCAAGAAGCAACGCAAAGCGATGAAGAGGGCCGCAAAGGCTCAGCGTAAGGCGACTAAGAAGGCAAATCGCGATCTGCAAAAGCGGCGCGGCCATCGCTAGACCGAGCGCGCGATATGGCGCGCTGCCTCGCACAGACATAGCGCTGCTTATTGTTCGACGGTCCCTCTACACGTACACGCGCGGCACGCGCTGCGAGATCCCGCAAAGAATCTCATAGGGAACGGTATCTCCCAGGCGCGCCAGTTCGACTGCGTCCACGCTCTTCTCGTTATTGGCGCCAATCAAAATTACTTCATCTCCGACCGCAACTCCAGGAATGTGGCCGACATCAACTGTGGTCAGGTCCATTGACACGCGGCCAACGACCGGTGCGTATTCGCCGCGCACAATTATGCGCGCGCGATTCGAAAGCAAACGCGGATAGCCATCGGCATAGCCCACGGGCAGCACCGCGATGCGGCTGCGCTCCTTTGTGATATATGTGCCCATGTACCCGACGGCTTCCCCTGCGGCCACATCTTTCACGGTAAGAACCCGCGTCTTCCATGTCAAAACCGGCGAAAGCGGAAGCGACGATTCAATGATCATTTCGCCGCCGCGCATGTTCGGAAGCGAGTATCCATAAAGAAGAATCCCAGGGCGCACCATCGTTCGCCAGGTATCGGGCCGCGCGCTCACCGCCGCCGAATTTCCCATGTGCACAAGTGGAGGATGCAAGCCATGCTCTCGCAGCACGGCCAGCGCTTCTTCAAAAATCTTCGTTTGGCGGGGAGCGTCCTCCGCATCCAGCACTTCGGCGGATGCGAAGTGCGTGCTCACGCCTTCGAGGTGCAGATGCTCACACAGGGCAAGCTTTTCACAGAGCCGCGGCAACATGGCGATAGTCGTGCCCAGCCGGTTCATGCCTGTATCGACCTTTAAATGCACCGGCAGGTTGACCTGCTGTTTTTTCGCCGCTTTCTCGAGGAGCTCGATGTGCCACGTCTCCCAGATTGTGGGGGTAAGGTTGTGTGAGACGATTCCATCTTCCTCGCCCTTCCAGATTCCCGTCATCAGCAGGATGCGGGTCCAGATTCCGGCGCTGCGCAGGGCGCGGCCTTCGGCGGCATCGGTCACGCCCAACCAGGGTGTGCCTTCGGCTTCAAGCGCGAGGGCGCATTCGGTTGCGCCGTGGCCATAGCCATCGGCTTTTACCACCGCGCAAATCGCTACTCCAAGACCAACATGCTGCTGCACGGCGCGAAAATTTTCCCGCAGCGTGGCAAGAGAAACTTCCGCCCAGGTACGTCCATCGAGAGCGAGCGAGCGGCGGTCGGGTAGAACTAAGCGGTCAAGGCGAGGGGCATTCACTCTGGCGATTATAACGACCTCTTCTTTACGGGACGCTGACGAACCAGCTTCGCCCACTACTTCGGTAATGGGCGGACGAGACGCTTCGCTTCCCGCCTCAATTTCTACCAAGCGTGAAATTCACGGTGATCTCCGTTTCTACTTCGATGGGCTCGCCATTCAGCACATATGGGCGATATCGCCATTGCCTGACAGCGTCAACGGCGGCGGTGACGAGCATCGCATGGCCGTTCAGGACTGTGAGGTTTTCGATTGTACCCATTCTGCTGATAACGGCGCGCAATTGCACCGTCCCTTGAATGCGCGCCGCACGCGCCAACACCGGATAGGTTGGCTGCACACGGTAAACCAGATTGCCCTCGGCCCAATGCGAAATCCGCAGCGGATGCGACGGCACCGGAGGTGGAGCCGACAAAATCGGCCTCGGATCGCCAACGGAATTAAGGATTCCACTTCCACGCAGGCCCGTTCCTCCGGAAACACCTATCTCGCGAAGATCGGGAGCCGCGGGGAAATCGACATTGTTTACCGGCAGGATGCTTATCGGAATGGAGGGCGGAGCGACAAGCGCCCAGGGGTGAGCCGGGGAAGATCGAGCCGGGGAAGATCGAGCCGGGGAAGATCGAACCAGAGAAGATCGAACCAGGCGACGAGCCTGTGCAGCGGGTGCGGAAGCCGCGGGCGGCGGCGCAAGAAGCGCGGCATCGAACCAGGCCGCACGCGACGGTCCTTGAATCGTGAAAAAAGGAATAACAAGCAGCAAGCTTAGAGCGATCGCTTGCATAGTGAACGATGCGATGGTGGTCCAGCCGCGACGGGCGGACTGATCCCAGGTAGATTCCAGCGCGTGGAACATATTGGTTGGCATGGTGACCTCCGCAGCGGACCCGTTTGACGGTACAGACACCTGAAGGTTGAATTTGATCCCAGCGGCCAGGGGCGGGCCGCCGCCGGAACGGCCGGTAAGGCATCGTTCCGGGCTACGGTCGCTTCTAAAAGAAAAAGCCGCGCTGGCGCGCGGCCTTAGTTAGCTTTTGAGGAATGGCGCCACCTTATTGCTTCGGTGGAGTTGTCGCCGCAGGTTTGGAAGCGGCGGGTTTGGTCCCAGTAGCCGCTGGCTTCTTCGCTGGAGTCGCCGTGGTGCTGCCGACTGGGGGAGGCGCAACGCCCGATTGCGCGTTATAGGCTTCCACCACCGGAGCCGTGATATCGACGGCCGGTCCGTACCAGATCACCGGACCGCGCGGCCACTGCTGAGAGGTATCGAGGATCATGCCATAGCCGTTGTCGGCGGCGTACTTCACGATAAGCGGAGCCATTTTCGTGAGGATCTTATTTCCGATCTCGCCCTGCTGACCCTGGAAATCCTCTTGCGCGTCTTGCTGGGCGCGCTCGAAGCTTTTCTGCTTGCTCTCGATCTGCTTCACGAGCTTTTCGCGCGCCTCGTCGTTCAATTTATCCTGCTGCGCGTTGAGTTGCTTCTTAAGGCTGTCGATTTCGTCGGCGGAATTCTTCAGCTCGGACTGCTTGGGCTCAAACTTCTTGCTGAGCGCCTGAAAATCGCGTTGCCCTTCGTTAGAGGAAAAAATCGCCTGCTCGATGTTGATGCTGCCGACCTTGGTGCCGGTGGCCTTAACGGGAGCGCCCGGAGCCGGAGCAGCGGACGGAGCATCGGGCGGAGCGGTTTCGGCGGGAGTGGAGGCAGATTGCCCTGCCTGGGCCAGCGCGAATAGCGAAAGACCGAGCACGATGGCTGCGGTACGCGCAAACCTGCGCATCATTGACTTGCCAATCAAAGAATTGACGATTACTGAATTTACGATCATGGATCGTTTGAACTCCTTCAGGATATTCGGGAACTTTTCAGCTTCCAGCTCGCTGGGCTCTACCAAGCCGATCGCAACCAAGCCAACCCGGCCTGCACAGCGAGCGCGCAGGCGCATACGACGCCATGGTTCTTCACGCCGAACCTTAAGCGTGGTGATCACCCACAGTTCCTGGATTAGGTGTGGACGAGAGGATTATACGGAGCGCGGCAGAGCAGCGTCAAACGCGTTCGCCCAAAATAAACGGGAAGTCAATTGTTCTGCCTGAGCCAAAACGTCGCAGCTTAATTCCAATGGTGGGAGTGCCACCAGATTTTCTGGATGTCAAAGGTCACGCCGCGGCATAGATAAATCGGCGTATTTTCCTCCCCCATGCCAAAGCGCTGATAGTGCTCAAAGGCTTGATAGGAAGTGCAATTGTCGCGCACGTCGTCGAGGCCCCACTCAATCACGATCAGATTCTTGTAGACGATTGGTGGCGGTCCCCAATACCAATGATTTTGATGGCGAGAGTATGCGCGCGGCAGGCCTAACTTCGGACCAAACAAGTTCACCGCTCCGGCTTCGCCATAATTCCCAGCCCAGATGCCGGTTTGGGCACGGTCTTCGGGCGACAGGGAATCGTAAATGCCGGCGATCTCATCCACCATCTCAGGCCATCCGAATTGATCGGCCACCGGCTGTGGCAGCAGCGACTCTTGCTTTACTTCCGCTTTGCCAGGCTTTATCCCAACTAACTCTTCATAAGCGAGGAAGCGCTCTGGCGGCAAATACCAAGTCGATATTGGAATCGCCGGAACTGTACTAATCACGACAAATGCGGCGATGCCCGCGCGCGCCCATGCGGCACTCCTCACCAGCCTTCGTTTGATGACAAGGTCGATCGCGACCGCGCCGCCTGCCAGAAGCATCGGGTAGATGGGAAATACATAGTAGTTTTTGGCGTGCGCGATCTCCATCAACACGAAGAAGACGATGAAGATCAGGCCCAGCACACGCCAACGGCGGTCGCGGAGAAACCAGATCAAGCCCGTGAATCCCACGATCGCCACCACCAGACGAAGGTCGAAGATCTGCTCTTTAATGAAGGCGAACGGCCCCAGTACGACGTTCTTGCCTTCGCGACGAACATTGGCCAGATCTTCGATGGTCGGGAAGTGATGCCGTATCTGCCAGATCAGATTCGGCAGAAACAGCGCAACCGCGATGGCGCCCGCAATCCAGATCCACCGTTCTTTGAAGTCGCGGCGATGCTCGGTTAGAAGCAAAGCGACGGTGACCGCGAACCCGAAAGAAAGCGTGGAGTGCTTATTCTCAAGCCCAAGACCGGCGAGCCCACCGAACCATAACCAAAGCCGCGAATCTCCCGTGCGCAAGATGCGAGCAATCACCCAAATGCAGCCCATCCAGTACAGCGGTTCGAACGCATTCATTGAAAGAAGGCTGTCGATCTCGAGCACGGTGGTGGTTAAAAGCACACACAGACCCGCCAGAAACTGGGCATACCGCCCACCACCAAGTTCGCGTGTTATCAGGATGGTGAGCGCGATGAGCGCCGTGCCCGCCAGCGCGGGCAAAATGCGTAACGCGGCAAGTGAACCACCCATCAGCAGCGCGATTTTCGCGTACACGGCAATCAGCGGCGCAGCATCGACATAGCCCCAGTCAAGATGCCGCGCCATGTCCAGGTAATAAAGTTCGTCGCGGAAGTATCCGTAGTGCCGGACGCTGGTGAAGATGTGCAGAACCAGCTTGGCTGTGCACAGGCCGATCAAAACATAGATGGCGACAGGCGGAAGCGCCGCGCTCCGCGGCTTCTCGTGTATCTGACCGGAGCCGGACGGAGATGGGCCGAACTGAGGAGCATCCATTGCACTCATAACCGGCTTGTTCTCGTCTCCTCGATGCAATCAGTATCTAAGCAAGAAATATTTCCGGCCATTTGCCGTTCCAACCTCGATAGGGAAATCTATAGCGCACCTGTGCGTAAATCCCGCGCACCAGGTTCCAATGCCGGGAGGGTCTAATGATAAACGTCATGTTGGAAATTGTCGGCCTCGAGAGAAAATTGTTGGCTGCGAAGGCGGCGGTTCGATATCAGCCGCCGCCGTTTAGTAATCGGTTCAGTATCGGAAGCGGTAACGAAACTCGGCGTAAATTTGCCGCGGATCGTTCCAGTGAAATCCGCCAAACGTCAGACTGTTGTCCAACTGCACGCGGCGATTGGCCACATTCAGCGCGGTCAGAGAGACCGTGTAGTCTTCGGCGAAAGTCTTTCCTAGAGCTAGATCGAACGTCGTGTGGGCAGGGAGATAGTTCCCGGGATACTGGACTCCGGGCAACCCGTTGGTGAAGCCGGAGCCGTAGTAGATATTTGTCGAAGCATAGGTTCGCCAGGGTAAGGTTGTGTTGTAGCCGAAGTTCAGGGTGTTTCGTTGATCGTGGTCGACGGGAGAAAGTCCGGGGGGAATAGCAAAGATCAAGCCTCCGGTAATCGGCGAGGTAGCCTGCGCGATTTGATTGGCATAAGCGAGGTGAAATTGCCCTCGACGCCAGAGCTTGGGAGAGCGAAGTGTAAGTTCCCAACCTTGAATCAAGGCGTAATCCCATGTGATGGGCCAAAAGATGTTCGATGCGCCGATATTGTTGTGATCGAGCCAATTGTGGGCGAACGTCTGATAGGTGTCGGCGTCCAGAGTCCATCCGCGGTACGGAATCATGACACCGTATTGCCATTCCCGGTCCTTCTCGCCATGCAAGGGGGCGAAAGAGCCGAACTGTAAGTTCTGAAGTGCGCTAGTAGCCGTCGAAAGGGGCGGAGCCTGATAGTAGTAGCCGTAAAATCCGCGAAAGACCCAGTTCAAGCGTGGAATGCGAATGGCAACTCCAAAACGAGGGTCGGCGTTGGTTTCTGAAACCGGCTGAGTTACGGCCGAAGTGGGTGCGCCCGAGCTGAACTCCGTTACTCGCACTCCTGCGATCAGAGTCAGCCACGAACTCACTTTGAATTTGTCGTTGATGAACTCGGCGGCAACGCTCCCACTCACGCCGATGGAGGAAGGTTGAATGGTAGGGAAAATATACGTGTTGCCCATGTTGACGTAGGTGCTCCCTACCTGAGCGAAATAATTGTGTTGGTGCTGATAGAAGCCGTAGACGCCGGCTTGGATGTCGTTCCTCCAGAGGTTCGAGTTTAACGCCACTTGCCCACCTGCATAATTGGCCGTTTGCGTAACGTTTGAGGTCACGGGAATGTCATTCGCTCCGCCAATGTAGTCCGCTCCGTTGTAGTGATAGAACGGCGAAACGGTGATCAGTGCGTTCGGGTTGAACGTGTGCACCCACGAGAACGTGAGGTAGCCATCGGGCTCTCGCTCGGCGTCGTGCAGTCCGAAGCTGGGCGGCGCCCCGGAGCCGAGCAAGGTCTGATTCCCGACCGAGTTGGGATCGGGGTCGATGGGAATCTGGTAATAGTCGCGCCGCAGCGAACCCACCAGGCGAAGTTGGTTTTTCGGATCGGGATTGAAGATGAACGACGCAAAACCTCCGATGCCATTCGCTGCGTCGTTGACCACCTGGCCGATCGGTGTCTGCAGTCCGTATTGACTTCGATCGCCGTTCAAGCTGGCATAGTAAGCAAAGCGCTGCGTGTGCCCTCCGCAACTGATCTGGTCGTTCGTCTGGTAGAAATTTCCCGCCGTGATGACGAGATCGCATTCCCGATACCGTTCAAACCCGGTGCGGGGGACAATATTGAAGACTCCATAGGTGCGATCTCCGTAGTCGGCGTCGTAGCTGCCGCGTTGCACTTCCAGATAATCGATATCCTTGGGATCAATCTGCGGTCCCAGATTGTTAGCAATGTTGGTGTTGGGGATGGGGACGCCGTCAATCAGCCAGTCGACCTGATGGCCGCCTCGCATGTGCAGCATGTCGTGTGTCACATAGGCCGCCGGCACGTAATCTGTGATCATCTCCATGCCGTTGGTGCGATCCGCTCCGGGAGTTTCCTGGATGTCGATGCGGTTCACTGTCGTCGTCGGTGTGACACTGTCCGTTGTCGCCTCCACCGGAGTCTCCGGAACGAGGATAGTTTCCCTCGCGCCAGCGATGGTCAATTCGAAATGCAATACAGGGCTTGTGTCTGATTGGACGATTACGTCCTGGTGCGTTTCCCGGAAGCCCTTTGAGAAAACTGTGGCCGTGTAATTTCCGATGGGCACGGAGGTGAATTCGAATGCGCCGCTGTCGCGCGAGTCTTTGGACTGGGACCAGTCGGAATTTTGTGCCTTGAGCGTAACCCGCGCCCCTTGAATGGGACGATGCTGAGGATCGTGAACCACGCCGCGAACGGAACCAAAGATCGTTGCCCACGCCGCGGATGGAACGAGCAAAACGGCAGAAACCAGGATCGCGATAAGCTGGTACGGCTTCATTATGGTTGTCTCCTCTTCGACTCGATGATGGGTAGTCCGATCCCACGCAATTCCCGAAAAATACAGGGTTGAGCGTGGAGGTCAGCCAACTGGCTGCTTTTCTGCGCCTGGACGCAAATCGCAATATCCGGGCGAGCACACGGATGCGTGGCCCACAAAAAACCAGGTTCGATTGGCTTTGCTGAATTTAGGTGAGTGGAGGAGCGCGAGCGGAGTCGGGGCCAGTGGACAGAAGGGAAACCCACTGTATGAGCGGGACAACTGGCGCTTGTTCGAACAGAAGGCTTACGAACGAAAAAATAGTGGCAGCGGGACTCGCCCACTCTGAGGTTTTCGGGTTGCGACAACAATCGCAATTCTGCCCGCAGCAACAGTCGAGAGAGCGTAGCGAAGCCTGTGGGACTGTGGATGTGTCGGATGCTTGTTTTTCGGACGCCTGAGATGATGGGACTTGCGATTCATCGCTGTGTAGCGCACTTTGCGCCATGTTGTGATGGCAATGCATCACAGGTTCTGCTGCCTGATCCCGCACCGCCGCGAGAGGCCGTCGCATGCAGTGCATGCCTTCCGCCGGGGAGACGCGCGCCAGCGCCAACGGCCCGAAAGCCGGAAAAAGCATGACTAACAACAAGAATCTGCCGATCCAGCGATGCATAGATATCAGGCGGGCATGCTCAGTGTACGCGCACTTTGAAGTACGAGCCGCAGCCCACATCGGATGGCGCAAATCATAGCAGCGTCGGTCGCCGCTGGCCAGTGGATAGCTCTCTCAGTAGGTAGTCGCCATGAATCGCATCGGGCCGCAAACCGAACACGGGCAACTTGCTACTGGCTACCGATTCTCCTGTACCATTTTCTCCATGCACGAGCTGGCGGTGCGTCTGCTGACGACAATTCGAAAAAACGAGTTGCTGCGTGCCGGCGACCGCGTGGCCGTGGCAGTTTCGGGCGGAGCCGATTCGGTGGCGCTGCTCCTGCTCCTGCTTGAGTTGCAGAATGAACTCGGTATTGTGCTTTCAGTCGCGCACGTGAATCACAAGCTGCGAAGCACCGAGTCGGACGAAGACGAACAGTTTGTAGCGAGACTGGCGTCGGATCGCGAACTGGAATTCGCGAGCTGTACCGCGGCGCTGAATCCACCACAGGGAGCCGGAATCGAAAGCGCAGCGCGCCGGTTGCGCTATCAGTTTTTTCGGGAGCTCGCGCGCGCCGGCCGCGCCTCAAAGATCGCCACCGCGCATACATTGGACGATCAGGCGGAAACGGTGTTGCTACGAATGTTTCGCGGCACAGGCATTCGCGGGCTTGCCGGAATTCTTCCTCGACTCCGGTTGCAGGATGGGGGATTGTCCGGCATAAGTGAAGCGAGTTTTTGCGGGGAAGTTGTGCGTCCGCTACTCGGATTTTGGCGAGCGGATCTGCGGGAATATCTGCGCGCGCGCGGCCAGGACTGGCGCGAGGACTCGTCAAACGACGATGTTTCCTTCCTCCGAAACCGCGTGCGGCGGCGCCTGATGCCGCTAATTGAAAAAGAATTCGGAACGGCAGCGGTCGAACACATGGCCGAGCTTGCGGAAATTGCCCGAGCCGAGGAAGAACTCGCGAGCAGTCAATACCCGGTCACCCGTTCCCAATCTTCAGCACTCAGTCGCCCGTTCTCAATCGCACGAGGCCAGCAATTCGTATCCGGTACACCGTCGCCTGTACCCAGCAATAAGTACTCACTCCCTGATGCCGCATTGCCGGCCAACAATACGGAAGCGGGCGGCGGCGATGACAATCCCCCTGCACGCAACTCAGATGGAGCGGCACTTCAAGTTCGGCAACTGCGCGCGCTTCCCCTCGCAGCGGCGCGCCGGGTGGTACGGGGATGGATCGAAGCGAACGCTCCGGAGGCGGGCATTTCGTTCCGGCTGATCGAAGACATTCTGGATTTGGCGCGTGGGCCCGCTGGGCGGAAATTTGAACTACCCGGCGCGGCCTGCACAGAAGGCGGATTGCCGACGGCTGGCGCGACACCTTCGGACGACAGAACCAATTCGCGAATCGTGCGGCGCGGGCGAAGCGAGCTGGTGCTGGAAACTCTCAGCCCTGAAGTTCACCGCTATCAATATGAGGTGGCGGTGCCAGGAAAGCTTTTTATTCCGGAGCTTGGGGTGAGCGTCACGACGGAGGTCGTCGATGTGGAGAGCGTGCCAGAGCAGGAGCGGCCAGCGCTGCTTAGTCCGGCGCGTCTTGATGCGGTGGGGCTGGGCGCGAAGATTGTAATCCGCAACTGGCGGGCCGGCGATCGTTATTGGCCGGCTAATACGAGCAAAGAAAAAAAAGTGAAAGATCAGCTCTGCGACCGGCACGTAACGGGAAGAGAAAAGAAACTGTGGCCGGTGGCGGAATGTCAGAGCGAACTCGTGTGGATGCGCGGATTCGCAGCGCCCTCAAAGTGGCAGGCGCGTGCCGGAAAAGCAATCTGGATTCGGGAGGTCGGCGGATCTCGGGGGTGACCGGCCGCGCCACTGCGGTCCGCTCTCTGTTTCAGCTATGCCGGCAAGCTGCGCAGCGCTTTGAATACATCGTGTACTTGCTGTTCGGTGGATTCGAGCGATCCGGAGTTATCAATCACAAAGTGGGCAGCTTTTATTTTTTCCTCGTCTGGGAGTTGAGCCGCCATGCGCCGCATAACTTCAGCCCGCGCCGCATCTTCGGAGATACGCTGGCGCAGGGCAAAGCGCCGCACTCGCTGTTCGGGCTGGCAAGTGACGACGATCAGATGGTCGAAACGATCCGCTGTGTGCGCCTCGATAATAAGAGCTGCTTCCACGATAGCGATGGCATTTAAATCGCGCTCGCCGATCTCATCCATCCATTCATTTTCATATCGAATAACAGCGGGATGGACAATAGCGTTCAGTTCTTGAACGCGAGGCAACGCTGAAGTATCCCCTCCTCCGAAAGCGGCTTCAGCGAGTTTCGAGCGATTGATAGTGCGGTCCGGATTGAGAATCTCCCGGCCAAATGCGCGCACGATCTCGTCATAAACGGGACGATCCGGCTCCATCAGCCAATGCGCAATGGCATCCGCCTGAATGAGGTGCGCTCCGAGTTTGACGAACATTTCACCTACGGCAGATTTCCCACTGGCAATGCCGCCGGTCAGGCCGATTCTTAGCAAGAAAACCTCGCGGATGAGAATTTACCACGGAGACACGGAGGCACGGAGAAAGTCAGGTGGCAGGGCACAGTGCAGAAGTAGAGGCACGCAGGGGGACGATCTCGGAAACTTTCCCTACTTCGCTGATTCGGTCCCGCAGTGAGCCGAAACGTATGCGAGGTACATCGTCGCTGCTTCCCTTTGCTCGCCTGTAACCCAGTTTGCGATGTACGCCGGATGCCCTCCACACACGAATATCGGACTTCCCAGCTCCTGCCTGGTCGCATCGTTCGGGATATCGCGTTCCGTATCCAACACGAGCAAAGCGGGCTGGTCTTGATCGAGTTGACCGAGCACGTGGGTGAAGCCAAGCGAGTGCCCTTCAATCGTCGCGATCATGACGTTCTTCCCGCTTCTCAGATGCGGCTTCGTCAAGCCAAATTGTAGGTCCGCCTGACGAAGCGGCTTGGCGAACGGCTTGGCCCAATCTCGATATACATGGACAATCACGGGAGGTGGCTCAGCCCCCCTACAAGCAAGGCAAAACGCGATTGCCAAGACGGCAATGCACAGGAACGTCAACCGCATGAATCCATCCTTAATCGCTACCCAACTTGTAATCACGACCGCGCGGGTACCGGCGATGCCCGTCGCAGCTTCGCCGCCTTCACCGTGTTCGACATCAGCATGGCGATCGTCAGTGGGCCCACGCCGCCGGGAACTGGCGTGATCGCTCCAGCTACTTCCGCCACTTCGGGATGCACATCGCCGACGAGCGTCGATCCCTTCGCCAAAAAGTTTTCCAGGCGCTTGGCGTTGCGGCCCGAATCGCCTGCGCCAAAAAAGCGGTCGAAGTCACCACGGTCCGTCACCTTATTAATACCGACGTCAATGACGGTGGCTCCGGGTTTGACGAAATCGCGCGTGACCATGCCGGCGCGTCCGATTGCGGCCACAAGAATATCGGCGCGGCGGCATACCGCGGGCAGGTCACGGGTTTTCGAATGGCAGACGGTCACGGTGGCATTTTGGTTGAGAAGAAGCATGGCCACGGGCTTTCCCACAATGTCGCTTCTCCCCACAACCACCGCCTCCGCGCCAGAGACCGGAATATTGCTTCGACGCAGAATCTCCATTACGCCCGCGGGTGTGCACGGCACAAGCCCGGGCCGCTGCGTGGAGAGATACCCCACGTTCATCGGATGAAATCCATCCACATCCTTCGCGGGATCGACCGCGAGCAGAATTTTCTTCGAGTCGATGTGGGCCGGCAACGGCAGTTGCACCAGGATGCCATCGATCTCGTCGCGCTGGTTCAGCGAATCGATCAAGGCAAGAAGCTCATCTGTACAAATGGACTCGACCGGAGAGTGCTGCTCGCTATAGAGGCCGACCTCCCGCGAGCTTTTGACCTTGCCGCGGACATAAACCTCCGATGCCGGATTTTGCCCAACCAGAATTACGGCCAGTCCGGGGCGGATGCCCTCCGCGGCGAGAGCTTGGACTTCGGCTGCGACTTCGGCGCGGATCTCACTTGCTAACTTGGCGCCATCGAGAATCTGGGCTGGCATTCCACCTCGCTCGCTATCGGAAATCGAAAAGAGATTCTAACGCATGCTTTGATTGTGAATGGTTGATTACGATTCGCAGGTC
>JBAWBR010000096.1:0-25627 GCA_049589875.1 Terriglobales bacterium
TCCCGCAACCAGCAGCGCGGTGAACGGAATTCGTGTGTGCGGGGAAAGCTTGCTGAGCTGTCCGCCGCCCGCAATCATGCGGTCGCGGCCATAGCTGAATAACAGACGGCTGGTGGCTGCCTCCAGACTGATGAGGCAGGAGAAGAATGAAACCATGACCACGGCAATCACGGCGCGCAGCCCGAGTTCTCCTACTGCCGCGCGCAAGACTGTAACTACAGGGTCGGTGTCTTTTCCAGAGAAGATCGCGTTCAAGTCGGGCACTGCGAGTACAAGAGCCAGACAAACCAGCATGGCGGCAAATCCGCCGATGTAGATGGTCATCCGCATGGCCTTCGGAATTGCGCGGCCAGCATCGGGAGTTTCCTCGGCCACGTCGCCGCAGGCCTCAAAGCCGTAGTAACAAAACATAGCGGCCACACTCGAAGCAAGGAATGCGGGCAGGTAATTTCCATTGCCGAGGCCAAAGCTCTCAAACAGGGCGTGAAAGCTCTGGTGGCGGGCAAAGATCAATAGATAACCGCCGACGACGATGGCCCCTACCAACTCGCATATGAAACCAAACATGGCGACGCGTGCTAAGAGTTTCGTGCCACTGAGATTCAGCGCGGTAGTAATTGCGATCATGGCCACTGCGATCGCAACCTCTCCCGCCTGACTGGCTTTAATGGCGAACAACTGCGCTACATACGGCGCTCCGCCGACCGCGACCGCAGCAATGGTGGTGAATAATGCCCATAGATAGACCCAGCCTGCCATCCATGCCCAGCGCTTGCCTACCAATCGGCGCGCCCAGGGATAAAGTCCGCCTGAGATTGGGAACTGAGAAACCACTTCGCCGAACACGAGGGCGACCAGTAACTGTCCGAGGCCCACGAATAAGTAACTCCAGAACATGGGCGGTCCGCCGGTGGAAATGGCGAAGGCGAAGACAGTGTAGACACCGACCACCGGCGACAAATAAGTAAAGCCGAGTGAGAAATTAGCCCACAGGCTCATTGAGCGCTCGAACTTCGAGTCATAACCGAGAGCCTCGAGTTGCGCTGTGTCCCGCTCCGAGGTTGTTTCTGGTTTCATAAGGATTCCCTGAATGTGGCGCTCGACAGCCAAGAAAGCCGCGCATTTATTTATTATTGCGCTGGCAACACTCCAGCTTGACGCATGATTGCCGCTGAATCGTAGAAATCGAGATTGCGGACGATCTTGCCGCCGCGAAGATCAATCACGCTCACGCCTCGCACGGTAAACTTCTTGCCGCTTTTGTAGATGCCTTTATCGGTGCCGCTGAAACTCCATTCGATGGTTGCGTGATTGTTCGCGACGGACGCATGCAGAAGCTTCAGATCGAGATCGGGAACAGCTTCAAACTCATCCGCCGCGAATTTGCGCAGCTCCGTATGCCCGTGACTTATTTCTCCATACGCCACGTCTTCGTAGACGATGTCGTCCGCAAACAGCGGCAGCATTTTCTCGGGATTGTGAGAATTCCAGGCAGCGATCCATTTTTTGGCAAAGGCCTCTTCTGCCGATTCGCGTTCGGACGCGCTATTCTTGGCAAGCGCACCATTGGCAGCTGCGGCGTTATCGGCAGCGTGGTCACTGGCAGTCTTGGTGTCAGCAGAAAGCGCGATCGCCGGCACCAACAGTACGGCGAGCAAGGTTGCGGCAATGAGGATTCGATTGCGATTCATCACTTCATTTCCTTTAGCGCGGCGCTCGTTGGACGCCTATTGATTAACTTGGCATGCGTGGCGCGAAATCTCCGCTGCTGTGGAAAATCGCGAAGCTAAAAACTTTGCGAGATTATAGCAAGGTTGGGCGGCAGTGCAAGCTCATCGCTCTCACATGCGTGACGTGGACCCTAAGTCCCTTTCTTCAGCTGCTGCTTCCATCCCAAGACTCTGGCCTTGTTGCCTTCGGCTTCGGCTTCGGGAACCATTCCTTTCTTCTGAAAAAGGATGGAAAGGCTGGTGTGAGCAAGGACGTCGTCGGGATCGAGAGCGGAGATGCGCTGCGAGACCTCGATAGCTTCGTCGAGGCGATTGAGATTTTGCAGAGCGCGGCTCAGGCCGTGTAGGGCGTCGGTGAATGTAGGGTCGGCGGCGAGAGACTGCTGGTACTCCTCGACGGCTTGCTGGTCGCGGCCTTCGGCGACGTGATCGAGCGCGGCATAGTAGTGGCCTTCAGCCTGATCGCGATTTGGGGTGTGATCGGTCATCGCTAGAAAATCTTAAACCATGCGGACGTGGGTGCTGAGAGGAATCTGGCCATCTATGACGGCCTGACATGAACCTCTTTCTTGGAATGAGCAAAACCTCAACAGAGTCCCACGCATTAGACCAGGAACCATTCGTGGGCTAGGTGGTCCAAATTTCTTTGCACTCCTGCGTTCTGTTACACATGGCACTCGCGCTCTACTACCTTCGAGGCGTAGGGTTTGAGAATATATCCAAAGTTCTACATCGAAGGATCAATCGAACCCGGCGGAAGGCGGCCACTTTCTATGCGATTTTAGGCTTCGAGTGCCGATAGTAGCCATGTCATCGACCATTCGCTCTTGCACGCTTAAATACCGTTAGCTATTCAATTAACAATCTGTTCATTTTAAAAAATGATCTCATTAAAAAAATATCTGGAAATGGAAGTGAAGGAAGCCCGCTCGAGTGATCCCGATCCGGCGGAACTGCTGCGCGTCTGCCTGGAATCGTACCGCACGGTCTTGAGAGCGATGGGAGAGAGCGGCGTTCGCGCCTGCCCCGCGGTGGGATCGGATTTGCAGGAGACGCTAGGCGCATTGGCCCGGCGTCTCGGCGATGATTTTTCTCCGGCGATGCTGGCTGAGATGGGAACGCTCGCCGATGAAGAACTCCGGCAATGGGGCGAGAGGACTGCAGAGCACTTCAAGGCGAAAGCCACGGAAGTGAAAGAACTGCTGATCATGCTGGCGCAGGCCGCACAATCGGTGGGCGAACGAGACCAGCGGTACACGGCCCATTTCCAGCAACTAACTACGCGGCTGCGAACCATCTCTAACTTGGAGGATCTGGCGCAAGTGCGAACATCGCTGACGGCGCAAGCGGCTGAATTGAAAATCTACGTTGAGAAGATGGGACAGGACAGTGAGCAGGTAGTGGAAAATCTGAAGATGCAGGTTTCCACCTACGAAACACGGCTGAAAAAAGTCGAAGAGATGGCGCTGCGCGATCCCTTGACTGGCCTCGCCAACCGGCGCAAATCCGAAGACCGCATCGAGGCGCGAATTGCCGCCGGGCGACCGTTTTGCGTGATGCTTTTGGATCTGAATCGTTTTAAACAGGTGAATGATAAATACGGACATTTGGCGGGGGACAATCTGCTGCAACAGTTTTCCCAGGAACTGCGGTCAAGTATGCGCGCCACCGATCTTGTCGGCCGCTGGGGCGGAGATGAGTTCATTGTCGTCATGGAATGCGACGCCGCCGGAGCAAAGGCTCAACTCGAACGGATGAAAAAATGGGTTTTTGGGAATTACACAATTCGTCCGGGGAAAGGCACGGGTGAGGTTCAGTTGGCCGTGGACGCAGCGACGGGATTTACGGAATGGCAAGCAGGCGACACCGTCCACTCGATGATTGAACGGGCCGATGCTGCCATGTATAGAGAGAAGCAAGGGCGGTAGATGGGAATCGGCGGCCAGGTCCTACCCAACGTTCTCGGGCTTCCAGCGGAGGATCGGTTTGCGCGCGGCGGCGGTTTCGTCCAGACGCTGGATCCTTGTGTTGTGCGGCGCGTCGAGCACGAACTGCGGATCTTCTTCCACTTCTTCGGCTATTGACTTCATCGCTTCAATAAATAAATCCAGCTCTTCTTTTGGCTCGCTCTCCGTGGGCTCGATCATGAGCGCGCCTGGAACAATCAGGGGAAATGCGGTCGTGTAGGGATGGAATCCATAATCGATGAGGCGTTTGGCGAGATCCATGGTGCGGACGCCTTTTTTCGATTGCACTTTATCGCTGAATACGACCTCATGCATTGAGGGAGTGTCATAAGGCAGATCGTAAGTGCCTTCGAGTCCCTTGCGAATGTAGTTGGCATTGAGCACGGCGTCTTCGGTGGTTTGACGGAGACCGTCGGGTCCGTTGGCAAATATGTAGGCGAGCGCGCGGATGAACATTCCAAAGTTGCCATAAAAGGCACGCACACGGCCGACGGAGTGCGGACGGTTGTACTCGAAGCCGAGCGTGCCGTCGGGCTTGGTGATGACGATGGGCGTGGGCAGAAATGGCTCGAGAATTTTCTTGACTGCAACGGGACCGGAGCCCGGACCGCCTCCGCCGTGAGGCGTGGAGAAAGTTTTGTGCAGATTGAGGTGCATCACGTCAACGCCGAAGTCGCCGGGCCGGGCTTTGCCAACGAGCGCGTTCATATTCGCGCCATCCATATAGAGCAGACCACCCTTGGCGTGCATCAGTTCGGCGATCTTGTGAATCTCCTGCTCGAATACCCCAAGCGTGTTGGGGTTGGTAACCATGAGCGCGGCCACGTCTTCGTTCATTTGCGCGGCAAGGGCGGCGACGTCAACCATGCCGCGGTCATTGGATTTCAGATTCTCAACCGCGTAGCCGACCGTGGCGGCCGTGGCGGGATTGGTGCCGTGGGCGGAGTCCGGGATCAGAATTTTTTTGCGGGCGTTGCCCTTGGATTGGTGATAGGCGCGGACTAGGAGGAGGCCGGTGAGTTCTCCGTGAGCTCCGGCGGCGGGCTGAAGCGTGATGGCGTCCATGCCAGTGATTTCGATGAGGCAATCGCTGAGTGTTTTCAGGATGCGGAGCGCGCCTTGCGAAATTTTTTCGGGCTGATAGGGGTGGCCGTTGGCGAGGCCTTCGACGCGCGACACAAATTCATTGACGCGCGGATTGTATTTCATAGTGCAGGAGCCGAGCGGGAACATGCCGAGATCGATGGCGTAATTCCAGGTGGAAAGGCGCGTGAAGTGGCGGATGATTTCGATCTCCGAGACTTCTGGCATGGTGCCTAGGTCTTTACGTTCCTGCTTGCCGAGGAGTTTCGTCGTGTCGACTTCCGGCACGTCGAGCGGCGGAAGTTTCCAGGCGGCTTTGCCAGGAGAGGACTTTTCGAAGATGAGGCCTTCGTTCTGGCTGATGTGGCGCGTGGCTTTGCGGGTTTGATGTTTCATGAGTTCATTTCTTTCACCCCTGCCGGGGCTGGTTGACTTGTTTGCGCCTAGCCGCGGCTTGCGCCGTGGGCTGAATTCTTACGCCGCTCTGTGCGGCTGGTGCATCGTGAGAACGCCTCGAAACGGCTCGACAGAACTTGAACGAGTAGGGGTCCTTCGACTCGCGCTTTGACGCTTCGCTCCGACTCGCTACGCTCAGGATTACCGATCACAATAAATTCATCGCAGGATGGCAAGTTACAACAAATCTCTGAAATGCGCGCAGCACAACTCAACGCGCGACCTCCTCCTCGACCTCCTTCATACTTCGCATGCCGCGTTCGCTCTCGGCAACCAAGCCTACGGCGGTGTCGATCATTGAGCGGGTGGTTAGTTCGGTGCAGCACCACAAAGCTGCATTGCCTAACTCGGGATAAAACTTCTTCAGCGGCAAGCCTCCGATGATTTTGTGCCCCAGCAGGCGCGAATTTATGGCGTAGGGATCTTCGCTGCTTTCGACGACGAATTCGTTGAAGCGTGGAGACCCAGAAAATAGCACCTTAGCGGTTTTCGAAAAACGATCGGCCGCGTAGGCGGTCTTGGCCAGATTTTGTTTGGCCAACTCGCGGAGGCCGACTTTCCCATAGACGGTCATGAAGATATTCACCATGAGCGCGACTAGAGCCTGATTGGTGCAGATATTTGAGGTGGCTTTCTCGCGGCGGATGTGCTGCTCGCGCGTGGCGAGGGTGAGGACGAATCCGCGCTTGCCGTTTTTGTCGACGGTCTGCCCGGCGAGACGGCCGGGCATTTGACGAACGAATTTATCTTTGGTCGCGAGCACGCCGCAGTACGGGCCGCCGAAACCGAGCGGCACGCCGAAGGACTGCGCTTCCATGGAGACGATGTCGGCGGAGCGCGGTGGCTCGACAATGCCGAGCGAAACGGCTTCTGCAATCGAGACGATCAGCAACGCTCCGCGCTTGTGCGCGATTTCGGCGATGGCATCAACATCTTCTATGGTGCCGAAGAAATTCGGCGACTGGATCAACACGCAGGCCGTCTCGTCGGTGATTGCAGCTTCGAGCGCTTTGAGATCGATGCGCCCGGAGTCGGCATAGGCAACCGTGCTCAGCGGAATGCCTTGATGCCTGGCGTACGTCTCAATGACTTCGCGGTACTCGGGATGCAGCGTGCGCGCGACGACGGCTCCTTGCTTGCCGGTGATGCGAACCGCCATCATGACGGATTCGGCCGCGCCGGTTGAGCCGTCGTACATGGAGGCATTGGCCAGATCCATGCCGGTCAGCTCGGAGACCATGGTTTGAAATTCGAAAATCGCCTGCAGAGTTCCCTGCGCGAATTCAGCCTGATACGGCGTGTAGGAGGTGAGGAACTCGCCGCGTTGCACGAGGGCATCGATGACGACGGGGCGGTAATGAAAGTAGGCTCCCGCGCCGAGAAAGCTGGTATAACCTTCACCGTTTTCCTGAGCGCGTTGTTTGAAAAAATCGACGATTTCGGACTCGGCCATTTGGCGCGGAACGACGAGATCGCGCTTCAGACGATATTCGGCGGGAATGGGCGCAAACAGATCGTCGACGGAGCGAACGCCAATCGCCTTAAGCATAGATTCGCGATCGGAAGGAGATTTGGGCAGATATCTCATAGGAACCTTATTTGATGTCGGCAACCGGCGCTTCGATTGTGGCACGTGGAGCGGCTAGGTGGCCTGAGGCACTTAGATTGCAGAAGTAAAATCCTCCGCTTGCAGTTTGCCCTCGCGGGATAAATGCATTCATTGCTGGAATGGAGATCCTTGGACGCAAAGAACCCGGCTCGGGGATTCGGATGCGAACTCCCGTCCCATTCGCTTCGATCGCAGTCCTCACGCTCGCAAACGCCTCAACCTCTGCAATCTGACCTGTGATCTCTGCGATGCTGTTAATGTGCTGCCTCTTCACTTACAAATTTTTCGTAATCGGCCGCAGAAAGCAATCCATTCAGTTCGGCCGGATCTTTTACGGCGATCTTCACCATCCAGGAGGCGTGGGCATCTTTATTTACTTGCTCGGGAGCGGTGGCCAGCTCGCCATTGACTTCGGTGACTGTGCCCGACGCTGGGGCATAAAGATCGGAAACTGCCTTCACCGACTCGACTGTGCCGAAAGTCTTGCCGGCGGAAAGCTCAGCGCCCACTTTGGGCAGTTCGACAAATACGATGTCACCCAGCGAATCCTGAGCGTGGGCAGTGATGCCGATTTTGCCGTCGTTGCTGATCCATTCGTGCTCTTTTGTATATTTGCGGTCGGTCGGGTATGACATTTAAGTTGTGACTCCTAGCTTTAGTGTCTTTCGTGTATGGCGACTCTTTACTGCTTATTCCGCGTGGCGCAAGTCCCCTCTCGATCGTCGGCGCTACGTTCTCCCGGCGCTACACTTGCCAGTTGCCGCGACGCATATCACTTCTTCGGACGCTTATAGAACGGCGTCGGAATTACTTGCGCCTTCACCCCTTGGCCGCGGATTTCTACTAGCACAGTGCTGCCAATTTCTGCGTGCTGTGGCGGCACATAGGCTAACGCAATATTCTTTTTGAGGAACGGCGCGGGACTGCCGCTCGTGACATAGCCAATCTCGCTGCCGTTCGAATCCAGAATCTTATAGCCGTCGCGGGCGATGCCGCGGTCGATCATTTCCAGGCCCACCAGTGTGCGCTTCAATCCGTCGGCGCGCGCCTTCTCAAGCGCTGCTTTACCGATGAATTCCGGCTTCTCCATTTTAATAAAACGGTCGAGGCCGGCTTCCCAGACGTTGATGGTGTCGGAGATTTCGTGTCCGTAGAGCGGTAGCCTGCCTTCAAGGCGCAGCGTGTTGCGCGCCCCCAGCCCGCACGGGACAGCGCCGAACTCCCTGCCGGCGGCGAGCAATCCATACCAGACGTGCGCGCTGATCGCCTCGTCGGATGGGATGTAGATTTCGAATCCATCTTCGGCGGTGTAGCCGGTGCGGCCAATCAGCGTTTTCGAATCGAAAAGCCGGTCGGCGCCTCTGCGCGTCGCCATGGTTCTGCCCTGCGTGATCCAGTAAAACTTCAGCGACCGGAAGTCGGCATCGATCCTGAGCTTTTGGAATGGAGAGTTCGCATCGCTGACCGGAACGTCGATGAACTCATGGTGCAGCTTCTCTATTAGATCGACGGCTTTGGGTCCCTGGATCGCAATCTGTGTGTAGTCATCGGAAAGATTTTCCACCAGGCAATCGAACTGGCGCGTGTTGTCGCGCACCCAGTTGAAATCCTTTTCGCGCGTACCGGCGTTGATCACCAGCAGGTATTCATCTTCGCCCATGCGGTGAACGATCACATCATCGACGAAAGTGCCTTGGGGATAGAGCAGCGCGGAATATTGCGCTTGGCCAATGGCGAGGCGCGAGGCATCGTTCATGGAGATGTGCTGAACCGCGGCGAGAGCGCCGGGCCCAGCCAGCCGTATATCGCCCATATGACTGACATCGAAAATGCCCACGCCGTTGCGGACGGCGAGATGCTCCTTGACGATGCCGCAACCAATGGAGGCCGGATATTCGACAGGCATATCCCAGCCGTTGAACTCGACCATCTTGGCGCCCATCTGGCGATGGACGGCATTCAGCGCGGTTTTACGGACTATAGGCGGAACGACGGGAGCGACGGACAAGAAAACCTCAATCGACAGTGGCTGGGCCTGCCAGAATCTGGAACTCATTAAGTTATCACTGGCGCGGGAGGGGCAGCAAGGACGGGACAGCTCTCAGGCGTCAGGTCCCAGGTGCCCGGAGAAGCAAACACAGGACTGGAAACGAAGTCGACAGATTTTGTTGGCGAGCTTAGCATTCGAAGCCGCAGGATGTTCCCAAGAGCTGAGACTGACAGCGAAGACCTTTTCCCGTTACCTCGGTCATTTCTTGCCGGGCGGCCTATCCTTCTAGACTCGAAGAATGAGTCAGTCATCGATGCAGTCATCGAAAACGGGCGCGACTCCGGTCGTGTGCGCGCAGTGTGAGCATCTGGAAGCAAAGTGCATATGCGACAAGTTTTGCATCCTGTGCCGGTCGATGATGGGCGTCCGACTCTGCACCGATGGCCTAATGTACTGCGAGGATTGCCGCACGGCCTGCGATTACAAGACGGTGGAGTAACACTCCGCCAACCCAAGCCAAAAGAGGATAAGCGGTTCCCCCTGAGAAATCCGGTTATCAACCAGTTAATGAGAGCAAATTCCAAAAGCGTGTGAAGATGACGTTCTGGATTGCCAATTAGATTACTACTGCTTCTTTATATTCCCCATACACTTTGCGCATGGCGTCTGAGATTTCGCCGACCGTCGCGTTGGCTTCGACGGCGGCGAGGATGCGCGGCATGAGGTTGTCGCCGGTACGAGCTGTGTCTTCGACGGCGCGGATCGCGGCTTGCCAGGTTTCGGGATTGCGCTTGGCGCGCAGCGCTCGGAGGCGCTCCACCTGCCTCGGTTCGAGCGCGGGATCGATGCGCTGGATTGGGATCGACTTCTCTTCCCCAATCTGAAAGCGGTTCACGCCAACGACGATTGCCTGCTCATGATCGACCGCCTGCTGGTATTCGTAGGCGGCGTTCTGGATTTCCTGCTGCACGTATCCGCGCTCGATAGCCTTAAGCATGCCACCCATGGCGTGGATTTTTTCGACATAGTCATTGGCGCGGTTCTCGATCTCGTTTGTTAGTGACTCGACATAATAAGAGCCGGCTAACGGGTCGACAGTTTGTGGCGCGCCCGATTCGTAGGCAATAATTTGCTGCGTGCGCAGCGCGATTCTTGCCGATGCTTCAGTGGGAAGGGCGAGCGCTTCATCGAACGAATTCGTGTGCAGCGATTGCGTGCCTCCGAGGACGGCGGCCATCGCCTGAATCGCGGTGCGGACGATGTTGTTTTCTGGTTGCTGCGCGGTGAGCGTGGACCCGGCAGTTTGCGTGTGGAAGCGAAGCATCCAGGATTTGGGACTCTTCGCTTTGAAGTGGTCGCGCATGATCTTCGCCCACATGCGGCGGGCCGCGCGGAATTTCGCCACCTCTTCCAGAAAATTACTGTGCGCATTGAAGAAGAACGACAAGCGCGGCGCGAACTTGTCTACATCGAGTCCGGCCTTGATTGCCGCCTCGACATAAGCAATGCCGTTGCCCAGGGTGAACGCGACTTCCTGCACAGCGGTCGATCCGGCCTCGCGCATGTGGTAGCCGGAGATGGAAATCGTGTTCCAGTCGGGAACGTTTTCGTTGGTCCAGGCAAATAGGTCGGTGATGATGCGCATGGCCTGCTGAGGCGGATAAATATAAGTGCCACGGGCGATGTATTCCTTCAGCACGTCGTTCTGAACGGTGCCGGAGAGCTTGCGGATGTCGGCTCCCTGGCGGCGGGCGACGGCGACATACAGCGCGAGCAGAATCGACGCCGTGGCGTTGATGGTCATCGATGTCGAAATTTTCGTGAGGTCGATGCCGTCGAAGAGGCGCTGCATGTCTTCGACGGAATCTATAGCCACGCCGACCTTGCCGACTTCGCCCACGGCTAGCGCGTTGTCGGAGTCGAGGCCGATTTGCGTGGGGAGATCGAAAGCGACCGAGAGACCCGTTGTGCCATTGGCGAGCAGATATTTGTAGCGCTTGTTGGATTCCTCGGCGTCACCCATGCCGGCGTATTGACGCATGGTCCAGAGGCGTCCCCGATACATTGTGGCTTGCACCCCGCGCGTGAACGGAAATTCCCCGGGATAGCCGAGGTCGCGGTCGTAATCGCATCCGGCAAGATCGGCGGGTGTGTAAAGCGCCTGCACGGGAATGTGCGAGGAGGTTTGAGCATCGGGCAGCTCGGACTTCGATTGCGCAGGAAATTTAGCGGGAGGTTCGGCGCTGTTGACGGGATGGGTCATGGAAACCTCTCAACCACCTAATGCATAGGGGACGCGTAGCCTGGAAAACACGGAAAAACTTCACCGCGATATTCTTAAGCTCTTTTCCTTCTACGAACGCGCCAGAACGAACTCAGGCCGAACCAGGCAAAGCACAGCGTGAAGCAGACAGCCAGGATCAATCTGCCGGGGCCAGCGGCTTGACCCGCATGAAGTTTGCCATACTCGCGCATGCCGGTTACTACGCCGATGGCCGCGACCGCCAGAAATGTAAATCCGGTAACTTCCAGCCAAAGCTGGTGCAACACTTTGCCAAACGAACCGGCGGTCGCCTGTAAGCCCTTGATAAGAGCGCCGCCCATGCGGCTGCGGCGCATTTGTTGCCAAGCCACACGCGCGATAACTCCGAGTTTCCCCCCTAATTGGGCCATAATCATTCTGTCGATTTTAGCAGCGGCCAAGCGTACAATAGTTGTGGTTGAGATCACAGGCGACTGTGATGTTGGTAGTTCTTCTGCGTATTGGCAGTGTGTCTTCAGCTGGCGAGGGGGCTCGGTGGATCAACAACTGAAGCAGCTAATGAAGGAACTGGGGGAAGCCATTAACGGGTCGCTCTCGGATTCCGAACAAATCGCCGAAGTCGTGGCCCGCATCAAGGAAGGCGGCTATGACATCTTTCTTGTGCTCGAAGCTACCATCGGCGTAAGCAAGCAAGGCGAGCGCACCCCCGAAAAGACCTCGCTCGTATCCACCTTAAGCACGAATCCCGAACTCAAGATCAGCGATCAGGATTTGAAATTTCTGCGATCGCTGCGCATCAAGATCGACGATCCAGAAGACGAAGACTAGGATTTTGTTCGGCCCTGAGTTCAGGGCAACCCAGGCATCCGCAACATCGCGTTCGCGCCGCTCAAAATTGGTAATTCTCCACCCTATTTTTCCCGTACAAATAGGAAAAACCTTGCAGGCACCCGTTCGGAATCTGGTACCATGCAATCCATCCAGCGGAAAAGACCGGACCACAACACCTTACCAGCGACGAGCCGCCTTGAAAGTGGCCTTCGGCGTGCATTTAAAGACTACGGGAGAGGGTTGAGCCTTGCTAGGCGCGGTGTTGCCATGCTGGATTTCGAGGTCTCGCCAATTCCTTACGCATAATTTACACCCCACGGATGGGCCGTTGCATCTTAATCTGAAATGCGCTGGCATAGGGGTTTGAGGTAAGCGTTATGGCGTCGCAGGTTTCCGATCTAACCTTAGGACTTCTTCCCGAGCCCGGCACACGCTGGGGAAGGTTCATCCTCAGTTATGGCATTCAATCAGCGGTGATGGCGATCATGGTGATTGCCGCCATTGCGCATCCGGAAATTCTGGTGCTCCCGACGCATGACTACCATTTCATAAGCCTGGTCAGCACTCCGCCGCCCGTGCCGCAAAAGCCGGCGCCGGTAAGAAATTTTCCCACACCGAAAATCGAGGCTGTAATTCCCCGGCCTGACGCACTGCGGGTTCCAGCGGAAATTGCGCCACACAAAAAGACACCCGTCGCGGACGTGGAACCTCCGAAAATAGCGGTCGCAGTTCCAAAAGAAAAGCTGCCGGACGCAAAGCCTGTTATTCCAAGAGAACTGGTTAAGACCAACGTTTTCTCGGCTGGAAGTTCAGCCACTCCAACCATCGCCGCCGCGCCGCAGAAGGTGCAGACCGGCGGCTTTGGGGACCCCAATGGCGTGCCCGCACAGGATAATCACGGCCGAGCGGTCACCATCAACCAAGCGGGCAGCTTCGACATGCCCAGTGGCCCAGGCTATGGCAACGGAACTGGCGGGTCGCATGGAGCGCGAGGAGTGGTCGCCAGCGCTGGCTTCGGCAATGGCGTAGCCACAGGAGACAATTCAAGTACGCTCTCGGCATCGCGCGGCACAGTTCGCCAGGCTGGATTCGGCGATGCCGATGTGGTCAAGAGCGCCCCCAAGCCAAAGAGCGACGAGCCCGTAGCTAAGACGGTACCTGCTGAGATCACATTTAAGCCGCGTCCGGTTTACACTGATGAGGGCCGTCAGCTAAAAGTTGAAGGCGAGGTTTTGCTCGACGTCATGTTCACGGCGAACGGCCAGATCAAGGTCGTGAAGGTTGTGCGAGGATTGGGGCACGGATTGGATGAATCCGCCATTCGCGCCGCGGAGAAAATGCAGTTTAAACCAGCGCTGAGAGATGGGCGCCCCGCCGATTTTGAGGCCGTGGTGCACGTCGTGTTTCAGCTTGCTTCTTGAGGACAATGAAACACACAAAATCCCCACTCACCCTGGCGATCGCCATCACTTTTTTCCTCGGCATTACCGCCCAGACTTTATTAGGCCAGAACGCGCCGCAGCCCCAGTCTCCGGCGGAAGATGCCACCACTGCGCCGTCTTCCTCCACACCTTCCTCCGGAGCTCCGTCGAGCTTCGATCAGGTCATTGATCGCACCGTGGAACGCGAGCATGCGTTCCTGGCGCAGATGAAGCAGATGCATCCGCTGGTGGAAACCTATCTGCAAAACCTCAGAAACGACAAGGATCTGGGATCCGTGCCCACTAGTGACGTGTATTTTCTCGGCCGCCTGGATATGACTGGGGGCGCAGCCGGCGACCGAATGTTTGATGCGCCGACGACCTCGGGGCTTGGCAAACGCATGCTCAGCAGGTTCAGCAACACCTACACCATGAAGTTTCTGCCGCTGGGCTTTGCGCAGATGGTGGTCCTGGATGAGGACTTTCAGCATCAGTATTACGATTTCACTTACGTGCGGCGAGAATTTCTTGGCGAGGTGCGCTGCATCGTGATGGACGTCGTTCCCAAAAAGCATGCGCGCGGCGGACGTTTCGTGGGACGCATCTGGATCGAAGATCAGGATTACAACATCGTCCGCTTCAATGGAACCTATACCCCTCACCCCCGCAATGGTTATTATCTGCACTTTGACAGCTGGCGCCAGAATCTGCGTCCCGGGCTCTGGCTGCCATCGCAGATCTACTCCGAAGAATCCGACGTCAAATCCCGCATCGGCCAGAACCTTTTCTACAAGGCGCAGACCCGCCTTTGGGGTTATGACCTGAAGGAATTCCGTCACAACTCGGAGTTCACGGAAATAACAGTCGACGCGCCGCAGGCGGTGCAGGACCGCAGCGAGAAGGCGCAGGATGCAACTCCTATTGAAGCCCAGCGCGCATGGGAACGGCAGGCGGAAAATAATGTGATCGACCGTCTGCAGCAGATCGGGCTGGTCGCGCCTGAAGGCGAGATGGATAAGGTTCTACAGACGGTTGTGGACAATGTGCTGGTAACCAACAACCTCGATATTCAACCCGAGATCCGGTGCCGTGTATTGCTGACCACGCCGCTGGAGGCTTTTTCAATTGGGCACACCATTGTCATGAGCCGCGGGCTAATCGATGTTCTCCCCGATGAAGCTTCTCTGGCCATGATTCTGACGCATGAATTGGCGCACATCGCGCTTGGGCACCGCACCGATACCAGGCTCGCCTTCAACGATCGCATGTTCTTTCCCGACGAGCGCACATTTCAGCGTTTGGATTTTGCCCGCGATCCCAGTGAAGAGGCCGCCGCAGACAAGAAAGCATTTGAGCTGCTCAGCAACTCTCCCTACAAGGACAAGATGGGCAACGCCGGCCTTTTCCTGAAGGCGATGCATGCACGCTCTCCAGAACTGAAGAACCTGATCAGTCCACATCTGGGCGACAGGCTGCTCAAGGGCGATACCATACGAATGTCGTCAGTGATGACGAATTCGCCGCAATTTGAGCCAAACAGGATCGATCAGCTCGCCGCTCTTCCACTGGGCGGGCGCGTCAAGGTCAATCCCTGGAGCGATCAACTCGAGCTGATCAAGACCAAGCCTGCTTCAATTTCGATGGCCGCTGAGAAAATGCCCTTTGAAGTGACGCCCTTCTATCCCTTCCTGACGCGCTACGGGACGCCGTCGTCTCCGGAGAAATCAGCGCCCCAGGCTCCGCCCGAGAAATCGGCTGTGACGCCCCCGCCCGCCCAGTAAAGATTTACTTTATGGAATACTGCCAAGCCGATAAGTAGACTGCGCTTCGCTGGAGCAAACTGTTTTGCCAGGATCGAAAATGATGCGGGTGAATTTCCGGCGAGATACTTTATCTGCGGAGAAGAAACGCGACCTATTGCGATGCGATCTGACTGCTGACTTGCGAAAACACGGAGTTGGCATTGCTTCCTATGAGCCGCACCGTACCCACTACAATTACCAGGATCACGGCCAACATCACAGCATACTCAGCTACGTCTTGACCGCTCTCGTCATTCCAAAAACGATTTATTGCTCGAATCACAATCACGCCCCTTCGACGAATGCACAGGGATACACCCCAACGTGGCTCGCCGTTGTCTGCTTCAATGTAGCGGTAACCAGCGGAAGGATTCAATGGCACGGCTGTGACCCGTCAATAGCACTTTTGTGCTAGTTCAGACTGATAAGCGTTTGAAATCCCCGCTGATTCGATTATGCGAATCGGCGAACCCATTGCCGCTCCATCATTTACAATGCTGAGTCTTAATCTTTTCCCCGGACGTTAATGCTTCTGCTCCTCCAACCTTCCGCGCTGGCGGCGTTCTTTGCCTCAAAAGGCCTGGGGCCTTACCTTCGCCAGCATTTTTTGGATAAGACTTTTCAGGGGCTTTATCAGGTCAATGCTTTCGACCTCGCGCTGCTGATCCCTTATTTCATTGTGCTGATTATTCTGGCGGCTTATGGCGGCCATCGTTATTGGCTGGTTTATCTTTATTATAAGAAGCGCAAGAACAAGACCACCGGCCCGCCCGGCTACTTTGACGAGTTGCCCCGTGTGACGGTGCAGTTGCCGATTTTCAACGAGCAGTATGTCGTCGACCGGCTGCTCGATGCCGTTTGCCGGATTGACTATCCGCGCGAGAAGCTCGACATTCAATTGCTCGACGATTCAACAGACGAAACTGTCGAAGTCGCGCGTATTTTGGTTGAACGTTACGCCGCGCTTGGCCATCCGGTGACATATATTCACCGCCCCAACCGCGAAGGCTTCAAGGCGGGCGCGCTCGCAGCCGGGCTGGAGACGTCCAAGGGTGAGTTTGTCGCCATCTTCGACGCCGATTTTGTGCCGCCCCCAGATTTTATCCTGAAGTGCATTCACCATTTCACCGATCCGAAAACGGGCATGGTGCAGACGCGCTGGACGCATATCAATCGCAACTATTCTCTGCTCACTCAGGTCGAAGCAATCTTGCTCGATGGCCATTTTGTGCTCGAACACTCCGGTCGCGCCCGCAGCGGAGTCTTCTTCAATTTCAACGGTACGGCCGGAATGTGGCGGCGCAAGGCGATTGATGAAGCCGGAGGCTGGGAGCACGACACGCTCACCGAAGACACGGATCTCTCCTACCGCGCACAATTGAAAGGATGGAAATTCGTTTATCTGCAGGATGTGGAATGTCCGGCCGAATTGCCGGTGGAGATGACCGCGTTCAAAACGCAGCAGGCGCGCTGGGCGAAGGGCTTGATCCAGGTTTCGAAGAAAATTTTGCCCAAGATTCTCTCAAGCGACGTTTCGCGCCACCAGAAAATTGAAGCCTGGTATCACCTGACCGCGAACCTGAGTTATCCGCTGATGATCGTCCTTTCGGTGCTGCTGCTGCCCGCCATGGTCATCCGCTTTTATCAGGGGTGGTTCCAGATGCTCTATATCGACCTGCCTCTGTTCATGGCTTCGACATTTTCCATTTCCAGTTTTTATCTGGTTTCGCAGAAAGAACTATTTCCGAAGACGTGGATGCGCTCGCTGCTTTACCTGCCGCTGCTGATGGCTCTGGGAATTGGCTTGACCATCACCAACACGCGCGCGGTGCTGGAGGCGTTGGTGGGGCGGGAGACGTCGTTTGTGCGCACCCCGAAGTATCGGGTCGAAACAAAGAAAGATAAAATTCGCGCCACCAAATACCGCAAGCGCCTGAAATGGGTTCCGTGGGTTGAGTTGGCCATTGGTTGCTATTTCGCGCTGACCGTTTATTACGCCATCGATAATGAAAACTACTTCACTGTTCCGTTTCTGCTTTTGTTCGTCATCGGGTATTGGTGTACGGGCCTGATGTCGCTGCTGCAAGGGCGTTTTGCGGGACTCTCGGTGGGTTCAGAAACGCACACCAAGCCGTTTCCAGTTGGAGTGTAGGAGCCGCCAATCCCGGGCGCAACAGCTACGGCAGTTTAAAGTCGATCGTGATCTTCGTTTCTCTCTTGATTGGCTTGCCATCCAGCAGGAACGGTTGATACTTCCAGGCCTTCACTGCGTCGACCGCAGCCGATGCTAGCGCGGGCGGGCCATCGATTACCTTCACCTCGGCTACTCTCCCTTCTTCGCTAACCATTGCGCTCACGACCACTCTGCCCTCTACACGCATATTTCTCGCCTGCGCTGGATAAATTGGAGCAACGCGGCGCAGAACCTGTCCGCCTGAAATCCCTTGCGAAATGCGGGCGGGAAGCGCAGGGGCCAGTGCAGGCAGGGAAGGCGGCTGGGCGGAAAGAGCACTGGCCAGCTCGGTCGAATTGGCAGACCGGGACGCAATCGAAGGGGCTTCAATCGCGACGGGCTCTTTTGTTGGCAGGGCGGTGGCCGCCGCGCCGGACAAACCGGTAGATGAAGGCTCGGACTTCCCGGGAAGCACATTAGCAATGGCAGCCGTGTCCGCACTCGGAGAGTGATGAGGTAAGGCGACGTTGGCCGCGTCCGCGCTCAACAGCGATCGTCCAGCTCTCTTTCCTTCTATCACATCCCTTTTCGAGGCAAGCTTGACGGGAAATGCGGCGGAAGGTTTGACATTGGTCCTGCTGACTTCCCTGCCGGCGGTCGCTACGTCTTTCGCTGGCGATGCGTTCTTACCCGAAGATTCAAGAACAATTTCGCCGCCGGGATTCGGCTGCCACACGGGATCGTTGTCCGGGAGATGAGGCTGCGCGGCACGCGTGGCCGGCGCGGCCCTGCCAGGTGCGGCGGTGGTTTCCGCGGTGGGCGCGTTCACGGTTACCGCGGCAAACAAGGGTGAGGCGGCATGCGCATCGCTGTTTTTCCATTCCGCGCCTTTCCATCCCAGCCAGATGACCAGAGCGATCAATACGAGCACGGCGACCCCGATTGCGCTCAAGAGCAGGCGGCGCGAGCGGCCGCCGACAGCGGCAAGAGCAACATCGCCCACCCGATCGGAGGCCGGAAGTATGCCAACTGGTGGAGGCGGCTCGGTTTGTGGTTTGGCCGCGATTTGCGAAGCGCCATGAGGCTGCGAAGCGCGCGCGAGCTCGGCAAGCGAAGCCAGTTCTTTGAGAAAAGCTATTTCATGCCCGCTGAAGGTGCCCGGCAAAGTCGAGAATACTTCCAGAATTCCATTGACGCCCCGCCACCCGCAAATTGGGAGGACCGCAATCGAGCGCAGCCCGAGACTGCGGCAGACTTCCGCATTCACCAGAGGACTGTGCTCTACGTCGGCGCAATGCTGGACCTCGCCCGTCCGTAGACATTCGCCGGATATGCCTTCATTCACGCTCAATTGCGCGCCTAGCTCGGGTGCGGTATCGCCACTACGCGCGCGACACACCATGCGGCCATCCTTCCACATTGCGATGGCGGCTGCAGAAGCGCCGGTCAAACGGCGCGCGGCGTCGGCAATCGAAAAGAGCACCCAGTCCAAGCCGTGTTCTCCTTTTGTGATCAGCTGCTTTAGAGAACCGAGGGCGAGGATTTCTTCGCGGCTGACGGGCTGAAAAACCGCAGATGCCTTCTCGGGATCGTAGCCGGAATGACTCGGCACGTTCCGGAAAGGAAGCGGGTCGGATTGGGGTCCAGCCACGGGCTGTTCTCCGTCAATGAAATACACGTCAGGACGGACGTATCCGCCGGGGCTGGAATTTTTATGACGTGTGATTTTGCCGAAGTATGAGGCAAGTTCGGGCGACTGTCAAGGAAAGCGTTGGAAATCGCGGTGCGGGCGAGGCGCTGAGGTATCCGCGGAGCTCGATTGCAGCACCAAACTAACCAATAATCGGCTGCCCACACAGGTGCTACGCTGATAAAGCTCTGGGGTTGCGCGTAGCTCCGCAAGATGGAGTGCTGCCCACCAATCTCAAAAAACTTTTGCGAGCGGTTGAAGCCCTCACCGATCTCGGCGCGGTCCTGACCGCGGACCGCGACTTCCGTCAAACCGCGCGTGCCATGTTGACCGCGATCATGGACGCGGCGGATGCGCGCGAGGCCGTGCTGTTCAGCTTTGCCGAGCGGCCCTCCATGCTCACTTCGCTCGATGCCCAGGGCTTTACCCTGCTGCCTGAACCAGCGATCATTCCGCTGCTTCCTCATCATATCCACAGCCTTACCACGTCTTCCGCGCCGGTGCTGCTCGATAAATCCAACATCGATTCCCTGCTCAGCTCAAATGGCAATGTTGCTCCCGAGTTGTTCAGGTGCGTGTGCGCTTTGAAGGTCCGGGGCAAACTGGTGGGAGCAATTGCATTAGGCCGACGGCCGGGCGATACCATCTACGACGACGAGGCGCTCGAAGCTTTCCAGATGATCGGGAACTACGTGGCGCTGGCCATTCAGAATCACATGCTGAGCCAAACGCTGGCGCAGCGGATCTCGGAAAACCTTCGCCTGCTGGCCTCGCTACACGGCTTTTACGACAATGCGCTCGAAGCGTTCGCCACCGCCATCGACGTTAAGCACGTGAATATTCACGGCCACTCGCTGCGCGTGGGACGCTATGCGCAGGCCATTGGCGAAGCGCTCGGGCTCGACCCCAACACGGTGGCATCGCTGCGCTCGGCGGGTTATCTTCACGATATTGGCAAGGTGGCCGTGGATACGCGTCTGTTCGCCAAGCCTTCTTCGCTCGATGCGGAAGAATCCCGCGCGATGCGCGACCATACGGTTGTCGGCCATCAGATCGTAAGCCACGTTCAATTCCCCTGGCCGCAGATACCGGAGATTGTGCGCTGGCATCACGAGCGCGGCGATGGGTCGGGCTATCCGGACGGACTGCATGGGGACGAAATGCCCATGCCGGTTCGCATCATCGCGCTGGCCGACTCGTTCGATGCGATGACGACGGAGCGGCCTTATCGCGAGCGCTTCTCGGTGGGGGCGGCGCTCCAGGAGCTAATCCGCATGTCGCCGCAAAAATATGATTCGCACGCCCTGCAGGCTTTGCTGATTCAGGTGCGGCGCGATGCGATCGGAACCAACCGCCTTCCCATTCTCGAAGCGGGCACCCTGAACCTTTCAGCCACCGATGTGGATCAGTTGGCGGCCACGCTGCAACACCGAATTACACAGGCCCGCGTCTATCTGACTTGAATTTGGCGGGTAGAGGGAATGGAACGCCGCTCCAGGAATACCGAAACGAAAGGACGTAGCTGGGCATCCGCACATTCACGAACGGTGTAAAATCAAACCTGCTTTTACGACTTGTTTACGATCTTTCCTTTTTACGCTTTTTGACTTTACATCTCCGCCGAAATGCTGGCGCATCAAATCCGATTTTTTTGTCTCCAGGCGGGATCGATTCGGTGCCGTTTTCATCTAAAGGGAAGGCAGTTTATCTGCATAAAAGCAGTTCATCTGCATTCGGGAGGAAAGCATAGATGGCTGTCAGCGACGAGGCTATAGCCGCGGGAAAACAGCTCAGTCAGCTTTGTATCAACACAATTCGCACACTGTCGATCGATGCAGTGCAAAAGGCGAATTCAGGACACCCCGGCGCGCCCATGGGCCTTGCCCCCGTCGCCTACAGCCTTTGGCAACATTTCCTCCGCTTTGATCCCGAAGATCCGCATTGGCCCAATCGCGACCGCTTTGTGCTCTCAAACGGGCATGCTTCCATGCTGCTGTATTCCTTGCTGCATCTGGCCGGCGTGCGCGAGGTGAGCGCGGAGGGAAAAATTCTCTCTACCCCAGCGGTTTCGCTCGACGATATCAAGAATTTCCGGCAACTTGGCAGCAAGACCCCGGGCCATCCCGAGTACGGCATGACCACGGGCGTGGAAACCACGACGGGGCCGCTTGGCCAGGGAGTCGCCAATAGCGTGGGTATGGCAATCGCCGAGCGCTGGCTCGCGGCTCATTTCAATCGTCCGGGATTCGAGCTTTTCAACTACAACATCTGGGTCTTCTGCGGCGACGGCGACATGATGGAAGGAATTTCCTCGGAGGCCGCGTCGGTTGCCGGGCATTTGAAACTAGGAAATCTTTGCTGGATTTACGACAACAACCAGATCACAATTGAAGGTAAAACCGATCTGGCGTTCGATGAGGACGTGGGCGCGCGCTTCAAGGCCTATGGCTGGGATGTGACGCACGTGCACGATGCCAACGATTTGGATGCACTTTCGGATGCCTACCATCACGCGCTCGCCGTCACTGACCGCTCCAAGCTCATCATCGTCAACAGCCATATAGGCTACGGTTCGCCGCACCGGCAGGATACGAAAGAAGCGCATGGCGAGGCTCTCGGTGAAGAAGAAGTTAAGCTCACCAAACGTTTCTATGGCTGGCCCGAGGACGCAAAATTTCTTGTGCCCGACGGCGTGCGCGAAAACTTTACCGAGGTCATGGGCAAACGCGGCCACCGGCTGAGTTCGGAATGGCGAACGCTGTTTAAAAAATATGCGGCTCAATTCCCTGATTTGGCCGAACAGTTTACTCGTATGGAGAAGCGTGAACTCCCCGATGGCTGGGACAAGGAACTTCCCACGTTTGCGGCCGATGCCAAGGGAGTAGCGACGCGCGATTCGTCTTCGAAGGTGTTGAACGCCATCGCCAAGAACGACCCGTGGCTGATGGGCGGGTCTGCGGATCTATATCCTTCGACCAAAACGCGGCTCACATTTGAAGGCGCGAACGACTTCGAAGCCGCGCAGCATAATGCCCGCAATTTTCACTTCGGAATTCGCGAGCACGTCATGGGCGCGATCGTCAACGGAATGACGTTATCGTATCTGCGCACATATGGTTCGACGTTTTTGATTTTCTCCGATTACATGAAGCCGGCGATTCGTCTTTCGGCGATCATGGAAATTCCCTCGATCTGGATTTATACCCATGACTCAATCGGCGTGGGCGAAGACGGGCCGACGCATCAGCCCATCGAACAACTGCCTACTCTGCGCGCCGTCCCCGGATTAATGACGATCCGGCCCGCCGACGCGAATGAAGTGATTGAAGCGTGGAAAGTAATAATGCGGCTTAAGAAGGAGCCCGTTGCGCTGATCCTGACGCGGCAGGCGCTGCCCACGCTTGACCGCACGAAGTACGCTTCGGCGGCGGGCTTGGCGCGCGGTGCCTACATTCTCGCAGACTCCGAAGGCGGCGCGCCGCAGGTGATTCTGATCGGCACGGGCAGCGAAATTTATCTCTGCATTGACGCGTACGAGAAACTGAAGGCGGAAGGCATCCGCGCCCGGGTTGTCAGCATCCCTTGTTGGGATCTATTCGATCATCAGGACGAGAGTTATCGCGACCAGGTGCTTCCTCCAAACGTCACCGCGCGCGTCGCCATCGAGCAGGCCGCGACGCTTGGGTGGGAGCGCTACACAGGCGCGAAAGGCCGCATCATTGGAATGCACACCTTTGGCGCGTCAGCGCCGCTGAAGGATCTGCAGAAGAAATTCGGATTCAGCTCCGATGCGGTAGTGCAGGCGGCTCGCGAATTAGTGGGAAAATGAAGCGCGAACTAAGTTAAATACAGCGGCTTCGTCCGTTGAGAATCCACTTTTGAAGGCGGAACGTGGGACAGAGTTTTTAAGGAGAAGTCATGAACCCGGTCAATACTCTCGAAACCGCAAAGGCGGCAAATCCCCTCCAGCAGCTGCACACCTTTGGCCAGTCGATATGGCTCGACTACATCCGCCGCGATTTACTTAAAGGCGGCGAACTGCAGCGGCTGATCGATGAAGACGGGCTGCGCGGCATGACCTCGAATCCGGCAATTTTTGAGAAGGCAATCGAGGCCTCAGCCCAATATAAGGGCTTCCTCGACTCACTCGCGAACCGCGCCGACCTCGACGCCAAGGGCCGCTATGAATTGCTCGCCATTCGCGACATACAGGACGCGGCCGACCTGCTGCTCCCCGTCTACCAAAGCACGAAAAAGCGCGATGGCTATGTGAGTCTGGAAGTTTCTCCTTACCTCGCAAACGACACCGAGGGCACGCTCGATGAGGCGCGGCGGCTCTGGAAGTCTGTGGCGCGTCATAACGTGATGATCAAGGTTCCGGGAACGTCGGCCGGAATTCCGGCGTTTCGCCAACTCATTAGCGAAGGCATCAACGTCAATGTCACGCTGCTGTTCGCGCAGCCTGTATATGAGGAGGTTGCGGCGGCCTATATTGATGGCGTGGAAAAATACGCGGCCGGCGGCCGCGACGTCAGCCAGATTGCCAGCGTAGCCAGCTTCTTCATCAGCCGCATCGACTCTCTTGTCGACTCGATGGCGGAGGGAAAAATCAAAACGGAATCAGATGCGGGGCGCAAAGCGAAGCTGCAAAGCATTCAGGGCAAGGTCGCGATCGCCAATGGCAAGCTGACTTATGAAGCCTACGAGCGGATTTTTTCCTCTCCTCGGTGGAAGGCGCTGGCCGCGAAAGGCGCGCAGACCCAGCGCGTTCTGTGGGCCAGCACGAGCACGAAGAATCCTAAATACCGCGACGTAATCTACGTGGAAGAACTGATCGGCCCCGACACCGTCAACACGCTGCCCCCAGCCACGCTCGAAGCGTTTCGCGATCACGGCAAGCCCCGTCAAAGTCTGACGGAGGATCTCGATGGCGCGCGCAAAACCATGTCCGACCTCGAGGCGGCCGGCATCTCGATGAAGGAAGTGACCGACAAACTCACGGTCGACGGCGTGAAGCTCTTTGCCGATGCCTTCGACAAGCTGCTCGCGGCCGTCGAGAAGAGTTCGCCGCGGCCCGAAGCGCCGCAAGTCAACGCCCAAAGCGCTTCCCTGCCCGCCGATCTCGACGGCGCAGTAAAAAAAAACCTTGACGACTGGCGGGCGCTCGGCAAAGTAAGGCTGCTCTGGCAGAAAGACGCTTCGCTTTGGACCAATGACGACGAGGCCAAATGGCTGGGCTGGCTCGCGATTGTCGACGAGCAACTTAATGACGCTCGCAAGCTGAAAGATTTCGCGGCGGAAGTGAAAGCCGCGGGTTTCTCCGACATTCTTCTGCTTGGCATGGGCGGTTCGAGCCTCTGCCCCGAAGTGCTCTCGCTCACTTATCCGCAAGCGCCGGCCTTTCCGCGGCTGCACATCCTCGATTCAACCGACCCGGCGCAGATTAGGGCAATAGAAAAAAAGCTCAACCTCGCGAAAACTCTCTTCTTTGTCTCTAGCAAATCCGGCAGCACGCTCGAACCCAACATCTACAAGCAATATTTCTTCGAACGCATGCAGCAGACCGTGGGCGGGGATAAAGCCGGCAGCCACTTCATCGCCATCACCGATCCCGGCTCCAGGATGCAGCAGGTGGCGGAGCGCGACCATTTCCGCCATATCTTCTTTGGCGTGCCTTCCATTGGAGGCCGCTACTCCGCACTCTCGAATTTCGGCATGGTTCCGGCCGCGGCCATGGGTATGGATACCGATAAGTTTCTGAATCGCGCCAAACAGATGGTCGATGCTTGCCTACCATCGGTTCCCGTGGAAGAAAATCCAGGAGTGACGCTTGGCATCATTCTTGGCTCCGCCGCAAAATTGGGCCGCGACAAAATCACCCTCATCACATCGCCCGGAATTGGCGACCTGGGCGCGTGGCTCGAGCAACTGATCGCGGAATCCACGGGCAAGATTGGCAAAGGCATTATCCCGGTGGACCGCGAAACGCTCGGTGAGCCCGAGGTCTATGCGAATGACCGCATCTTCGCCTACCTGTGCCTGGCAGGAGCACAGGATGCTGCGCAGGAAGCTAAAGTAGCGGCGCTTGAAAAAGCTGGCCAGCCCGTGGTGCGCCTCGTGGTTGCCGACGTTTACAATCTGGGACAGGAATTTTTCCGCTGGGAGATTGCCACGGCAGTCGCAGGCGCCATCATCGGCATCAACGCGTTTAATCAGCCCGATGTTGAAGCAAGTAAGAACGAAACCAAGAAGCTGACCTCCGAATACGAAGCCAAAGGCTCGCTGCCCGCCGAGAAGCCCGTCCTCGAGGAAGACGGCTTCAAACTTTACACCGATGAAAAAAATGCGGCCGACTTGGGTAAGGCAGTGGGATCGGATCGCTCGCTGGCGAACTATGTGCGCGCGCATCTTTCCCGGATCAAGACTGGCGATTATTTTGCCGTGCTAGCGTATGTCGAAATGAATGCTGAGCATGAATCGTCGCTGCAATCGCTGCGCATGAGCGTTCGCGATCGCAAGCATGTAGCGACCTGCCTCGGCTTCGGACCGAGGTTTCTGCACTCGACCGGACAGGCCTACAAAGGCGGCCCCAACAGCGGAGTGTTTTTGCAG
>JBAWBR010000097.1:0-97482 GCA_049589875.1 Terriglobales bacterium
AGGGACGCAAGCCTGGCAAGAACGGGATTCGTCCGATGCAGCCGAGCGGAACGGTGACATGGAGCGCGAACACGGGATGCGCCGCCAGCACATTGACGGGCAGCTATCCTGGAAGCGCGACCTGTACCACGTCGAGCCTGGCAGCGGGCAGCGACACGGTTACGGCCACCTACTCGGGTGACAGCAACCATGGCGGCAGCACGGGCTCGGTGAGCCAGACAGTCAACCAGGCGAGCCAGACGATCAACGTAACCACAGCAGCTCCGTCGAGCGAGGTCTACAACGGCACGTTCACGGTAGCGGCCACGGCGACGTCGGGTCTAGCTGTTACCTACGGCAGCAGCGGGTCCTGCTCGAACTCGGGCGCGACCTACACCATGACGAGCGGCGCGGGCACTTGTACGGTGACGATGAGCCAGTCGGGTAACTCAAATTACTCGGCGGCAACACCGGTTACCGAGTCGGTAAACGCGACTCCGGCCAGCCAGACGATCAATGTAACGACGCCGGCTCCGGCAACCGCAACCAAGGGCAGCAGCTTCACGGTAGTTGCGAATGCCACTTCCGGACTGCCGATCACATGGGGCAGCGCGGGCATCTGCACCAACACGCAGGGTACCTACACGATGACTGGAACAAGTGGAACCTGCACGGTGTACATGAACGCACCATCCAGCGTGAACTACACGTCGGCGCCTCAGGTTGTGGAGACGACGCATGGGGCGGCGGCAATCGCGCCGACGGTGAGCTTCACCGGCGCGCCATCCAGCTCGCCGTATCAATCGAGCTTCACCGTTACGGCCACGACGAACGCCAGCACGACGGCGGTCATCACAGCGACACCATCCACGGTTTGCACGATCAGCGGCAACACCGTGACCATGGTGAACGGAACGGGGACGTGCACGATGAAGGCGTCATGGGCAGCCGACAATGTCTATAAGGCTGCGACAGCGACGCAAACCACCCACGCGGCGAAGATTGCGCCGACGGTGACCTTCACCGGCGCGCCCAGCAGCGCGGTGTACCTATCCACCTTCCCGGTGGCAACCAGCACGAACAGCGGTGTTACGCCGGCAATCACGTCAACGACAGCCACGGTATGCTCGGTCAGCAGTGGCACCGTGACGATGAAGGCAGGCACTGGAACGTGTACGGTAAAGGCGGCTTGGGCAGCGAACGACTACTATCTGGCTGCCACTGCCGAACAGTCCACAACTGCGGAACTGATCGGTACAACCACCACCATTACCAATACGGTTCCGGAGTCGAACCCGCTGAAAGTAACGGTGTACTTCACGGTGAGCAACGGCACGTCCACCAATGCGGTAGGGAACGTGACGGTGACCGCCAGCAGTGGAGAAACCTGCACGGGAATGATTACCGCGGGCAAGTGCGTGGTAACGTTCGTCTCTGCGGATGCCGGGTCACAGACGCTGACTGCGGTTTACGCAGGCAACAGCAACAACGCCACCAGCACCTCCGCTCCATACGGGGTGACGGTACCGTAATCGAGCGAAGTCACTGCTAACCAAAATGCGGCCCAGGGCAACCTGGGCCGCTTTTTTGCGCGTCGAAGCATCCCGACCGTTATGTCGAGCGCATGGATCAATTAATTGATGGGGCCCTGAGGCTAGACAGTCCGCAACTTGTGGAGGAAAATGGTGTTACCGCATTAGTAAGAATCTAGATCAGTCACGCTCGCCTGCTCGCGGCGAAAAAAGAAAGCAAAATTTAATCAGAGGCTAAATTTGGAATGACTTCCCCGAAGAAGCAACGTAGTTTCGCAATTCATTGGATGGCGGCGCTGTCGGTCGCATTGTTAGGCACACTACTTGTCCCACCAGCGTCGGCACAAGATCAAGGCGATGACCCTCCCGTGCGCGTGGCGCGTCTTGGCCACATTGAAGGCTCGGTTTCGTTTCAGCCCGCGGGAGAATCGGAGTGGGTGGAGGCGGTTCCCAACCGTCCCATGACGACCGGCGACAGAATCTGGACAGACAGAGATTCGCGTGCCGAGTTGCAGCTGGGCTCGGCAATGATTGACGTCAACAGCAATACCGGAGTTTCCTTTCTCAATCTTGACGACCGCACGATACAAGTGGAGTTGAGTTCGGGAGCGGTGAACATCCGCGTGCGAGGCATATCTCAAGATAACGTTTTTGAGATTGACACGCCGAATCAGGCCTTCTCCATCTTTCAACCGGGCCGGTACCGCGTTGAGGCCAGCGAAGATGGCACTTACACGATCGTGAGCATTCGCGAAGGACAAGGCGAATCGACGGGGAACGGCCAGACGTACGACATCTATGCCGGGCAGCGCGCGACCCTCGAGGGCACGGATTATTTGGATGCGCGGCTGGAAGATATTGGGCCTCCCGACAATTTCGATAACTGGAGCTACGGACGCTTCAACCTTTATGAGAACGCGCAGTCGGGAAGATATATCTCGCGGGACATGGTTGGGTACGAAGATCTGGACGGCAATGGCGATTGGATGCCGGCTCCCGGCTATGGGAGTGTTTGGTTTCCTCACGTCGATGCAGGATGGGCTCCTTATCGAGAGGGACATTGGGCCTGGATTGATCCTTGGGGATGGACGTGGGTTGACGACGAGCCATGGGGGTACGCTCCATTTCACTATGGACGCTGGCTCTCTGTGGAAGGCCGATGGGGATGGGTTCCGGGGCCAATGGACGTTGCGCCTGTTTATGCGCCGGCGTTGGTTGTGTTTGTCGGCGGCGGTCCTGGTTTCGGTGGAAACATAGCATGGTTTCCGCTCGGACCACGTGAGGTCTATGTGCCGTCGTATCCAGTGAGCCGCGCTTATATTGAGCGGATCAATGTCAGCAACACAACGGTAACGACGACAACCATCACCAACGTCTACAACACAACAATCATCCGCAATAACACTACGATTCAGAACGTCACGTATGTGAATCGGGGGGTTGCGGGGGCAGTGACGGCGGTTCCGCAGCAGACTTTCGTGAGTGCGCAACCGGTGGCGAAGGCAGTAGTCAGAGTCAATCCGCAGCAACTGGCAGCGGCTTCAGTGGTGACGCGAGCGGCGGTGGCGCCTACATCGAATAGCGTCCTGGGAGCCCATGCCGCGACAGCCAATCATGTGGTTGCGCCCCCAGCGGCGATCGCGCGGCGTCAGGTCGTCGCCAAAGCCGCGGTCCCAGCGGCTCCCGTTCCCTTTGCCGCGCGGCAACAAGCTCTCCAAGCGCACCCGGGGCAGCCAGTCGCGCGTCAGGAGATGCGGCAATTGCGTCCCGCGAATGCGGCTCCGGCAAGCCCGATGGTAAAGCAAGCGCCGCCGGGCAAGCCGGCGACACCAGCGGGAGCACGGCCGGGGAATCCGCAGGCCAATCAACCTAACAATCGCCCCGAGAATCGCCCCGAGAATCAACGACCGGGGAATGCGCGTCCGGGGAATGAGCCTGCGCCAGGTGAGCGGCCGATGCAGCAACCGCCGGCACGTACCCAATCTGCGCCAGCCGCTCCGCCTGCGCAGAACAACCGGCCAGTCGAACCGCCCGCGCGGAATGAACGCCCGGCCCCTCCACAGGAAAACAATCGGCCTGAAGCAAATCGGCCAGCGGAGCCCCCGGCACGAAATGAGCGCCCGGCTCCTGCGCCGCAAAATCAAGCCAACCGGCCTGAGTCAGACCGTCCGCAGACGCCTGCGGCAAAAGAGCCGCCGCAACGAACCCAGCCTGCAGCGCGTCCGGAGAATCAGCAGCGTCCTGCCGCACCGGCCGAGACGCGTCCTGCGGCAAAGCCTCAACAGCCGCAACGTCCGCTAACGCCCGCGGAGAAGAAAAAACAGGAAGAAGATCAGAAACGAGAGAAGCCGCCAGCGTAGGGGCGATTTTCGCTGATTGAAGACTGGGGAGGCCGTCCGGCGAGGGCGGCCTTTCGAGTTTGCGTGTGGAATTCCAACTCCTTATTAGATTCAATCGCTTAGAGTCTGTTTCATCTACCGGTTACCATTCCTGCCATCGTGCCAGCAAGAATTCTCCCGATTGCTTATGATGGAAGTTCGCATTCTTTCCTTGTGAGGGTGAGGTTCGCGTGGCTGAGACGCTTGAGCAACAGATGCAGCAAATACATTCGACACCGCAGAACGACCAGACGGGGCAACCCCATGGGTCGGGGCAGACCGACGAAGCGAGCCAAATCGAGCAGAACGCTGCGGAGCTGAATGAAATTCAGCGCCGGCCAGTCCAGCAAGATCAGCAGCAGCAGCGCAGTGGGCTGGAGGTGGTGGAGACACGGGAGTGGCTCGATTCCCTCGACTATGTGTTGACTCATGGAGGTCCGGAGCGCGCGGGCCGGCTGTTGCAGCAACTGGCGCTGCACGCGCGGCGGGCGGCGGGAGTGAATCTTCCTTTTACCGCGACTACTCCATATCAGAATACGATTCCTTCGCGGCAGCAACCGCCGTTTCCCGGCAGTCAGGAGATGGAGCGGCGTATCAAGAGCCTGGTGCGCTGGAACGCGATGGCGATGGTGGTGCGCGCCAACAAGATTCAGGATGGCATTGGCGGACACATCTCGACATTCGCATCGGCGGCGACGCTTTACGAAGTCGCGTTCAATCACTTTTTTCGCGCGGCCACGGAGTCGGGCGACCGCGACATTATTTATTTCCAGGGGCACGCCGCACCAGGCATCTATGCACGTGCTTTTCTTGAAGGCCGCATTCCGAGACAGAAGCTGGAGAATTTTCGCCGCGAAATGAAGCCGGGAGGCGGGTTATCGTCGTATCCGCATCCGTGGCTTATGCCCGATTTCTGGGAATTCCCCACGGTCTCGATGGGATTGGGCCCGATTCAGGCGATCTACCATGCGCGCTTCATCAAGTACCTGGAGAATCGCGGACTCAAAACTTCGACCGGCGGCAAGGTCTGGGCGTTCATGGGCGACGGCGAAATGGATGAGCCGGAATCGCTCGGCTCAATCACGCTGGCGTCGCGAGAACGTCTCGACAATTTAATTTTCGTGGTGAACTGCAATTTGCAGCGGCTGGATGGGCCGGTCCGCGGTAACGGCAAGATCATTCAGGAACTGGAAGCGATCTTCCGTGGCGCGGGATGGAACGTGATTAAGGTCATCTGGGGCGGCGATTGGGATTCGCTGATCCAGAACGATCGCGATGGCTTGCTGGTACGCCGCATGGGCGAGATCACCGACGGTCAGTATCAAAAATATTTTGTCGAGAGCGGCGCATATTTCCGGCAGAACTTCTTTGGCACCGATCCGCGCCTGCTCAAGATGGTCGATCATCTCTCCGATGAGCAGCTCGCGCGCATGCGGCTGGGCGGGCACGATCCGATCAAGGTTCACGCCGCGTACAAGGCGGCGGTTGAGCACACGGGCTCTCCAACCATCATTCTCGCCAAAACCATCAAGGGATACGGCATGGGAGAAGCAGGCGAGGGCAAGAACATCACGCATCAGCAAAAGAAGCTGAACGACGATGAGCTGCAGATGTTCCGCTCGCGCTTCGGGATTCCGATCCCAGACGACCAGTTGCATGAAGCGCCGTTTTATCGTCCGGCCGACGATAGTGCGGAAATCAAGTACATGCAGGCGAGGCGCGCACAACTCGGCGGCTATCTGCCAGTGCGCAAAGAACGCGCGGCACCAATGAAACCGCCGGCGGATGCGGTGTTTGAAGAGTTCTACAAGGGCACAGAAGGGCGCGACGCCTCGACCACGATGGTGTTCGTGCGCATGCTTTCGAAGCTGTTGCGCGATCCGGAGGTGGGCCGGTTTATTGTGCCGGTGGTGCCCGATGAAGCGCGCACGTTTGGCATGGAAGCGCTGTTCCGGCAAGTCGGCATTTACTCGAGCGTTGGCCAGCTTTATGAGCCGGTCGATATGGACACGCTTCTTTATTACAAGGAGGCGAAGAACGGGCAGATTCTGGAAGAGGGGATCACAGAGGCCGGATCGATGTGCTCGTTTATTGCGGCGGGCACGGCCTATGCGAATCATGGCATCAACACGATTCCGTTCTTTATTTATTACTCGATGTTCGGGCTGCAGCGGATTGGCGATTTGATTTGGGCGGCGGCCGATATGCGGTGCCGCGGCTTCCTGATAGGCGGCACGGCGGGCCGCACCACACTGGCTGGCGAGGGCCTGCAACATCAGGATGGTCACAGTCAAGTGCTGGCGTTGGGCGTGCCGAATCTGCTGGCGTATGATCCGGCGTTTGCTTATGAAATTGCAGTGATTGTTGAAGATGGAATCAAGCGCATGTATGTGGACGGAGAATCCATCTTCTATTATTTGACGGTTACCAATGAGCCGCTGCCGATGCCCGAGATGCCGAGCGTGGCGGGGACGCGCGAAGGGATTCTTAAAGGCTTGTATCTCTACAAAACTGCGCAGAAGAAAACGGGCGACAAGAAAGCCGCGAAACTGCGTGCGCAACTGCTGGGCAGCGGAACGATTATGTTCGAGGCGCTGAAGGCGCAGGAAATTCTCGAGAAGAACTATGGCGTGGCGGCCGACGTTTGGAGCGTGACCAGTTACAAGCAGCTCTATCGCGAGGCGAACGATTGCGCGCGCTGGAACATGCTGCATCCAACGCAAACGCCAAAAGTCCCCTACGTAACGCAAGCTTTGAAGGGCGCGGCCGGACCGTTTATCGCGGCATCGGATTACATGAAGGTGCTGCCGGAGAGCGTCGCGCAGTGGATTCCGGGAAAGCTGGTGGCGCTGGGGACGGACGGTTTTGGGCGCAGCGAGAATCGAGCGTCATTGCGCGACTTCTTTGAAGTGGATGCGAAGCACATTGTGCTGGCGACTTTGCATGCGCTCGCGGCTGAGGGCAAGTTGGGAAATGATGTTTTGGAGAAGGCGGTGCGCGAGTTGGGGATTAATCCGGAGAAGCGGAATCCGGCGACGAGCTGAAAAAAGTTGCTAGTAGCTTGTTATTAGTGGCTAGTTACTGATGATTCATGAAAGCGCTAGCAACTCGCAACTATGAACTGGCAACCGGAAATGAGACAAATGCCAACTGAATTCAAGCTGCCCGAGTTGGGCGAGAACATTGAGAGCGGTGACCTGGTTCGTTTGCTGATTAAGCCGGGCGTTAGCGTGGCAGAAGGCCAGGCAGTCATGGAACTCGAAACGGACAAGGCCGTGGTCGAGGTGCCATCGTCGGTGGCGGGGACCGTGGGCGAAGTGCGGGTGAAAGAGGGTGAAAAGCTTCGCGTGGGCCAGGTGATTTTTACGATCGAGGCGAAACAGGCCAAAGCTGCATCGGTGAGCGCGGCCAGTTCAAACTCGCCGGGCGTCAAACCGGTTAGCTCGGGCTCTGCGTCAAAAGCGGTTGCCGGCAGCGCGACGTCCGCGATAGCGGAGCAGAGTGCTTCATCTGTGTCATCAAGACGCGGTGCTTCCTCTTCTGGCGGAGAATTCAAATTACCCGAGCTTGGCGAGAAGATCGATTCCGGCGACTTGGTGCGCCTGATGATTACGGTTGGCGATCGCGTGGCCGAAGGCCAGCCGGTGATGGAGCTTGAAACCGACAAGGCCGTCATCGAAGTGCCATCGACGGTGAGCGGAGTGGTTCGGGAAATCAAGGTAAAAGAGGGGCAGAAGGTCAAGGTCGGCGAAACCATCTTCACTTTGAAAAGCGAGACATTAGATGGTGAAACCGGCGAAGGCGAACCAGCGCCCGCGCCTCGGCGGCATGAGCCGGTCGAACACATTTCGGGACAGCAGGCGGCGCGTCTTTCCTTTCAGCTGGCCATGCGCGCGGAAGGCAAGACGGAAGAGCAAGCGCTTCCTCCTGATCATCCGCTGGCGGCGCCCGCTGCTTTCAGCATGCCTGTGCAGCTCGGAAAAGTCGCGGGAACTGAGCATCGCGATCCGGCTCCGGCCGCGCCACATGTGCGGCGATTGGCCCGCGAAATTGGAGTGGATATACACGGCGTGCTGGGCAGCGGGCCGGGTGGCCGCATCAGTGAAGATGACGTCAAATTACACGCCAAGAACGCGCTGGCCGTAGCTGTTGCAGCGGCGCAGGCTCCGCACCCGACGTTTGTTGAGCCGGAGCTTCCCGATTTTTCCAGGTGGGGCAAGACCGAGCGCGTCTCCATCCGCGGCGTGCGGCGCAAGACGGCAGAGCATCTGCGGCAGGCGTGGAACACGATTCCTCATGTCACGCAGCAGGATCGCGCCGATATCACGGAGCTTGAGCAATTACGCGCAAAGTTCGCCCCGCGGGCTGAAGAAGCGGGCGGCAAGATGACTGTGACCGCAATTGCGCTCAAGGTCTGCGCTTCCGCGCTCAAAGTTTTTCCGCAATTCAACGCCTCGATTGACATGGCGCACGAGGAAATTATCTACAAGCAATACATCAATATTGGCGTGGCCGTGGATACCGATCGCGGGCTGCTGGTGCCTGTGATTCGCGATGTGGACAAGAAGAATATTGTCGAGCTGGCGGCGGAGATGACGCAGCTCTCGACCAAGGCGCGAGAGCGCAAGCTGACTCCAGCAGAAATGGAAGGCGGCACGTTCACGATCACGAATCTGGGCGGGATCGGCGGTACGGGATTTTCGCCGATTGTGAATCACCCGGAGGTTGCGATTCTTGGCCTGTCGCGGTCGCGCATGGAGCCGGAGTGGGTGAGCAATAAGTTCGAGCCGCGCTTGATTCTTCCGCTGTCACTCTCGTACGATCACCGGTTGATCGACGGAGCCGACGCGGCGCGGTTTCTGCGGTGGATTGCGGAGGCGTTCGAGCAGCCGTTCCTGCTGAGTGTGCAGGGGTAAAACATTTTCACCGCAGAGACGCCGAGGGCGCCGAGAGATTCAACGGAGCCGGTCTTTAATTGTATAAGTGTTTTCTTCGGCGTACTCGGCGTCTCGGCGGTTCAATTTCAGTGGTTCAATTAAGGACATAACTTAAGATCATGACGAATAATTCGAACCTTCGTGTGGCAGTAATTGGCGGTGGACCCGGCGGCTATGCCTCGGCATTTTTGGCTGCCGATCTCGGCATGAAAGTTACGCTAATTGATCCGGAAGCGAATCCGGGCGGCGTGTGTCTTTATCGTGGATGCATTCCATCCAAAGCTCTGTTGCATGTGGCCAAGCTGCTGGAAGAGGCCGAGCAGGCGAAAGCGTGGGGCATTGAATTTGCCGCGCCGAAAATCGATCTCGCCAAACTGCGCGGATGGAAAGAAGGCGTGGTCAAAAAGCTGACCGGCGGCCTTGGTCAGCTCTCGAAGCAACGCTCGGTCACTTTCATTCAAGGCAAAGCCGCGTTCGTGAATTCGACGACGCTGAAAGTGACGAAGTCCGCGGCGGGTGGCGAAGAGACGCTTACATTCGACCACATCGTGATTGCCACGGGATCGCGGCCGACGGTTGTGCCAAGCCTGAAAATCGACAGCCCACGGCTGATGGATTCAACCGGCGCGCTCGCGCTCGAAGACATTCCGAAAACGCTTCTCGTGATCGGCGGCGGCTACATTGGCCTTGAACTCGGCTCAGTCTATGCGACGCTTGGGACAAAAGTGACCGTGGTTGAAATGCTGTCTGGCCTGTTGCCGGGAGCGGATCGCGATCTGGTTCTGCCGCTGCACAGGCGTCTGGAAAAGCTATTCTCGTCAATTATGCTGAATACAACCGTCAAATCTCTCAAGGATGAGAAGACGGGAATTCGCGTCAGGCTTGAAGGTCCCGACGTAAAAGAAAATGAACAGGTGTTTGACCGTGTGCTGATGTCGGTGGGACGGAGGCCGAATTCCGAAATCCCCGGCCTCGACAAAACCAAGGTCAAGGTCAATCAAAAGGGATTCATCGAAATCAACGAACAGCGCCAGACCGCTGATCCAACTATTTACGCCATCGGCGATGTTGCGGGCGAGCCGATGCTTGCGCACAAGGCGATGCATGAAGGCCGTTGCGCGGTTGAGGCAATTGCTGGACACAAAGTCGCATTCGAGCCAGCGGCGATTCCCGCGGTTGTATTCACCGATCCTGAAATCGCGTGGGCGGGCCTGACCGAGACGCAAGCTAAAGACCAGGGGCGGCAGGTGACAGTCACGAAATTTCCGTGGGCGGCATCGGGGCGCGCAATCACAATTGACCGGCCCGAGGGGCTTACCAAGCTGATCATCGATCCGAAGACCGAGCGCGTTCTCGGCGTCGGCATTTGCGGGCCGGGCGCGGGAGACATGATCGCTGAAGGAGTGCTCGCGATCGAGATGTGCGCGCTGGCGGCGGACATCGGCATGACTATTCATCCGCATCCAACGCTCTCCGAAACCATGATGGAATCGGCGGAAATTTTTTACGGGCAAGCTACGGACATTTATCGCCCGAAAAAGTGACGAAGAGCGTCTGGTATCGATGAAACGATCCGCTATCCTTATTCTCTTTGCTCTTGCGCTCTCGGTCTCAGGGCTGAGCGCCCAATCGGTCACGGGACTGCTTGGCATGCATCCGCAGCAGGCTGCGTCCACGCAGAGTGATCCACTGGGTAGAACTACGCCGTCCGGCACCGTCCTCGGATTTTTGCAGGCAGTGCAAGATGGAAATGAAGTGGCTGCCGCCGATCGTTTGCAGATGAGCGCGGCCCGGCGTCAATCGCAAGGGCCCGAGCTCGCGGCAAAGTTGAAAGTGCTGATGGATCGTGCTTTCGTTGGCCATTTGGGGCGCATAAGCACCAATCCGGAGGGCAACCCCGAGAATGGCGTTCCCGATCAACAGACGATTGGCGTTTTTTCCGTCTCCGATAGCGATGTTCCCGTCGTTCTCGTTCGGGTGAACGATCCCACCGCGGGCAAAATCTGGCTCTTCTCCGCCGACACGCTCGCCAAGGTTCCCGAGCTTTACGACAACATTGAAGCGCATCAGGTGGAATCGAAGCTGCCGCGAAGCCTGGTGCGGAACGTCATCCTCGGGATGCCTCTGTGGCAATGGCTTGCGCTGATTGTTGCCATCCCGGTGGCCGTTATCGCCGGCTGGGGGATGGTTTTGCTGCTGGCGATTCCGCGGCGGCTTTACTTGATGTATCGCAAGCGGCCGAATATGCATTCTTACGGCCGCTCCTCGAAGCCGCTTCTGCTCTGCTTCGGAGGGCTGGCGCATCGTTTCATTGCAAGTTACTTTGGCCTGCCGCTGTTGCCGCGGTTTTACTACGGGCGCACGATTTGGGTGCTGATCAGCATCGGTTTTTTCTGGTTCCTGCTGCGCATTACCGGTTCGACCATGCAGCGGATGCGCATCCACGCCATTAGCCTCGGCCGATCGGGCACGGGGACACTGATGGTCCTCGGCGAGCGCCTGCTGAAAGCGCTGGTCGTGATCGCGGCAATGCTGGTCGTTCTCGCGATCTTTGGTTTTAATCTGACGACGGTATGGGCCGGACTTGGCATTGGCGGCATCGCGATTGCCCTGGCCGCGCAAAAAACGCTGGAGAATCTTTTCGGCGGGATTTCCGTTCTTGCCGATGAGGTCATCCGCGTGGGCGATTACTGCCGCTTTGGCGACCGCACGGGTACCGTCGAGGACATCAGCCTGCGGTCAACGCGCATTCGCACAGACGATCGCACGCAGCTCTCCATTCCGAACGGATCTGTCGCGACCATGAATGTCGAGAATCTTTCGCGGCGCGATAAATTTCTTTTCAATCCTACGCTCAACCTGCGTCCGGAAACTTCTTCCGATCAGCTTCGCTATCTGCTGGCGGAAATTCGCCGCTTGCTTTATCAGCATGCCAAGGTTGAAACCAGTTCGGCCGACGTGCGTTTCTCCGCATTTGGGGCGAGCGCGCTCACGGTAGGTTTGAGCAGCTACATCCTGACGCAGGATGCAGTCGAGTTCGGCGCCATCCGGGAAGATTTGCTGCTGCGCATTATGGATATTGTGCGGCAATCGGGCACGGCCCTGGCATTTCCGGCGCAGACCCTTTACCTGGGGCGGGACGCAGGGCTTGACGAGGGAAAAACTTCGGCTGCCGAAAAGCAAGTGCAAGCATGGCGGGATCAGCATCAGCTGCCGTTTCCGGATTTTGCTCCCGCGGAGAAGGCTGGTTTTCGCGAAAAGATTGGCTATCCGCCGCCGGACTCAGCCGTGCCCGAGAAGCCTGTATAGCCGGCTCGGCGCCCGCGGCACCTGGGAAAGTTGTTTCGGCGCAGCCGGATTGCCTGACAAAAGCAGGCATTGCGGGGTGTCGAGTGCCGATCCGGGATAAATGAAGGCGGGAACCCGGTGTGCGCCCTTACTTATGTAACTTGCCCTTCAGCACGATGGTTTCTAGCATTAAGAGGCCATGCCCTCTGCTTTGCTGCTTTCGCCAGACGACCAAGCGGTCAGCGCTGTAACTGCGGTTCTCGAAGAAATGTTCGTGAGCTGCGAGCGCCCGCTCGATGCCGTATCCGCCTCCAAGAAACTTAACTCCGACAAATTCGATCTTGTGCTGGTCGATTGCGAGAACCTGCCCGCGGCCAAACTTATCTTCGACGTGTGCCGCCGGGGCAAGGATGGGCACATGCCGATCCCGATCGCGATTGTCGACGGCCACGCCGGCCTGCCGACGGCATTCCGGCTGGGAGCGGACCTGGTCCTGACGAAGCCGGTTGCCCGGGATCAGGCGCGCACCACCATCCGCACGGCTGTGAACCGGGTGAAGAAACAACAACCATCCGGCCAGAGCACGCCGGGCGTTCCTGCCGCCGAAACCAGGCTCAGCTTCAGCCATGTGGATGCGACTCCTCTCGATGTGACACGCGCAGGGGCACAACATGCGGAGATGCAAACTGCGGACTCAAATGTTTCCCATGATTCCGGATCGATGCATGGCGAGGACGTACACACCAACAGCGATCTGATCACGAATCACAATTACGAACAGGCGACTCCGGCGCCGGTTGAAAAACCGGCCGCTGCCATGATGACCATGGCCGCAGCGGCCTCGGCGGGAGGGTCGGCGATTGGGGCAGCGCAAGCCACGACCTCGAAATCCGAATCGGCGGCGTCTTCTTTCACCGAGCTTATTTCTACGATGAGCGCCAGTGCGGTGGCTCCTACAATTTCAGAGCTTGAAATGGGCGTTGCCGAGGGAAGCGCGCCGGGCTACGATTCCGAGCCGACAGCCGCCATGGAAGCGAGCAATCCATCTTCTAGCAGTATTTCGAGCGCCAATGTTCCAACTGCCGCTGCATCCTCTGCGAGTACCGAACCCGCTGAGGACGAGGGTGAGACTTCGAAAGATGGGAAAACCCCTAAATGGAAGCCGGCACCGATTAGCCGCCTTGTCTTTGCCGGCAGCGCCAGTGAAGGCAAAGGGAAGAAAAAGCGCGACGTGCTGCCGATGGTCGCTGCCGTCGTGGTACTTTGCGGCGGCGTCTGCGCGGCATGGCTGACTCAGCCGGCATTTCGGACGGCAGTGCAGGCAAATGTCGGGAAGGTGTTGGCCTCCTTCGGAGTGGCCAAGCACCAGCAGGCACCCGCTCCTATTTCGGGTAAGCTGGCTGCGGGAACGGGTGCGATTCCTGCCCAGTCTGGTACCCCCAAAGCGGGTGGATCTGTGCAAGGCGGAACTCCGCAAAGTGGAGCTGCGCAACCTGTAGCTCCGCAGCCTGTTGTGACAAATGTTAGGGGCGCGGCGGCTGTCCCTCCGGTTGCTGCGGCAACGGCCATTACCCCTGCTACGACCACACCGCACGCGACTTCGAACCCTTCTTTGCCTTCAGCTCCTGCAAGCGCGCCGGCGGTTCCAAGCCGGGCGGTGCAATCGACCGGCCGGGCGACGCCGGCGGCGAACACACATAAGCGCATTTCCACGTCAGACGATCTGGATGCCGATCTTACGATCGAAAGAATTGATGTGGTTTTGCCTGCTAAGAGCGCGCAGGAGCGGCTGATTTCCTCGGTGCCGCCGGTTTATCCAGCGTCGGTTCAGGCTTCTGCGACCGACAATTCGGTAATTCTGAAAGCCGCCATTGATGAAACTGGCAAGGTCGCTGCCGCGCAACTTGTCGATGGCAATTCGCAACTCGGCCGGGCGGCAATCGTGGCGGTTAAACATTGGCGCTATCAACCTTACATACAGGATGGAAAAGCGGTTCCGTTTCAGACGATTGTTTTGGTGGATTTTCCGAAGCACTGAAGAAAAGGCGCGAGAAAACGCGCATTTCCGGCCAGAAAACAGCATGTAATACCTACGTACCCACGTAACTTGCCGGTACTCAGGGCAGTAACTAGGATGGCCTCATTATGGGCTACACGGCTGTCCTTTTCTGTTCGGATGAGAAAGTTGCCCGCGTCGTAGGTCAGACTTTAAGCGAAGCCGGTTTCATCGTCGATCCCGTTCTCCAATCCCTCCTGATGGTTAAGAAGCTGGTGGCACAGCACTACGATGCCATCGTCCTCGATTGCGACAACATCGAACACGGTTCGTTGCTGCTGCGCAGCGCGCGCAGTTCCAGTGTGAATCAAGAGTCGCTTGTGATCGCACTGGCCGAAGGACAAGGCGGAATCGCGAATGCGTATCGCATCGGCGCCAATCTCGTCCTTACCAAGCCCATCAATATTGAGCAGACAAAAGCCACCTTGCGGGTAGCTCGCGGCTTACTGCGAAAGAGTGCGGCGAGCGCGATCGGCGACGCCGCGGCGGCGAGTTCGGAATCATTTTCTCTGCCCGCAGAGGGGCCGCGCATGCTGAATGGACATTCATTTTCGGATGTCCCGAGATTGAATGCGCATGCGATCGAGAATCAGCTGCCCGATGCTCCTTTGCTCGATAGCGATGTGCTCGACAAAGATGGGCGCGACCGTCATGCACCCGGTAATCACGCGCTCGATTCTCAAGCGTTAGTAGAACCCGCGGGGACACCGGCGATTGCTCCGCGGCTATTCGCTGTTCCCGCTGCCAACGTCGTGCCGGCCGACGTTGTGCCAGCAAGTTCTGCGTTACAAGGCGCTACGGCAATGCCCGCGACGGCAAAGACCGCTATGACAGAGACCGGCGCGGCAGAGAGCTTTGAGGAGGCGAAGGTTGCCATGCCTTGGGCGCGGGTTGGGCCCGACCCCGATTCAGAAGAGTTAGAGGATACATCCCGTGGAGTGGTTGAAGCCGGTCACTCCTTCGCAGCCGTCGCGCCGGTCCTGGCAAAGGAACAGCCTAAAGCAGAACCAAAACCGCGACCAGACCTGGAATCAAAGAAAGAGTCGAACGAAAAAATCGTTTCGAAGAGCATACCAAGAGCGCCGTTTCTTGAGCCCGAGAGTAGTTCGGAGAATGGCGAAGAGAAACGCGTCCACCCAGACGAGGACTTCCCAGAAAGAAAAGCAGCGCCGAGTGGAGAGTCTTTCGCGGGCATCACGGGAAAAGCCGCCGAGCCGCGGGTCGCAAGCCGGAAAGCCGTGCTTATTGCGACCGCTGCCATGGTCATGATTTCCGCCGGTTATCTAGGTTGGTCGGAGTTCGGCTCAGCTGGCTTTGGGTGGACGAAAGGCGGGGCGACGATCGGGACAATGTTTGGATCGGTGCTCGGGCGGAGTGGGTCAACGGTAGCATCCACAAGCGACTCGGCATCCGGTTCGATCCGGAAGGATTTAAACCAGAGCGGACAACCGATTTCCGCTGACGCCGTTCGTGGAACGAATCGCCACGCAGCGCTGCGGATGGAACAGCCAACGGACTCGGGGTCGAACTCGCTGGCACCAACCTCGACTTCAAACCGGGCGCGATCGCAGCCCGCGCAAGCTAATCGCGTGCGCACTTTGGCACTGACGCAGCCGGCGGTGCCTGCAGCAGCACAAGTCCAACCGCGTCAAAGTGGCCACCCTGACCCGGTTCCAAATGACTTCGAAAAACCGACAGCGTTGAGTCTTAAAAAGCGGGATTTGGCAATCCAAAATTCAGGCAGCCAAAGCGAGGCAATGCAGCCAACCGCACTGCCCGTGGCGAGTGCAAGCAATCCTGTAATTACAGAACCCAAAACGCAGACCGACGATGCGGCGCCGCCTGTTCTAAGTCCAGCCGTTTCTCTTTCGCCCGACCGCAACAGTCTCAACGGCCTTCTTTCTTCACCTGCAAGCATTTCTACTCCCACATTGGCCCGCATTCGGCTTTCGCAGGGAGTCTCGGGAGGCCTGCTGATCAAGCGCGTGCAGCCCACATATCCGGCCGGAGCCCGAGGCGCTCATGTCGAGGGGACAGTGCAGATCAGAGCGAGAATCGACAAAGAAGGGCGCGTCGTCGACCCAACGGTGCTCACTGGTGACCGTATGCTGGCGGGGGCGGCGCTGGCAGCGGTCCGCCAGTGGCGCTACAAACCCTATTACCTGAATGGCGCACCGGTTGAGGTGGAGACTGAGATCGCGATCAAGTTCAAGGGCGAGTAAGACCATTCTTTATTAATAGGACTATTTTCGCGAGTAAAGATACCCGCGACAGCTTTTCCGGCCCGGCTCTAACTCAGCAGGTCATTGGGCGAGCGGCGTCTAGGGCGTCCCGGCTGCGCGCTTACATCCCGGAATTTGTGGTACAGCCGGTGCAGGCTGTCGCTAAGCGTGCGAATTACCTGCATGCAAAACTCCTGATGCGAACTCAGAAACTGCAGAAAGACCTCGCGCTCCAGAAAGGCAGCGGAGGTTGGCTCGGACGCTTCGGCCGTTACGCGATAGTTGCCCCCGGCCATGCTGTCGCTGAGTCCAAGCAGGCATCCGGACCCGACAACCTCCAGCAGTTGATTATTGCTGTCGGCGGTTGCCAGCAGAACTCGAACCTCGCCTGTCTCGATGAGATAAAGACCGCCTACTGGCGTTCCCTGACGGAAGATGGTCGCGCCTTTGGGATAAACGTGAAGTGTCATCATGTCGCGGAGGATATCCTCGAATTCCTGGCTAACCCGCGCGCGCATGAAATCCGATGACACTGATCCCCCTCGTGTGGCTTTCTCCTATCCTGCCTGCGTTTGGGATCACACGCAGTGACCCTAGTCACACCGAGCTTCGAAAGCCGCAACAGTCTTCGGGTTCAATTTAAAGCGGAAATCAGTTTTTTCCACAGAAATCTGCGGGAGTTCCATTTACCGGACGAGAGTCATGGAGGCGCGCCGGTTCCATGGCTCGCCGCGCCGCATCGGACAGGCATCCAAGGATTGCGCCGATTCGCAAATCACAACGTAAGGAAGGATTCGATCATGGCTGAAAATTTAGCTGGAAAGAAAATTGCCATACTGGTGGCGGATGGATTCGAACAAGTGGAGCTGTTGAAGCCTCGCAAGGCATTGGATGAAGCCGGGGCGGTAACGCAGATTGTTTCTCCAGCGGGAAGCAAGGTGAAGGGGTGGGACATGAAGGATTGGGGCGAAGAAGTCGACGTGGATATAGACCTCGACAAGGCTGACCCCGCGGACTTTGATGGGTTGCAGTTGCCGGGAGGAGTAATGAACCCCGATCATCTGCGTATGAATCCCAAGGCGGTTGATTTTGTGAAGCGGTTTTTTCAGAGCGGGAAGCCAGTAGCCGCGATCTGTCACGCTCCATGGACACTGCTGGAAGCGGGTGTTGTGCGTGGACGGCGGATCACATCGTGGCCTTCACTCAAGACGGACCTGAAAAACGCCGGCGCGGAGTGGGTGGATGAGGAAGTGGTGCGTGATGGAAATTTGATAACCAGCCGCAAGCCGGACGATATTCCCGCGTTTAATCGGGAGATGATTTCTCTGTTTGCGGAGGGCCCGTCGACCCGCCGGGAGCCAAAAGCAGCATAGCGAAAAACGGTATTAAACACTGCCAGCGGAGAGGGCAATCCTCTCCGCAACATTTTCCAAACTAAAAATTCGATCCTAGAGGCTCGATCCTTGGTTCGTCAGGCTGTCTCTTTCTCTGCCTAGTTTCTCGGCTATGAGCCGACGCGATTGACTCCGGAGGAAACAGTTTTTCAATTCCCAAAGCTGACTGCAGGTCGGGAATAGACTGCGAGCAAAGTGACCGTCACGGTTGCGATAGATGCCAGCCATGGCAAAACCGGGGACACATAGAAAGTGGCGGGCGCGAACCGGATCGCGAAAATCCACGCAAGATAGGCGAAAGCTCCTCCGGCAATCGTCAACATGCGCCTTGGGTGTGATAGCGGCACTTCTCCGACGCACAAATTCCAAATGGCCAAGGCAAACGGAAAAGCTACAACCAAGTCCACAAGATAATGCTCGCCCGTGGAAAGCGTGGCCACGGCAGTGAGGATCGCGAAGATGGCGGCGTGCCAGGTCCCACGCCTCATGTCGCGGCTAATCCAAAGCACAAGGAGAGCCCATGTCATATGCAGCGACGGCATTGCATTGCGCGGGAACTTCATAGGGAGCGACACAGGTATGGGTTGCATGCCTGCAAAGGCAGCGAAGGCGTCTCCATGAAGAAAGTCGCGGTTTCCCAGGAGCATGAGTGGCCCACAGGCAGGAAGCAGGTTGTAAACCAGCACGCCTATATTGAGCGCAGCGGCCAAAACTAAGACGATTCGCCAGGGTGGACGTTCTTGCGCCATGTGGGCGGCGAAGCAAGCACCCATGGCCACCGAAAGCGCCATATAAATACCAAAGAAAAATTGGTTGAGGTGAGGAACAAGGCTCACCCAATGGCAAACAAGAATGCTCGGAGAAAATCCGAAACTCCGGTCGACATAGTATAGGAAGAGATCACAAGTGGAAGCCGTTTTGTCGACAGTAAGAAACGGAAGCAGCTTTGGAGGTAGGTTGGTGTAATAAATCAGAAGCAGCGAGGCGGGGACCAAATTCAGCGGCGAAGCTAGGCGGCGCAGACGGAGCCATGAGCCAACAATGATCGCCGGTCCGGCTGCGAATATTGCCATGAACAGCCAGTGTCCCCACCAATCCCTGCCAAAGAAAAAGGCGGAAACAGCAAGAAGAAGCGCTGCCAGAGGGAACTCGAGTCGCTTACTCAAAGAATGTATCTCCCGAGCTCAATAATGTTTCAGAAGATTCAGAGAACAATCTTGAAAGCGATTCAAAGAAGAAAGCCACATCTCGCGAGTGGGAGACTGTGAGTGGCAAGAGTTTAGGGTAGTGTCCTAATTTGAACTTGTCACGCGCTGAGATTGGCATGAATCGTGCTCCGAATCCACTCTGAAAGAGTTTGCTTTGCTGCCTTCGCTGCCTGCTCCATCGCCTTGAGATCGTCAGCAGTAAACCGCACAGGCACGATCCTGCCCTTTGCTTCGCCCTTTGGCAGTTTGGGACGCCCGATTTTAGCTTTCTTCTGTGCCAAGGTCTCTCGCCTCTTGTAGAATTGCAGCCCGTACCGCATCCTGTGCTGACTTGATTGGATGGAGATGCAATACCGTAACGTGCCGTATTGGTTTGTCCGGGTTCCCGGTTTCATGCGCCCACGCGTAAAGCCTGTGCGCTGTAGCATGGCCTGTTAACTCAAATACCTCGACAATTCCTTCCCAAACCGTCTCGCCTTTGAATATCTCTTTCACTGGCACGCTTTCTAAATGCTCTGATTCAACCCCGTGCAATCGTCGAATCACGTCCTGCAATTCTGTGATGTAGCTCACTCATTCTCCTAACAGTCTTGGCTGGTCTTGAGGCATTAAGGTGATTACATCGATCACTTCAACGATTTCGTAATGTTCAGAAATCACTTCAGCCGAGTATCCATAGTCAATCGTTGTCTGTACTCGCGCGCGTATCGCATCCCCAGGGCGCACATCCTTGCGCCGTCCTTGAAACTCGCGTAGAAAATTGAGATCAATAATCTTCGCCGACAACGGGTGCTCTCCCAGCTTAAAATCCCACATAGATTCCCCTAGATAATCAGGACGCTTCACTTTCAGAATCAGCACGGATTCGTTGGTGAGACTTTCTTTGACGAGTAGAGCTAGTAGCGATTCGGGTGAAGCCCTCAAACTCAAATTGAACTTGGCTTCGCCGTCCGGCGTTATTAATTTGGCGGAATCACTTGATGATAAATTTCGCAACGAGGCATTTAGCCCGGAAATTGCTTGAATGATTCGTAGCTCTGAGATCGGCTGGTATACCGGAATCCTCTTGATATCTGTGTCTTGGGCTGCAATCAGAAGATCACGCTCAATATCCTTGATCTCATCCCGATTCGTGATTTCTGTCTTATCTTCCAGCTTTTTAACCAAGATATATTTCGATTTGAGGAGATATGATCCCACTAGCTTCTTCCAATCCCCGTCCTTTAGGGCAGAATCGTCAACACTGGTAAGAAGATTTCGGAACCACGTTCTCAAAGAACCAGCTTCTATATCTTCCAAGAGCAGAATGGGGTCAATTTCGACATCTATCACTTGAACTAGGTCTTTATCAAAGTGTTGGAATGAATCAATAATCGAGGTCATGGAACGGAAAATGCGAGCAGGGTCTGGCGTCCCCACTGCGAACGTGATTTCAATGCCAAAATCGGCTTTTAATGGCTCTGCCACTTTTATTTACGCGGTTGACTCTACGAGTTTTCCCACTGTCCAAAAATCCCGCTCGACTCCTGCTGCCATTGCGGGAGTACACCGCAGCGTTCCGTGACGCCTCACCAAATTGTAGTAAGCGAAGTGCAGCGCAACCGCTGCCTCAAAGTTTTCCAGCTTCTTGCTGAATGCCAGCGTCAGGCGAGTGAGACGGCGCATGTGCAGCCGCGTAGTTGCGTTCAGCCGTTCAATGTAGCTAGTAGATACCAACTCCATATCCGGCGAGCCGACCACAACTCGCTTCTCAACGGATACGAACTTCGGAGCGCTCTACTTCAATTCGGGGTGCTGTGCGTGGTCATGCTCGTAAGTCTTGATGATCTGCCCGAAGTCCACATCCGAGCCAAACGTCTGCTCAATCGCATCCTGATAGGCTTTCAGTGCGTCGGAGGAAATCTGCACCCTGCCAGCCATCCGGTTTGCTACATCGCCAACAAACGCCTTAGCGGTCGCCAGATCACGTTTCCCGCACTTGAACGACGGCACGAGTTTCGTATCAGCGTCAATAGCGCAGAACGTCCAGACATCCCCGAACTGCGGATCGTCATTAACCCGTGTGTGACGCTGTTTCTTTCCGATGAATCCCCACACTTCGTCGAACTCTAGCCGCTGACACGGAAGATTCCGCATCTTCGCATCTAGGAGTGCGGCACAACCCTTTCCAACCTTCACGCCGAGCCGCATGATCGTATCGCGATGAATGCCGGTAATCCGCTCAATCGAGCGAATGCTAGAGCCTTCTGCCAGTGCGCCGATGACCGCGATTTGCTTGTCGGTATTAAGTATATTTGCCATGCCATTTAATGTATTACACAAATGTAAGTCTGTCAAGTATTTTTGTGTTACAATTACAAACACTTGGAACAACAACGCGACTATAACGACAAAGCACCCGCTCCCGATAAAAACACGTTCCCTATCGGTGAGGCTTCGAGCCGTTCTGTCCCTTATCCATTCGGTGAACCAGAGATTCCATCCTCCATAGCACAGCAAAACATCAATTCCGAACTTTCCAACAATCCAAGTCATAGCAATGAGTCCGAAAGCGGCGAACCATTGCCTGTAAGGGTGGTTAACGATTCCGCGCTCACAAGGGGCGTCAAGGATAACGAGCTTAGCGCCTTTGAGCAAACTACTCTTAGGTATGCCAGATGGGGATTTTTCGTTGCCGTTGTGACCCTGCTTGTAGTTGCGGGAACCGGTTTCATATTCTGGGGCCAACTTAAGGAAATGAGTGGCCAAACTGACCTTCTTGCAATTGCAGCGCGGCAAGCCAGAAGCGACGCGAAGGATGCCGGTATTACTACATCCCAACAATTGGACCTTGCTCGGCAACAATCGCGTGCCGCGCAGGAGAGCGTAACTGCGATCAACAGACAAATGCGACAGGATCAACGTGCTTGGATAAAAATTACCAGCCCAGAACCCATAACTACTATTGAGGGCCAACCCCTTACCATCCCCTTCCATTTCGTCAATACAGGTAAAACTCCGGCTCTCCGCTATACGGCAGAGGCTATTGTCAGGGTTCTCCCAATCGAGCAGGGACCTACGTTTGATTACAACCGACTGGATCATTCTCGTACTGTCACCGGCATTCTCTATGGGAACGATCCCAGAGATGTTCAGGGAAGTCTGTACGCACCCGGGGCGTGGAAGAAAGCGCCATACCGTGCGCCTCTGCCATGGACCCACGATGACAACGAGCGGTTTTCCCACGGGGAGGTTTATATCGTTACATTCGCCAGAATTCGGTACTCGGATATCTTTGGAGTAAAACATTGGACGCACTTTTGTAGCTGGTCCACTCACGCTTCCATCACTCCGACTTTGAAATGTGCCAATTACAATGGCGTAGACGACAATTAACGCCGTTGCTCGCGCTGTGGAAATCAAATTAGGACACCACCGAGTTTAGACATTCGTATCCATGCGATGCCGAGAAGGTCTATGGTTGTTTCCTCGGCTTGCCAACGCGTTGCGCAGTCGCCAACATGAGCGTGACCGTGTTCATGTCTTTTGGCTGAACTTTACCCGCCGGAATCCGCATGTGTGTAATATCTTCGAGCTTCAGGAGTAGATCCACCAGCGCCATCGAGTCAATCAAGCCGGAGGAGACCAGCGGAGTATTTTCATCGATTGTTACACTCGGCTTGCGAATCAGCCGGACAATATGCTCGATCATCTGTGCTTCCGGTGTCACGCCAGTCGTCCTCCGAAAATAAAACAATGTTGCGATTGATCCCACGTTAGCGCCCGAAAGATGGCCGCGTACCTTGGGCGCCTTCAGTCTGACTCATGGGGCAAACTCACATCGCCCCATTTCTCAATGCCAACTCTGGATGTTCCGCGAATAACTTCTCTCGTGTCGCCGCCCGCGCCGGTTTCCCCGCTGTGCTCTTCACAATCCACTTCGGTGGTTTCAAGAAGATTGTACGCACAGCGACGCCCATCCCGGCAACGATTTGGGCGCGAATCTCACGTTCAATTTCGACCGCGTCAGCAAGCAGTTCGCCATCCTCCACTTCCGCAACCGCCACAATATCTTCGGTCCCCATCTCGGAATTGAACACGCCCATCGCGATCACGCGACCGTCATGGATCGCCGGATGCGTAGCGGCGATCTCTTCAATATCCTGAGGATAAATATTCTCTCCCCCAACGATGATCAGGTCTTTCTTCCGTCCGATCACATAGAGTTCGCCATCAAGCACGAAGCCGAGGTCGCCGGTGCGATACCAACCATCTACGATCGCGTCGGCGCTCAGGTCGGGACGATTGTAGTAACCATCAAACAGGCAATCGCTCTTGACGAGAATTTCGCCAATTTCGCCCTTCGCCAACTCCGTGCCTGAGTCGGAAAGAATTCGAACCTCGTGGTTGGGCAGCAACCGACCGGATGAAGTAAACGGCATGGCTCCCGGCGTTCCCTCCGCGACCCGTACGATGCAATGCGCACCGCGAAACTGCTGGCCGTCAGCCCAAATCCGGGCCGGGCCACGCGGACGCTGAGAATCTCCACGGTCAACCTCGGACTGGGTCACCGCAAAAACATTCTCAGCCATGGCGTATGAAGATTGGAGAGTGCCGTATTTCAATCCTGCGGCGGCGAATGCATTCTGAAATTCCATCATGCTCGCCGCGCGCACCGGCTCGGAGCAGTTAATCAGCGCCCGCATCGACGAAAGATCGTACTGCGCCCAGCGCTCCGGCGGCGTGCGCCTTGGCACAAATTGAAATGCAAAATTTGGGAGCCAAGCCAGCGTGCACTTATATTCGGCGATGATCTGCAACATCGTCTCCGGATGCATAACCCACTCCAGCGGAGACTGCATCACAACCGGCACGTGGCAGACCATCGGCAGCATAAAGCAAGCAATCAGCCCCATGTCGTGATAGAGAGGCAGCCAGCTGTAAATACGGTCCGTTGCGCCGTCGATTTTGAGCGCCCGCGCCAGATGGCCGATTTGACGCAACACAGCGGCATGCGTGAGCGCCACGCCTTTTTGCAGGCCGGTGGTGCCTGCCGAGTGCTGAATGAATGCGAGGTGGTCGGCGCGAACTTCCGGAGCGTTAATTCCTGGCGTATCCGTCCGCGGATCAGCCACGGTCGCATTATCGTCGCGCTCTTTGCTGCCTCTACGGGCCGGGCCGCCCATGCGCAGCAGTTTCGCTCCCTCGCCCAGCGTTACATGCTCCAGCATCTCATCGGGAAATTCTTCGTCAATGACCACAGCTTTTGCGCTGAGATTTGCCGTCACCCCGGCCAGCCCGAAACGATACTTCGCCGGCTCGACCTTGAAATTCGGATAAGCAAGAAACGCCGGCACCGCGCCGAGCATCATTGCCCCAGCGAACGCGGTCATCGCTGGAATACTCTGCGGCATGATAATGACCACGCGGTCGCCAATGCTCACTCCGTCATTTCGCAGCGTTTCGGCCTGCTGCCGCGCGCGCTGCCGGAACTCGCCAAACGTGACTGTCTCCTTTTCGTCCTCGTCAATCCATGACGTGACAAAGGTGCGGTCGCTGGGCGCAGCCTCAAGCGCTTCGATCAGATTGCGGATTTCATACACAGCCCGGCTATTGTAATCGGCCAAAGCCTGCATCGATGTGTCAGCCGTCACGGCGTAATGACCCGCTCTTTCTTCACGGACACACACACTTCCGATACCATACCCAGTCATGCTTTTTCGGCCCATTCTCTATGTGCTGACCTTCGCAGTCTGCGTCGCGGTGTTTGCCACGGCGCGGTCACGCGGCTTGCGTCAAATCGTTCTCCTCATTGCCAGCTACGGATTGTACTTGTCGTGGGGAAGCTGGTTGTGGGCCGTGCTTGTTACTTCCACGATGATGAACTTCCTCTTCGGCAAATGGCTTCGTCGCAAGCCTTCCGCAGCCATTCTGACCGCCGGAATTCTCCTGAATCTCGCGCTCCTGAGCGTATTTAAGTATCTTCCAGCCGCAGCAGTCAGTCTGCCCTTCCCCTTTCTACAGAGGTTCTCTAACCTCGCACTGCCGCTGGGCATTTCTTTCTGGACGTTTCAGGCTATGAGCTATCTTTTCGACCTCTATCGAGAAGAGGATCTCGATCCGACTTTCGTCGAATTCGCGCTTTACATGTCTTTCTTTCCGGTGACTATCTCCGGGCCGATTTGCCGCATGCCAGAGTTGCTGCCGCAGTTTCGCTCCGAGGAACTTGTGAACTGGGATGCTATTGGCCGCGGGTTTCGCCGCATCGCCACCGGCGTGCTGATGATGCAGTTAGCTAAACTGCTCGGCCAGGGCATTCTGGCCGGCGATGGCATCGTCTCCGGCTTCGATCGTGTTAAGAGCTGGAGCGGGCCCGATGTCTGGTGTCTCGCCTTTGGCTACGGCTTGCAGCTCTTCTTCGACTTTGCAGGCTACTCGCACATCGCCATCGGAGCGGCGCAGGCGCTCGGCTTCACGATCCCCGAGAACTTCGCCCGCCCATTCCAATCCACGACGCCGTCTATTTTTTGGACGCGCTGGCACATGTCGCTGTCATTTTGGATACGCGACTACGTTTTTCTTCCGCTGGCCACCATGCGCCGCGAGGTGTGGTGGCGCAATCTCGCCCTCATCATTTCCATGGTCGCATTCGGCCTCTGGCACAAAGCCAGCGTGCTATTTTTGCTCTGGGGCTGCTATCACGGGGTGCTGCTGGTTCTGCATCGTCTGGTGCAGCAGTTCAAGGGCAATTTCGACCGCGAGCCGCCCGCTGCGATTTGGGCGCCAATTTCGTGGGTTGTGACCATGGCACTCATCAACGTGGGATGGATCTTCTTTCGCGCTAATTCTCCATCGCAGGCGCAAAACATGTTAGGGCAACTCGTGACCCCGGCAAGTTATTCGTCGCACTTTGTTAGCGGAAGTTTGTATTTATTGATTGCTGGCATGGCAGCTGCATATGCGATTGTGTTGATCGTGAGCGATGGGATTGATCGCTATGCACCCGATCGCGAAACGACTGATAGCGATGCAGCGGCTGAAGTCTTAGAGGACAGCGCAGTGATTGCGGCACCCCGCCCACCGTCAGATGCGGGGATCATGGCGCTGCTCGCGCGCTGGCGCTGGTACTGGCTCCCTCCGCTCTACGCGCTTGCACTCCTGTTCGTTTTGTTTGTGACTTTATCGCGAGGTGTAAGTACAGCGCAGTTGATGTACGGGAATTTCTAGATCCCGCCCAAAACCCCTCATTCCACCATCATTCCGTCCGGCGTAAACACCGGGAATCCGTCCCACGGCCTCGAAAGGCGCAGCTGCGCGACTGCCGCATTGCGGTCGTAGCCGAACAGAAACAGCCCATAGTTATAGTGCAGAACGCGGTCGTCCGGTTTCTGCGCGATTGCCCACTGATACTCGGCGGATGTTTGAGCAGGATTTTCATCCGGCATTTCCGCCTCGAACGAAAGCCGCAGAAGTTGCTCGGAATGGTTGATCTGATTCGTAAATGGAGGCTTCTGCAGCCGCTGCAGCATTGCATTTGCAATGCGCGTGCGGTCATGGGGCGTAAGAGCGAGCAGACGCTCGCAATCGGCTTCCGAAGGAACGTCGGCCTCGGTCACTGCATGTCCAGCCTCCGTCGGCATCTTGCTTGCAATCTCCAAGAACATCGCTCGCGCCAGCGTGTAATTTCCCAAGGGGGTCATATGCACGTGCTCAAACACCAGATCGCTGCCAATCACTCCGTTGGGACTCTGCTTGGAGAAGATATCCTCGGCATCTACTAATTCGGCCCCTGCCGCCGACGACCCTACGACGCGGTTGATCTCGTTAATCCTGCTGTCGGCGCGGAAGCGCAGCGAATCCAGGTCGCGGGCGCGCTCGAAATGTTGTTTCGCGCCCGTGTAATCCCCCTGCATCCAGAGCGTCCGCGCGATTCGGAATTCCAACTCGGCGTATTGGTCGTCTATCTTCGTGGCTGCCTGGTAGGCCTTAAGCGCCTCGTCAAAAGATCGCGCGCTTTCGAGATTCGCTCCCTGTTCGACCAGCGCCTGCCACTTTTGCAGTTCATCCGGCGCCAGCCCTTCGCGATGCATGGATGCAAACGGCGCGCAGTCTTTCACATTCGTCGCAATCGTGCTGACGATCACCCTCGCTCCCGAACTGCGCGCAGCGGCAACTGTATCCCGCAGATTGCGATCGAAATTGTCATATACATTCTTCATCAGCGGGGAGCTGGCGGAAACCTGCTTGTCCAGAAACATCTCCATCCCGCCCCACTCTTTTTTCTGAGCGCCAACCTTGGTGAGCAACTGCCCAATGCGAGTGGAGCGCACAAAGACGCCGGTGCGAATCACGGGGATACTCATGCCGCCGGAAGTCAGCGCCGTGCCCGGCCCGTAGGGTCCGACCACTTCGTTGTTGCCCGAATAAATAATGAACAAGTCGGATTGCTTTTTCGCCAAGCCCTCGGCAATCGGCAGCAGCACATGGGAATTGATGGCGACACTACCCGTGTTCACCACTTCAAACTTCATCAACGGATAGCGCTGGCGCAGCATTACTTCGAGATAACGGCTGAAGGCATAGGCGGGATCGGGATCGCCCATGGCCGCCGATTCTCCAAGCACGAAAATGCGGTAAGTTCCCTGCGGCTTCTCCGCCGGAATTGCATATGCCTGCGGAGTCTTGATCATGCCCGGAGGAAAAAACGGAGCGGGGAAGAACAGGTTGTAGCAGGAAGCCGCTTTGCCTTGCATTGTGCATGGGGTGGTGACGTCGGCAGAGAAGCCCACGCCGAACAGGCGAAGCGCTATCTCGATTCCTGCCAGGAGCACAACTGGAATCATCACCGCCGCGCTTATCCGCAGCACCCAATGAAGTGCATCGCGTCCGTGGGGTCTTCCTTTGGGCGGCAGCGCCTGCGCAGGTATGTTAGTGGAAATGAGCATTCCTGATCTGTCGGATCTGATTGCACGCCTCGCCAGAACAATGCAGGGCTGGACGCATCCGACTCCGAGGGCCTAACCACGGCATCGAACTTTGTTTGTCCAGCCCTTCTTCTTGCCCGGATCACGCGGTCCGTCTTAGACTCACGTTTCCTTCGGGCGAAGCGATGCACAGGCACGACATTGCAACCTGGAAACAAGTGCACCAGAGATGCCATAATGCAGCCCGGCTGTGCAAAGAAGATAGTCCTTTATTATCAATCGGTTAACGGATTTTTAATTGGGGTCAAGTCCAGCAGGCAATCAGGATCGGGCATTTTCCCCTGAAGAACGTGTGATTTGACCCTGCGTCGGAGGACATTCCCAGGCAAGGCGCCGGCGAACATTCTACGAGCGAGAAACTCTAAGCGCCGTAAGCGACTAATGCTGAACGCGCCGAAGAATGAAGTAAACCTCCCTCTCGTAGACCCCCTGTTTGTAGAGGTAGTAGCCGTCCGAAAAGTGCACCATCTCATATCCGTCGGCGGTTAACTGCGGAAGTCCCAATCCAACCATCAAGTCGGGTTCCTGCGAGTAGGCGACGACGTACTCGGGCTTCACCTGCCGCAGGTCGTCAATTTTGAGATAGATGCCGTTGAGCGGCAATCCGTGGTGGAAATATGCGGTGGGAACATTCGCCAGAATGTTGTGGTCGAAATACGCCTGCACGCCCACCATTCCGAAGAGAAATCCGAACATCGGCTGACGGTCGGCGCCAACCGACTTGAGATATTTCGCCGCATCCTCCGCTCCACTGTAAGGGAACAGGTATTCATGTTTGTAGACAACTGCGGAATCCCAGATGTTCACGGCGCATAAACAGAGCAGAGCCACTGTGACTGCTTGCATTGCCTGTCGGTCACGGAGGCGAAATGCAGTCCGTTCCTCCTCAGTTGGCCAGGCGATCCATAAGGAAGCGATCGAGGCGATGAAAACTGTTCCCTGATGATGCGCCGCTCCGTGAATGACGGCGTACAACGCTATCATCGTTCCCACAGGCAAAACAAAAACCAGGAATCGGCCCCTCACGAAACACCATCCTCCAGCCACGAGCAGAAAAACAACAGAAGGCGCCAACCAATCAAGAAGGCCTCCGGAAATGACCGTTCCCAGCTTTGTCAAAACAGTTGGTATGTGCATCTGCGCCCTGGCCTCTGCGGGCAACTGCGCGAATTGTTTCTTAACAACGAATTCCTCGATATCCGGCGTGGGCTTCACGATCAGCACGACGAAGACAAAAGTCGCCAGCATCATGGCAATCGAAATCCAGTAGCGCTTTTTCACCGCCGTGTCGAGCGTGCTCCACACGCGAATTGCGTCCAGCAGATGAACAAAGCCGAGGCATCCGGCGAGGATGGTGCCATGCAAGCTCAGGTTGGCGAGCAGCACGAGTACGATTGTCATGCGCTCCGGATGGTCGCGGTCCTTGAACAGCAGCGCAGCCGCAAAGGCGAGCAGCGGCATCAGCGTGTAGGGACGCGCGATGACCGCGTACTGGTAAACCATGAAATAAGTGAAAGCCAGCGGCCATCGAATGTAGCGCGGGAACGGTGCTTTGAGAATTAGAACGGCGACGCCAGCGGTGGCTCCGGCGACGCCGATGTAGCCGATGGAATCGTAACGGGCGTGAAACACATGTTGCGCCACCCAGAGAATGGTGTGCCAGAGTCCTGGCGAGCCTTCGTAGCGAAGCTCGTGGAACCAGATGGTCTTGAGATCTAAATCACGTGCAATGAGCCACGCCTGCGCCTCATCGGCCCACTTTTCGTGGTAGGGAAGAATGAAGGCCACGGCGGCGATCCAGAGACCGAGCATCCCAAAGTCGGCGATGCGCCACCAGGGCGAAACTGGTGCGGCGGGTGGGTGCGGAAGAGATTCAACGTGGCTCATCGTTTGCATCCCTGATCAGCACCGTTGCAACGTTGTCGCTATAGGCGACTTTATAGGCGGGCAGCGAGCTGAGTGCCTGCGCCATGACGGACGAACGCGGCAGAACGATAGTGGCCGCGTTGGCCATCGAGGGAAAATCGCTGTAGCGGGCTTCGACACTTATCACCTTGGAATATTCGACGACAAAGTCGTCGCCATAAGGATCGATTCGCCCGTCGATGGCGACGGGAAACTCCGGTAGATACCAGGTCAGGAATCCTCCCCACTCGAAGGCATTGAACAATGGTTGCGGGAGCCGATGCTCGCGAATGTAGTTCGCGGCCGCAACGGGGTAGTTCTGCCCGACTTTGGCGAGCAGGGCTTCAGAGGGGTGCGGAATGAGGATAGCCGCGGCCAACGCCACGATGAGAAGAGCTAACGCTGCGGCTATAAAGAGGGAGCGGAGATTGGGATTGCTCGATTGAGAGAGGGCTGCACTACGCTTGGTCTCGCGTGCGATGACGGATTCAGTGGGGCCTGCGGGGTTCATGGTCTCGCCCAGAACTGCCGATACCGACAGCACCACTAGCCAGAGATCACGCTGAGAATGAAACGACATCGCGGCCGAGATCGCGATCAGACCAATTAGAAATGGGTCGCGCGAGCGCCGCATTCCCAGCGCTACAAATGCGGCCATAACAAAGAGAAGGAGCAGGTAATCCTGGGGCTGACGGAATCCGGGCGCGCGGTAATCGGAAAGATAAGGGTTAGCCGCGCTGAAGGCTCGTGCAAAAAAAACTCCCCAAGGGCGGTAGAGGTAAGGTGTAAACAAGGTCGCCAAGGCGCAGAGGGCGACAGTGGCCATCGGTTTTCCTGTGGACGAAAACTGCGGTGAGTTCGCGATCTCGCTCTCTCGATGATCTCGCCCATATGTCACCGCCCCGAACGCAATCGCCGCCAGGAACAAAATCAAAAGCGCGAGTCCATACACAAAATAGGGATCGAGATTCGCCCATGCAATGAACAGCAGCAGCAGCCAGAAAAGTGGACGCCCGCTGGCCGAGCGGCGGCTCTCAAGAAGCAGTAGCAATTCCACTCCAAAGAAGAGCGCGGAACAATAAATTGGCGTAGGGGGAACGGCGGCAAGAATATATTGCCCAATCGCCGATATGGCGGCGGCAGCCCAGAAATTTCCACGGCGGCCGCCCGCAAGCAGAAATGTGATCACGGCCAGCGCGACCTTGAAGGAAATTGAGAATACGGGAATCGAAGCGAGACCAAGAAGCTTGTAAAAGATCGCCAGCTTCACGTCATAAGCCCAACTGGCCGCGATCCATGCCGAATCCGGCGACTGCGAAAAAATTCCTGTGTGCGGCAGCCCATGATTTTGCAGGATCCACAATCCCGTTCGCAGATGCCACCAGATATCTGCATTCGCGAGCGCCGAAAGCGAAGTAAGATTGCGGGCTTCGAAAACTCCTGCGGCAGCGAACAGCAATGCCATAGTGGCGATGCGCGGCACGGCGCTAGCCAACGGACTATGCTGGGAACTGGGCGATTCCGTACTTTGACTTTGCGGAAGCGGGATCATTATTGGGACGACGCCTCTTTGTGCACCGTTATTGCCAAAGGCTGAATCGTATCAGCACCGGCTTCACAACTAACAAGCGCAACCAGTTACGCGCCCAGTCCGACTATCAGTTCGGCCGACCCTGTTCCCAAATCGGGGATTTCTCGCACCTCGAGGTGTGATTTGCCCCTTAAAAGCATAGCCGTTCTCCAAAGTCCAGCATGCAAATCATTGTAAATACTAGGTTTATTGTGAAGATAGAGCTGGCATCCGGATTGCCTTTACGTAAACACAGGGTCTTCTATCCTCAGCACAACTGAAAGCCATTAACCGCGCGAGTGGCTTACAGCAGCACGATTTGCCGCTCAGGGTAGGGAGACATTTTCCCAGGTATTAAATAGTTGGCATTGAGCGGTGCACTCAGCTCCGTAATGAAGCATGAAGTATCAGCGCGCCTCGCGGCGAGGATGGCCTGCGCAGGTGGTCGAAAGGTAGGTTCGCAATGAATGAGAGAGTTTTTCAGTTTTCAAAACGTCGGGCGCTGGCGGCGCCGCTTTTCGTGTTGTGCCTTATCCTCTGTTGCCGGCTTGCGCTAGCCAGCAATTCCGCTCAGGTTTCTGGCACCTATTGGGTGGTACAGAAAACGAATCTTGGCCAGCAAGAGCAGATTCAACTGCATATCCATCTGGTGAACCATGGGGCGGCGAGCCTGTTGATCCAGAGGATGACGATCTGGGATTTCTCCCACCCCGAAAAAGGCGGCACGCGGACGTGCACTCTCGCACTGGGCGCGCGCAGCTTCACCGATACGACGCAGGAATTTACCATTCGGCGCGCCGACTATCAGATGTGGGAAAAGGGTATGAAGCCTCGGCTCATGCTGGAGGTCGCGGGGCCAGGAAAATCCAGGAGTAGAACGATGGTCCGATTGGATCGCGACTCCAGCCAGGGGGTGCGGTAATGATGCGCTCCTCTAATTTCAAAACCGCCGTTCTCGCCGAGGTTCTTGCCGCTCTTGCATTTGTCGTAGTCGCGCCGCAATTTTTGCAGGCGCAGTACAACATCGGAACCATCGCCGGAGGCGGCCCGAACGGTCTCGCGGCTCTAAGCTCCAGCATCGGATACGCCGATGCCATCGCATTCGACTCGGCAGGCAATGCTTATATTGCCGATTCATGGTCCAGCCGCGTATTGGAAGTCAGCGCGAGTACAGGCAATGTCACCGTTGTGGCCGGAAATGGCGCGCATGGCTACTCCGGCGATGGCGGCCCCGCGACCAGCGCGACGCTCGACGGGCCGGAAGGCGTTGCGGTCGATGGCTCGGGAAACATCTTCATCGCCGATACAGGGAACTCGCTGATCCGCGAGGTCACGATCTCGAACGGCAATATTCAGACTGTGGCCGGCAGCGTAACGCTTGGGGCAGGGTATTCCGGCGATGGCGGCGCGGCGACCAGCGCTCAGTTGAATTTTCCAGTTGGCATTTTTCTGGATAGCTCAGGCGACATCTTCATCGCTGACTCGGCGAATGCGGCGATTCGTGAAGTGGTCGGAACCACAATCAACACCGTCGCTGGGAATAGCAGCGGTTCTTGTGCAGACCCGACCACAGCCTGTGGCGACGGCGGTCCCGCGACCAGCGCGCAACTCGATTTTCCTGAAGGCGTATTTGTCGACACGGCGGGAAATTTATACATCGCTGATACTTATACCGCGCGCGTTCGCGTGGTGAACACGGGCACCGCGCCAATCACGATTGCCACAGTTACGATTCCCGCTGGCGACATACAAACCATCGCAGGAGCTTATTACCAGTCGGAAGGTGGCACGGAGTGTGGAGCTTATATCAGTTCAGGCGCGGCGCTTAGCACGCAGCTGTGCGCGCCCTCCGGAGTGGCCGTAGACAATTCGGGAGACATCTTTTTCGCGGACTCTTATAACTCGGTAATTCGTGAGATTGTGGCGGGCAGCGCGAATGTGGCGACCTTTGCTGGCAATGGCACGCCGGGATATTCGGGCGACACAGGTGCCGCCACGAGTGCGCAACTTAACTTTCCAAATAACTTGTTCGTCGATAGCGCGGGCGACATTTATATCGCCGATACGGATAACTACGTGATTCGCGAGGTTTCCGCCTCGACGAATGATATCGATACCACAATCGGAAATAACACTGCGGCGGATTCGGGCGACGGCGGCGCTGCAGTCGATGCGGAATTAAGTACTCCCGGAGGCGTTTTCGTCGACGCCTCGGCAAATGTCTTTATCGCCGATTCATTCAGTTCGGTGGTTCGTGAAGTCGTCGCGACAAACGGCAAAATCAAAACTGTGGCCGGAGACGTCAAAAATCCCTGCCTCGTGGCAACCGATCTTTGCGGCGACGGCGGACCCGCTGCCAGCGCGCAGTTTGATAGCCCCTCCGGCGTGGCCCTGGATGGCGCGGGCAACATCTACATCGCGGATACTGACGATAATCGAATTCGCGAGGTCACGGCCGCGGGAAACGTTAGCACCGTGGCGGGCACCGGCGGCCAGTGCGCCGCGCCCTTCTCGTCCTGCGGCGATGGCGGAGCCGCTACCAGCGCGCTGCTCTTCCAACCATTCGGCGTGGCCGTGGATGGCGCGGGAAATATTTTTGTCGCAGATACAGACGATCACGCGATTCGCGTGGTTAACATGGGCATTGCAACACTCACGCTGGCAGGCGTTCAGATCGCTACCGGCCAGATTGCGACCGTAGCCGGCAATGGGACGCAATGCCCGCCACCCACCACGCAAGCCTGCGGCGATGGCGGAGCCGCTACCAGCGCGCAACTCAATTTCCCCGGCGGCTTGTTCGTCGACTCGTCGGATAACATCTACATCGCCGACAGTGGAAACAATCGCATTCGCGCGGTCAATACGGGCACGGCGTCGGTGAGCATTGGCGGAATTACCATTCCAGCAGGAGCGATCGCAACCATCGCCGGAAGCGGCACGGAAGGCTATGCCGGAGACGGCGCGGCGGCCGCGAACGCGCAATTGTCGGGTCCGAACGGTGTGTTCGTTGATGGTTCCGGAAATATTTTTATCTCGGATACAGGCAATGACGTAATTCGCGAGGTTGTAGCGGGCAGCACTACCTCGGGAAGTTGGGACATTGCAACCGTTGCCGGAAATAATTCGAATGGCTTCTCCGGCGACGGAGGCACCGCCACCGGCGCGCAGCTTAACGGGGCGCTTGGTGTGTTCGGAGACACGAATGGCAACCTCTACGTCGCGGACACAAACAACTCGCGTATTCGCGAGCTGGTTCTGAGCGCGGGCAGCACGCCATCGGCAACTCCGCCACCATCCCAAACCACGTCTCCCGGCGGCTCGGCGACGTTTACTATCGAGCTAAAGGCCAACACAGGAAATCCCAAGTATCCGATTACTCTCTCTTGTGCGCAGAGTACTTTGCCCGCGGGCGCGACTTGCAGTTTCTCGCCTGCGACAATTACACCGGGACCTTTGGCAGTGCCGTTCACACTGACGGTTACGGTGCCGACGGCCTCGGCGTCCATCGATAGAACAATGGACAATAAGACGATAGTGAAGCCAATGCATTCGCGAATGTTCGCGTTTGCCTTGTTTCCGCTGGCGGGAGTCTTGCTGACCGGCGTGGGCCTTCGCAAGAAGCGGAACCGCTGGTTGTTACTCGCCGGACTTGCAGTTGTTTTGATTCTGCTGAACGCCTGCGGGGGGAGTTCGTCTCCCTCAGGGACAACTTACAACGTGCAGGTTCAGGGAACCTGGCATACGCAGTCCAGCCCGGTGACAATTACTACAGCGAGTCTGATTATCCGGTAAGTAAGACTATTAGTAAGAGACGCCGGGGACCGCCGAAAGAAGCGGTTCCCGGCGTTTTGTTATCGTGCCTTTCTCGGGGCTTTCTTCTTCACTTCCGCCTTCCTATCCTTAAAGGAATGACTCGCACGATGATTCGTCGTCGCGGCGATTCTCAGGTTCGTATTCGCGTCAACGCGACCGTTCGAAACCAGGCCACGAATAGGTAGGGATGTTTCGACTCCGAAGTATCACTCCGTAACGCCTCGGGTCGCTCAACAAGACCGTCAGAAATCAGTGGTTGAAGAGGGGCGGGAAACCGGAGAAATGCAGTTTCCTCGTTACGCGGCGGGGCGTTGGACGACTCGGAATGATCGGGCTAAGGGAACACTGAGCGCACGTTTGAAAGAGGCTGCGGAAAATCAATTGTGCGAGCGGATTGTCGCACAGCGCCTAAGGATAACGCCATTCAACACGCGGCACAGGCGGCGCCTATCGCAGCGGTGAACCACTGCGGTCACCCAAAATCATCCGCTGAGAATCCACCTTGCCGTTTAGCCGGAGTTCAGGAGCTCTTTAGAGAACGCCCGACGTTGCGCGACGATGATGACTAAACACGATGAGCCACGTGCCGGGAACTTCGGATTACGTCACTGGCGGCTACGTGATCACCAGCCTGGCATGCCGCCTCGATGATGCCCGGCCTCGAAGTCTTTGGAGCTGTTAAGTTCTATCCGTTATCTTGTATCACTTCTTAGGCCCGCCGAAAATGGATGTACCCTCAGCCGTGACGCTCCCATTCGGATTATGCGCTGCGCCATGGCAAAGCAGCGCGCAACTATTAGTTCCACCGTTGCGGTGGTAGGAAATAGGTACTGCGCCATTCTGTGCCACCACGTTCACGTCAAAATTTACCAGCCGCTCTCCTGAGAGTGTTGGAGAATTCGCGCCCATGCCATGAGCGGTATGGCAGACCGAGCAACTGAAGCCGTAAGTCGTGACATGCAGAACGTGGCCCGGGAAACTCGAAGTCGCCGATAAGACATTATTGAGATTGTGACACTTTGCGCATAACGCGTAGGGTCCGGAGATCGAAAGATCGGGATTGGGGAAAAGATTCGTAACAATGCCGCCCGGCGACGCCGACTGGGTGAACTGATAGTTGCGCTCCAGAATGTGCGAGTTCACAGAGCCGTGGGGTCCGTTCGGTCCGCTGCCTCCGAATTCGCGATTGTCGTCGCTGTTATGGCAATCCGTACAGAAGATCAGCGCTCCCGTGCCTCCACCTGAAATCGTCCTGGCTGAAGGGGTCCCGTTGAGGTTCAGCATATTGGGCAGAAGGCTGGGCTGGGGCAGGGGACTGCTGCCGGGATGAGTTACAGGATGGCTTGACGAAGCTGTTACCGCAAATTGCGGAATCAGGTTCAGCCGGTCCGGCGCCGTAACGATTCGCAGCGGCGCATATCCATAGACCATGGCGCGCTTCTTCCCCACGCTCGTCCCATGGCAGCGCAGACAATTCTCATATTGATTGATGGCCGGAGCAATAACAGTTACTCCATCCACCGCGCTGATCCCAGTAACTCCGGCCTGTGAAGGACGCAATGTGGGCGGCGCACTAAAATATGTCGTCTGGTTGGAAGCGTGTGGATTGTGGCAATCCACGCACGTGGCATGGCGATTGTTATTCAGCAGTGCCGGCTCGGCGGCGTCGTGATAGTTGGTGCCCGAGGGCAGGGGATGCGAGATCTTTGCCGTCTCCGCCGTAATGTTCAATGGTGACGGCGACAGATAAGTCGTGCCGTTATGGCAGGTAATGCAATCCTGTGTGGCTGGATCGGTTCCCGAGGCCGCAGGCGTAGCTGGACGCAGAAGCCGCGCCGGCGCAACCGAGTTATGCGACATGTGGCACGACGTGCACGCATTCACGCCAACCGTTGGATAAGACCCGACATGGCCGTTCGATGAAACCTGATTTGTCGCTGTTTGATGGATGCTTCCAACAAAACCCGCCAGCGGATTGACCTGACCCGGCACCACGCGGTTTGGATCATGGCAGGCCAAACACATTTGAGCGTTCGAGCTGTCGCGAACGAGAAAATTCTGCGCGATCCTGTCGATGTTCTGTATGTGCGGTGAGTGGCAACTGGTGCATTCAATGTTGCCGTTAATGAGCTTCACTGCGCCGGTTGGATCGGCTGTCAGGCCCTTCGACACGAGCGATGGCACCAGATTCGGTGCGTCCTTCATCGGAAGCCGCAAGCTGAAAGGATGCGAGCCAGTCAGCATGGTGCTGAACGAGTCAGATCCGCTCAACGAACCGGTCACCGGAAGCGTGCCATAGACATACGATTGCCCAACACCGACAGTTCCGTCGTGGCAGCTGAGGCAGAGGCTGCTGGTTACTCCAAGCGTGGGCTGAGTATTACCTTGCTCAACATAAGTTGAGCTGGTGTAAGGCGTGTACGTAGCCTGCGACAGTTTCTGGTTCCATAGCGGCGACACGGCTCCCAGTCCGCTGTGCGGCGCGTGACAAAATGTGCAGCCCAGATTCCCGTTGCTGTACGCCGACGCGCCACTGGCTTGCGTGAAGTTATGCATCCCCAGAACGTCGGTCGTAGGCGTTTGCGCAACTAGGAAAGCATGCGCCACTAACATCGTCACAATTGTCTTAAACGCAAGCCGTAGGGTTCTTCTCACCGTTTACTCCCGTCCGCGGCCTGCGCGACGCCATAGTAGTGAAATACCTGAACGCGGCGGTTAAACGAATCGACAACGTAGATGCGATCCTGCTTGTCAATCTCGATGCCGGTGGGTAGCTGAAACTGCCCGTCTCCGGTGCCGCGCTGGCCAAAGTAGTAAAGCAATCGGCCTTCATGATCGAAAATCTGCACGATGCTCCATAGACCATCGACAATGTAGAGATGATTCTCCGAGTCGTAACCGATCCCCTTGGGACGGAAGATCCATCCCGCTCCGTCTCCAATTTTGCCGATGGCATAGCGAAAGCCGCCGGAAAGATCGAGCACCTGCACGCGGAAATTCAGGGCGTCAACCACGGCCAGATCTTGGCCATTCAAACGGAGTTCGGTTGGGTAATTGAATTCGACATTCCCGGTGCCAGGTTTTCCAAACACCGCCACCACGCTGCCCTGCATATCCATCATGTAAATCTTGTTGGCCAATGTATCGCTGACGTAGATGTGTTGCGCGGCGGAGTCGACGGCGATTCCCGTAGGGCGCTTGAAATACCCCTCGCCGCCCTTCAGGGAGCCGAGCACGTGCTTGAATCTTCCGCTGGGCTCGAACACAAAGATTTTGCCGGCTTGCGAATCCGTCACGTAGATATTGTCCTGCCCATCGACCGCGACGCATTGCGGACTCAACATCGGATCTCTCCAGGCGTCACGCCGCGAAATGAACTTGTACTTCTGCTGGACGAAATCGAAGATATGAATTCCTGCCGCGCCTTGGTCGGTGACGATGATGCGCCCATGCGAATCGGTCACTACGCTGTAGGGGTTCACCAGGTAATGGAAATCGGGTTGGCCCGCGATCACATCCACCACCCGCGTCCAGAAGCTGCGCTTGGGCTTGACCTCGCGCTCCAGGCTGAAGCTGCGTTCGAAAGACAGCCTGCGCCCCCCATCCATGAGCAAGTCGGGAGGTTTCACCGGCGTGAATTCTTCTTTGGAACGCTTGGAAGCGCCAGCGCCATTGGCAAACAAAAATACAAGCAGGATCGCCGGCAATGCTCTGCATACGGCGGCCCTCCGCCTGTTGTGGCCGGCTGCCCGGCGTCGATGCTCTAGAAGAAATCGAACCATCGAGAGAATCCCATGAAAAACGACGTCGTGCTGGCCGGCGCGCCGACAGCGCTGATGCCCTGAGTGAAGCGCGTATAGCCCGCCTGGAGTCCGATCCTTCTCAGATGGTACTGCAACTGTCCATTGAAGATCTCGGTGTCATTGTGCGAGAAGGTCTGGCTGGTCGTGTTGCTGATGGCGCGGGCAAAAGCTCCCGAGATGATCAGCCTCCGGATTGGCGTGACCGAGATAGCGCCATTATAACTATCGCCCGTGAAGGTAATGTAGTTGTTTATTCCAGGCGTCGGAGGTAGCCCAACCAGACCGGTGGCGGCAATCAGAGAAACCCCGGCCGACTCGCTATAGCTCCCGGTAAGGGTGAATCGTGAGGAGCCGATTGAAGAGGAAAAGCCTTCCCCGTGACTGGCTGACCCTGCATCATTGCTCAAGCCGCTATGTGATCCGGTGAAGGCGCCCGTCCAACTCCATCCTCTGCTTAACCAGCGGCGCACATTCGCGCTGTAGTTATAGTAGGAGGTCGTGTAAGTGGCCAGCAATGTCTGCGCATTTTGCGCATACGTGAACTGCGCGGCAGTCTGCCAGCCAAGCACTCTGTGCGAGAAGTTTAAGTTCCCGACAAAGCCGACCGTGTTTTGGCTATTGCCATCGCTGCTGTCGAGCACTGACGCAGAGAAGCTGAACATGTTAAAGAGCCGTTTTGCGCCGGCGAGTGTACCGCTCAGAAATGTTCCGGTGTAATCCTGGCCGAAGTAGAACTGGTCGTAGTGTGTCGCCACCGCCGACGCGGATATTGACTGTGTCAGCAGATAACCAATCCCTCCCGCCATGGTTGTCGAGTGCGATCCCGATCCCAGATTGACCGGTACAATGTTGCCCCCCGAAGACAGACTCTGTGACAGGTATCCGCTTAAGTCGCTGGTGTAGTTCTCGGTCAGGTTGAAGCTCAGTTTTTGAGTCGGGTGAAAGCTTGCCCCGGCATTTTCAATATCGTCTGTATAACTGGTCTGGTCGGGAATGCTTCCCCCGCCGGAGGACGTGCCGCTGAAAGATGACCGCTCGATGTTGGCGTAGAACGAGCCGTGGATCGGAAGAGAGTGTTGCACACCAAAACCAAAGTTCTGGCCACTGGAATCCTGCTGCGAATCCCCCTCGCCGGTAAGAAATTCGGGATATTCGGAATTAAGAGAGTTATGACCGTACGACGCGTTGAGGCGGAAGCCGGCGATCGAATAATTTGAGTGGATGTTAAGAAGCTTCGTGCTTGAAGTCGCTTGTTCGCTGGTGCCGAAGATGGTGCCGCCTCCGCTACCTTGCGCGTAACCTACCGAGAGTGTTGGCCAGTCGGGAACGAGCGCGCTCCAGTTGATGGAGAAACCATCTCCGGTGCCAATCGTCGTGAAGTTAGGCTGTCCGGTTAGGCCGAAGGTGCCGCTGCTATCGCGGTCGTAGTGGTAGCTTACGGCTCCGGGGAATTTGCTGCCCGTGAAGAAATTGGCGGTGCCGGCTACACCACTCGCGGCGGTCAGCGACTGGGAGGTCGAGTCGGCGCGTGATTGGTTGTAGTAGGGAGTGGCTGAGAAGGACAGAAAATTTGGATTGTAATAGTAGCCAGAAACCTGGCCGCTTCCGCCGAGCGTAAGTCCGTGGTCGGAAGGTATTGCATCCCCGTAGTCTCCGCTGTAACCGGCCGTGAACAATGCTCCGGCATTGAGTTTGGTATTTTCTCCAATGGTAAGGGAAGGGGGAGCTTGGGAATAGGCCAGTTGGGCTATTAGCAGTGCTGCCAACCCGATGATGCGTTTTGCCACATGCATTTCTGGCAACTGCCCTTTCCGGGGTCCCACCCGCTTACTGGCTAATAGGGCACAAGAGTTGCCAAAATGGCATGGGTGGGAAGTATATTACTGTTAATAAAATCAACAAGTTACATGACTCATGGGCCGGAATTACCTTCGGTCGCAGGCTTAGGTGCGGGATATCACGCGGCGCGAGGGGGAGAAAGACTCAATCGGGGAGTTAAGGCGTTGAAATCGCTAGGGGATTGGCTGGTCGGTCTACGAAACGAAACGCGGCGAGGGCGTGCACTCCAAGCTCTTCTCGTGGCTTTGGCTCTTAGCTCTTGGATCCAGGTTTTGGACCCTTTGGCTCGCGAGACCCGAGGGCCCCGCGAACCCCATGGTAAGTCCCAAAGACTCTAAACGATCTCGATTTTCGCCTTGGCCCTCAACTGCTTTGCTAGCCCGGATCGCAGCTTTTCATATTTCGCCTTCTGCAATTCGGTCTTGAGGTCGCTTTTCACTTCCGCGAACGGCTGCTTGCGCGCTGGGCTGTGCGCGTTGAGCCGGACGATGGTGTAGGCCGATTCAATCTGGATCAACCCGCTGACCTGTCCCGCCTGCATCCCCTGGAAGGCCTTCACAATTTGCGGCGGCAATTTCTCTCGTCCCACCGGTTTGTGGTCGCCCATGTTCACCCGGAAATCGTCCTCGGAAACAGCCTCGGCAAGCAGGCCGAAATCCTCGTAGTTCTTCGTCGCTTTGGCTTTTTTCAAAGCATCCTGCGCCTTCTTGAGCGCATTTTTTGCCTGTTCGTCGGTCGGCTTCAGCGGAGGAATAATCGAAATGCTCTGAAAGGCGAATGACTCCGGCTGCTGAAATCGCGCCGCGTTTTTCTGGTAATACGCCTGGACCTCGGCTGTTGTCACCGTCGACTTCGCGTCCACGTCCGTCTTTAGAACTTGATCGATCAAAAGCGAGCGCCTGATCATCTGCCGCACTTGTTGCTCGGAGCCGTGCATTTCCGTCTGCAGATATCGTTGGTATTCATCGGGACTCTGAAACTGCGTGCGGAAATCGGCTGCTGCCTGTTTGAGCTTCGTCTCTGGAACGGTTAGCTTGCGTCGTTGCGCCTCCTGAAACACCAGTTCCTCGAAGATGATCATCTCCAGCGCGCCCTGCCGGATAGCCGCTTCTTGGGCCTTGGGGAACCCATTGTGCTGGCGGGCATAGGGGAAGATGGAGAACATCTCCCGCAGCAGATCGCGATCCGTCAGCACGGCGCCATTGACACGCGCAACCGGCTTGTCGCTCACCTGAAGCGCTGGGATTTGCGCGAGTGGCGAATTTTGCGCGGGCTTTGCCGACGCGACTGTCGTCGGCGCGTGCGATGCGACTTGCGCTTGGGCCGCGAACACTGCCATGGCGAACACTGCGCAGATTGAGAGAAGGCGTTTCATAAGATCCTCACGGTCAAACATTACTGCTGAATCCAAGAAAAAGGGGAGAGAAAATCTCTCCCCCCTGTGTCTACCCCATCAGGTCTACTGGAAGACCGTCGGGACGTTGTTGGTATTGTTGGCTTCGTTCGACTCGCCGAAGTGGCATTGACGGCAGAACTGAGTCGTCGAGGCTGCTTGGCCAGCGGTGAGCTTGCCTTGCAGGTTCGGGTTGTACGGGCCGTTGATGAAGAAGTAAGTGGCATAGTACTTGCCGCCGCCGTCGCCCACGATCGGGCTGGACTTGGAGGAGGTGTACACGGTCATAACATGCTGGTTGTGGCAGGTCGTGCAAACCACATAGGGCTTGCCGGCGGCGTTGATGCCCGTCGGGGAAGACCATGTTCCAGGAGCAAGGGCCGGCCAGCCATAGTTGGCTACGAACTGCGCATAGGGTGTTCCAGGCGTTACTGTGAGCACGCCATTGGTCGAAACTAGGCCGCTGCCAACGCTGATCGTGGCATTCTGGCCCACCGGGTGATCGTTGGTGTAATTGCCGGCTGTCGTTCCGTCGTTGCCGAGCAGGGTGGGGATCTTCTGGCTGCCGTACGTGGTATTGGTCAGCAAGCCGATCTGTTGTTCATAGGACCAGTTCTGCATCATGTTGGACGGGGTCAGGTTGCCATCATGACAGCTGAGGCAGAGCAGGATGCCGCCGACTTCAATGCTGCCACCGGCGATCGTGCTGGGCAGAACTTCAACGTATTTGCCGCTGTCGCCGAACGCAATCGTCTTGCCGTACAGTGGGCTGGCGTCCTGTCCCCACAATGCATAGGAACCGGCATCCGCCGCTCCGCCGTGACCGGAACCGAATGAGCCGCTATGCGGAGCATGGCAACCCGCGCAGCCGCGGCCTTGGTTTTGGTGAGCGCCTAACACGTCGGCGTTGTTTGGCGAGGACCAGTTCTGGGCCATCATCAATCCAGCGACCGCGAGTACGAATATTACAAGTAACATCGCTTTCTTCATATGAAACCTCCATCAGAATGTGTGCATCACTTAATGAACTCTCAGAGGCTTAGGCCCTAGCCGCCCTCGGATGCCTGGGCACCTTCGGTAGCTTCCTCTCGCCAGTGGTAGTGCAACCTTGACTCCGAAGCCATGGGAATTAATGCCACAGCAAATATTTTTTTAAGTCTTTATTTATCATTAACTTGCATTCATAGTTGATTTTTGCAACACCCCGGTACGTCCTCTGGAAGTGGGGGAAATGAGCCATCCACCAAAGCTGGCTGGTCAAATTCCACAGTCGTGATTGGCCTTTCGGGTTTAAGGCGAGCCCATAGGCCATTCGCGATGGGAGTACCAGGCGCGGATCACGGCACCTGGTGAAAACCGCGTGACCAGGCGAAAGCCGAAAAATGGGCGGGCGCAACAGGGGCGGACTTGATGACTTGATGGAGTCGATGGGTGCTCCGAACAGTCGGACCGCTTCGAGCGCACTGCTTGCGTTGAATCAGTGCTGCGGCGGCTGCGACTGAGCACCGGGAGGCGTAATCGGCGTGACTTCTTTCTGGGCTGCGCCTGCCCTCTTTTCCAGTCGCTCCTCGCGCTCTTTCTTCAGTTTGTCTGCTTGCGCATCCGTGACGTAGAGAAACTGTTGTACGCGGCCGGGATAAATCTCCGATGTGAAGACGCGATTGTTGTTGTCAATGGCAATGTTAACCACGCCCTGAAATTGGCCCGGAAGCAGCCCGTGGCCGCCGAAAACAATAAGGAGTTGCCACTGGTTATTGAATACCTGAACTCGGTCCTGCACGCCGTCCGCAACCCAGATATGGCCATCGCTGTCGATCGCAATCCCCTTGGGACGGGCAAAATACCCGGGACCATCCCCGTTCTTGCCATAGGTCGAAATGAACTTGCCGTCGGCATCGAAGACCTCTATGCGATCGTTAAGCGTGTCGCAGACATAGAGATTGCCCTCCGCATCCACCGCCAGTCCAGTCGGTTTAGCTAAATCCCCCGGCGAGGTGAGTTCATGATTGTGACCGGTGGTTCCAATTTTGCGTTTCAGTTTAAGCGTGTCGGCGTCGTAGACCAGAACCTGGTCCAGATTGATATCGGAAACGTACAGCAAACGATTCTCGCGGTCGATGGCGAGATTACCCGGCTCAACCAGGCCGTCGGTGATGACATCGGTCGCGTTGTGATTTGCATCGAAAACGAGAATATGCCGCAGGCCCGGATCGGAGACAAAGAGGCGGTCGCCATCGTCCATGGCTAATCCAATGATGCGGGCGAAATGGGCGTGTGTCTTATTCTTCATCATCTCCAGGTCGCGTGTTTCTGTATTGAAGATGAAGATAGCTCCCACCTTCTGGTCGGCAATGAACAGGTTGTTCTTGGAATCGACCGCCAGACCATAGGGCTCCGCCAATTGCCAAAGAACTTTATTGCTCTCGGCGGCGGGCTGGGTGCCAGCAAGTCGATCCATCCACTTTGCTTTTTTAGTCGCCGTGCCAGCGTCGACTTGCGAGAGCTTCTCCGCGGAATAAAACGTCTGATATCGGATCCGGGCAACCGCCGGCGGATTGGGCCAGACGATGTTCGAATAGTCAATCACCGGCGGCGTCTTGGTGTCCGCATCCGTTTTTTTCTTGGCGGCAAATGCAACTGGCGAAGCAAGCACGAGGCTGAGCATGAGGGACAGCATAAATCGGTCCTTGCAGATAGCAATGAAGCTTTCTTTGACACCAGACATGGAATTCATTCTCCTCATGAGCATCACCTCTTCGTCAGATCTTTGTGGCAGCCGGCGCAGAACGCCGTGTTGTTAACCTGGTCTTTCACCAGCAGATCGGGCTGCGCCGATGAATGTGGCTGGTGGCATGACAGGCAGTCGATTTTTGCGTAGATCTTGGTAATGTCCGATGGATTGGGAACGTCGACGACCGGATGGCCATCCACCGGGTGACCGTGGCCGAACTTTATCGGCAGCACCACGGCCTTGTTCTTCGTGAAGTAGTCCTCAGGCAACTTTACCGAGCCATTGAAGATCGCGATCAGATGTTCCGATTCGAGTTTTTGGGGACGCGCATCCGGCCCATGGCACTCCAGGCAGAGATCGTTGGTCTTGGCGGTCCGCAATAAGTGTTCATTGTTACCGCCATGCGGCTCATGACAAACGGCGCATCCCTGCTTGAATGCGGGCTGGTGCAGGTGCGCCTTCTTAAATTGATCGGCCTGATCGGAGTGGCAGCCCAAACAAATGTCCACTCCATTTGTCTTAGGCAGTCCCGGGAAGGCACTGGCGTGAGGATTGTGGCAGTCTGTGCAGTCCCCGGCAGCTCCTGGATGCTGCACCTTTGCCTTCTCGATAAGCTCGGCCTTGTCGGAATGGCACGTCACGCATAGATCTTTCACATTAGCCTGCGTCAGCACCACTTTCCCGTCTTTGGGGGCTGCGTGACAAGTCGAGCAGCCATCTTTGTCGGCAAATGGGGGGTGGAGAAACTTCGCCATCAACTTGGGCTGCGCCGACTGATGTGGATCATGGCATTGCAAACAGTTGGCTGTGGCAAAGGGCTGTCCCTGGTGAGCCTTGATGAGCGCCGCGTCTTTGACATCGTGACAATCCATGCATAGAGCGGGCACGCTTTTCGTGAGATGCTTGTCAAACTCGACTTTTCCCACTTCGCCGACCTTATGGGTCATGTGACAAGCGTCGCATCCCATGTCCAGGGCGGCGTGGCGGCTGCCTTTTTCCGGAACATTCAGGCCCTGGGTGTGGCAATCCAGGCAGAGATTCTTTCCCTTATCGCCGCTGGTGGCCTTCAATAACTGATTCTTGTTGTCCGATTCGTGCGGATCATGGCACTTAACACAATCGCGCACGGCTGGAGGATGCACGGTGCCTTTTAGCGTGGTTGAATCTTTGTCCGAGTGACAGCTTATGCATAGCGACTGGGTGGTCGTAGTCGTGAGCTTGACGCGAGTGATGTCCTTGTTGACGCGAACCTCATGACAACTCATGCATCCCATGGCAATCGCTGAATGCACGAACTTGCCCTTGGATTTGTCTTCGTGACACTGAATACAGGTGGCGGCATCGACCTTCGGGTCAAGCGGCACCGGATGTACGGCGGCGAAAAGCCGTGGTCCGCAAACGAGCGCAACAGCTGCGATCAATAAAATTTTCGAAATTGGATGATGCCGCGAAATCAGTTGTGCTCGAAACCGTACTTCCAGAAGCTTGGACTTACTTGCGACTTGGGGGAGGCTTGTCACGTGATTCTCCAGTGACTGTCGTTGCACGACGGTCGCCGCTTGCGCGATCAAAGCATAATTTTTCAATAGCGGTGTAACCGATTGTGACAGAAGGTGTTCGTCGCGACAACCACAGCTCCGGTAGGCCTTCCATCTTTTAAAAAAGAGTTGTTCGTTGGGACTTCTCGCACACCAAGCGGTGAAATCGCGCAAAACCGCAATTGGGAACGGCGCCAAATCACGGGGTCACGCATTGTGGTGATGCCGGTCACCGGGTCTTGGTAATGGGTGAAATCCCGAGGGCGCTGGCCGTCCGTGCGCGATTTAGCCCAAACTGTGCCGGAACTATCGCGCCTTCTCGTCTACAACAAGCGTGTTTTCAATGGATTGGCGTCGGCCCTCTGCTTGGCGCGGAACGTGCACTCCCAAGGCAATGAATGGGGGAGCAATATGGCTGTGAGTTCGCGCACAGTAGCCCGCAAAATCTGGCAAGCCTTTGCGTCTATTAAGACGGGCGTCGTGCTTTTGATACTGGTAGTGGTTCTGGCGGCCGCCGGGACGGTCATCCTGCAGCGCCCGATGACCGAGTCCGACGACATGCAGCGCGCCTATTCGCCGCAGATGCTTCGCCTGCTCGATGCCACCGGTTTGACCGATGTCTTCCATGCCTGGTGGTTCATCGGCCTGATGATCCTGGTCAGCGTATGCATCGTCGCCGCCTCCATCGACCGCTTTCCAAACGCCTGGCGTTTTTATTCCCGTCCTTATAAATATCCGGATTCCGGGTTTCGCCGGGCGCTTCATCCGCAAAAATCTATCGCAATCGGAGATGAAGAGAGCGGCCTGGTCGCCGCCGAGCGAGCTTTGCATGCCATGGGCATGAAGCCGGAGCGGGTGGTGCGGGAAGATCACTTTGGTATCTTCGCCGAGCGCCATCGCATCTCCGAGATGGCCGTTTACATCGTGCACGCAAGCCTGCTCCTGATTTTTCTGGGATGGATCGTTGACGGCGTGTATGGCTGGCGCGGAACGCTCAATTTAATGGAAGGCCAGACATCGAACGTTGTCGAATTGCGCGACGGCAAACCAAAAGCCCTCCCCTTTTTCTTGCGCTGCGATTCCGCTGGACAACAAAATTATCCTGACGGGACGCCAAAGAAGTGGTGGTCAAAACTGGTCGTGGTGGAAGGCGGTCAGGATGTAAAGGCGAAAGAGATCATGGTCAACGATCCGCTGGTTTATCAGGGCGTGCGCTTTTATCAATCCAGTTTTGGCACGACAGGTAAGGTCGACAAGCTTTTGATTACGGCCATGCGGAACCCGGCATTCGGTGTCGCTTCGGCTGGATCGGGTCTCGGGTCGGCGGGATCGAACTCAACCGAGAAAAAGCAGATTGCGTTCGCGGTAGGTGAAACGGCTGAGCTCGATTCCGATACGACAGTGCGTTTCGCGGAGTTTTTCACCGATTACGCCGTGCGCGACGGACAGGTGTACAAGCGCTCGAACGAAATGGAGAATCCGGCGGCTCACTTGATCGTGACCACCAAGAGCGCCGGCAAAAGCTATGACGTATGGTTTCCACAGCTCGACGAAGTGGCCGACAACTCAAAGTCGCCCTATGTACTCGAGCCCAAGGATCTGAAGCTGAGCCACTTTACCGGACTGCAGGTCTCGCACGAGCCGGGACAGTGGGGCGTATGGTCGGGCGTGGTCCTGCTGGGAGTCGGCCTCGCATTCGTCTTCTATGTCATCCATATGCGCTTCTGGGCGGTGCCGGTGCGCGACGATCGGACTGGCCTCTATTCGTTATGGATTGGCGGCAGCGCCAACCGCAATCGCGACGCGTTCGAGGAACGTTTCAACGAACTTGTAGCAGCGGTGGAGAAAGAAATTCAAAACAATTCACCCGTGGTCGTGAGTGACCAAAGTGCAATCGCCGGCTCGCGGTGAAGATCTACTCGGAGGATGGGAGTATGGAGATTTCGACGATAACACCGGTAAAAGCGGAGCAGCAGCAGCCTGCTCGCAGTGGTTCGACCCTCATTGTCGCCGTTGGTTTGGGTGTGGCCTTTCTGCTGTTTATGGCTTTCTTAAACGTTGTTAAGAGCGGCAACATTCTCAGCGAGACCAATCTTCTGTTTGCCGCGCTGATTTTCTACGCCGGCGCGGGCGCGCTCTATCTTGGGTTCGGCGTTACGGGTACGGATGCGTATGTAAAGTTTGCCTCGCTCGCGACGTGGGCTGGCCTTCTGGCGAATACGGGCGCGGTCGCACACCGCTGGTATGAGGCCGGGCATCCTCCCTTTGCCAGCGTGTATGAAATGCTGCTCAGCTTTGTGTGGACGCTGGCCGCGCTTACGCTGATTGCCGAGAAAAAATATGACGTCAAGGTGATTGGCACAGTCACCATGCCGGTTGCGATTGTGGGCGTGGTGCTGATGCAGTTGCTTCGGACCGAAGTCCATCCGCTGGTACCGGCGCTGCAGTCGACCTGGCTGCATGTTCATGTAACGCTGGCAATGCTGGCTTACGCGGCGTGCGCATTGAGTTTCGCGCTGGCCATGATGTTTCTGATCCAGGACAAAATGCTGACCGAAACCTTTCTCGCCGTCACCAGCGTGAGCACGCTGGGAATTTACGCAAGCATCGTTCTCACACGCTTCGAAAAGTGGGGAGGATTGAGCCTGGTCGCGTGGAACGCAGACGAAAAACGCGAGATTTTCATCTCGAAGGGCGTGCGGCTTTTCGTAGTTGTCCCTGATCTTGGCTGGCTGATGCTGCTCGCGGCACTGGTCGTGGCCGCACCGCTCGCTCTCTACGGAATAGCGCGCTGGAAGCGGGATGACAGATACCTGGCAATCGCCAACCGCGCCGTGTTTGTCAGCATTCTGCTGCAGATCATGACCCTGGCGATGTTCCTCCTGCGGGCGCGCGATGGTTCTTATCCATCGCTTGATGCGGATGGACTGTTTCTTACTAACCTCGCGGCCAGCCCATTCATCCTTTCGGCCCTCGTCGGCGGAATTTTCATTTCGTTGCTCTATCTCCTGTTGTTGTGGCGGCGCCCCGATCTCGAGCGCTTGCTGCCCGACGCAAACTCGCTCGATCGCATTACCTACAAAACAATTTGTATTGCATTTCCGCTGCTAACCCTGATGATTGCCGCTGGCGCGTACTGGGCCAACCAGACCTGGGGGTCGTACTGGAATTGGGATCCCAAGGAAACCTGGGCGGCCATCACTTGGCTGGTCTATGCAGGCTATCTCCACATGCGCATCACGCGCGGCTGGCGCGGACGTCGCGCTGCCTACTTCGCGATTCTGGGTTTTGGCGTGGTGATGTTCACGTTCTTCGGAGTCACTTACCTGCTGCCGGGCCTGCACGCGTATGCCTGAGAATGAGATCCACGGGTTCGATGGTTCGATGGTGCGTGGCGACTAAATATGAGTGAGCAAAAACAACCCGAGGCAGAGAAGAGAATCGGTTCAGTGCGCATGAACTGGCAACTGAAAGCCATCTGGCCGGTGGCAGTCGTGCTGCTCACCGGGATGTTCCTATTTCTGTTGGGCACGCTTTCTTTGCAGGATACCGAGCGGCATCGCGTGCTCTTGATAGCCGGAGCCGGCGCGGTCGCGATCTGTGGCGTGATCATTGTGGCGCTTGCTTCCGCTGTGAATCGCCCGATGATCGAATTACAGGAGCAGATGGAACGCGTGGGCGAGGGCGATCTCAGCGCCTCGGTCAGTTTCGCCAAGCGGAACGATGAGATCGGCGACCTGGGTCGCAATTTCAATTTGATGGTGCAGCAACTTCGCGAGAGCCACGAGGAGATAGAACTCCTGCATCGTACGCAGATGTCGCGAGCCGAGCACTTTGCCACGCTGGGAGAGGTAGCCACGGGATTGGCGCACGAGATTCGGAATCCTCTGGCGGGGATCGCGGGCGTGATTGAAATTGTAGGGCGCGATCTGCCTGCGAGCAGTCCCGCGAAGGCTGTGGTCAAGGAAGTGCGCGAGGAAATTGCGCAAATCAACCGCATCCTTACCGACCTGCTGGGCACCGCGCGGCCGCGCGCGTCGGAGATTCGCACCAGCGACTTGAATACAACCGTGGAACATGCTGTCATGCTCGCGCGGCAGCAAGTGCTCTCAAAGCCGATTCAGATCGAGTTCACGCCCGCGGCAACTTTGATGGAAGTTGATCATGACAGCGATCAGATGCACAGAGTGTTGCTCAATCTTCTCCTGAATGCAGTGCAGGCGATCGAGGGGCCAGGAAAAGTCAGCGTCGTCGTATTGCCGGGCAGTGAAAATCATGAAGCCATGATCACTGTTTCCGATACGGGCCGCGGCATTTCGCCTCGCGATCTGCCGAATATTTTTCGTCCGTTTTACACCACCAAAGGAAATGGAACCGGCCTCGGGCTGTCGCTAGCGCGGCGGATTGTGGAAGAACATCATGGCCAGATCGAAGTGAAAAGCAGCTCCGGCAAAGGCACAACCTTCGCGGTGACACTGCCCATGCGGCAGGCAGTAGCTGCGGATTAGGTCTACCGCCAGTCGATGTACTCTCTTCTGTTTCTTATTTTGTCTTTTTATTCCTCGTCGCCCTCAAATTCCTCATGCTGCGGGCTGGTATCGATCCGAATTTCCGGAATTTTCCATTCTTGCAGCTTGCGATTCAAAGCGGGGAGATCGGACGCGTGGATCTCATTCCAGCGCTTCAGCACGTCGGCGCTGGCATGATCAAGTGCAGCTTGCGCCTCCTGCTGCGAAGCTGTTGGCTCGGCATCGGCCTGCCATATTTGGCCATAGAGAGTGGCGGCCTGGCTGTTGACGCGGGTCAACGTCATCTCTTCCTGAGATGCCGCCGAGCCAACCGATCCGCTAAGCAGCGTAGTCAGTTTTTTCTGAAACTCCGAGATCGCATCTTTCGTTTCTGACCTGGCGACCGTTGTCGGCTTCGCCATATCCGATTTTTTCTCCCTGCCCGGCGCATTCTTCTCTTGGTTCGCCGGAGCCGAAGAGCCTGCCTGAGGATTCAGCTTGTCGAGTTGGTCGCGAAGCGATCCGGCTTGGAATACAGCCTCGGAGGATTCGCTCAAAATCGAAGCAAGGTGCATCTCAGCTTGAAACTTCTTGTCGAGTCCCTGCCGAGCAGTTTTCACTCGCGGGTCCATTTTAATTGTCAGCGGCGCGGTCTGCGATTTGCCATCTACGGTAAGCCGCACAGTATAGGTTCCTGGCAAAATCGTGGGGCCCCGCGGATAACGCGGCGTGTCGTGAGGAACCGCCGAGATGGGAAACTCGTGATGCGTGGCCACCGGCGCGGGATAGTGAAGTCCCCAGACAAAGCGGTGCATGCCGGCACTGGCGAAAAGATGGCGCGCTGGACGAATCCAGTACAGCGGAATTAACTGCTTCTCCAATTCTTCTTGGCTGGCATCGGGTTTGTCGTCGCTTGCAAAACGGCGAACGAGCTTGCCCTCCGCATCGAGAATTTCAAGCGTGATCGGGCCAGAGGCAGCGGCCGGCAGAAAGTAGTCGACGACGGCGCCATCCGGCGGATTCTCTCCGACAGGCTCATCCGGCGGAAGCGGCGTATCGGTATAGGTGTCGCGCTCGACCCGCCATGCCGGAGCCGGTTTAAACAGATGGACTGAATTCGCGAGCGTGTCCGAAGCTTCGCGCAACGGCGCAATATCGTCGAGTATCCAGAATGAGCGGCCGTGTGTGGCTACGATTAGGTCATCGTCGTGAATCCAAAGGTCGCGCATGGAAGTGTGCGGCAAGTTGAGTTGTAACGATTGCCAATGGTCGCCGTCATCGAACGAAACCCAAACGGCGTTTTCCGTGCCTGCGAACAGCAAGCCTTTGCGGACCGGATCCTCACGTACGGTATCAACCGCTCCAAAGTCAGGCAGGCCGGAGACGATCAACTTCCACGTCTTTCCGCCGTCGTGGGTGCGATAGATGTATGGACGCGAATCGTCAATGCGAAAGCGGCTGACTGAGGCATAAGCGGTCTGCTCGTCAAAGCGCGACGCTGAGATCTGCGTGACCTTGCTCCAGGGTGTGAGTTCTTTGGGAGTGATGTCATCCCAATTCTTTCCGCCGTCGTGCGTAGTCCAGAGGAGGCCGTCATCGGTGCCAGCCCAAAGAGTGGAGGCGGATTTAAAAGACGGTGCCAGCGCATAAATAACGCCGCGTTGTTTTTCCGCGCCCTTCGGAATCAGAGTGCCGACGCTTGGAGGAACCCCCGGGTTCTCGCGGGTGAGATCTTTGCTGATGGTCTGCCAGGAATTTCCGCCGTCGCTCGTTTTGAAAAGCACATTGGTTGCGTAATAAAGAATGTGCGGATCGACTGGCGAAAAAATTAGTGGTTCCGTGCGATCTGCCCGGTATTTCGGACTTCGCACCGGGATGGGCGTGACATCCTGTACTTCGCCGGTCGACCAGTAGAACTTCGAAACTTCATTGCGCCCGGCACCGTAGATGATGCCCGGATTAAGCGGATCGGGCGCGACATAGCCATATTCGATCACCCCCACGGGATGCCAGTCGCGGAAGGTAATTGCGCCGTCGTTGCCGCGGCTCGAGATGCAGACGGATCCGCTCTCCTGCTGTCCGGCGCACACATGATAGGGAAACTCATTGTCGGTAATGGCGTGATAGAGCTGCGCCGTAGGCTGGTTGTACCAGGAACTCCAGCTCTGGCCGCGATTCACGGTTACAAGCGCGCCTTGATCGCTGACCAGCAGAATAATGTCGCCGTTGTTGGGATTGATCCAGAGATTCTGATAATCGTCACCACCCGGGGCTCCGCGAAAACCTGACCATGTTTTGCCGCCATCGGTCGAGCGCATGGTTACGGTGCTTGCCACATACACGAGGTCGGGATTCTTGGGATCAACTCTCGGGATAGGCAAGTCGCCGCCACCAATGCGGCCGGAGGGTCGCGGGTCGGTCGTAATCTGGGACCAGTTCTCGCCGCCATCGTCGGAACGGTAGACGCCAAGCCCTCCCGAGGCCGAGCCGACCGTCGCATATAGCCGGCGCGAATCGCTGGGCGCGATCGCGACATAAATCTGCGAAAGATCTTTAGGTAGCCCGTTTGTCAGCTGATGCCATGTGTTGCCGTTGTCGGTGGATTTAAACAGGCCGCCGCCGGTTCCGTTAAATTCATTATTGTCCTCCCACGGCCCCTCACGAACCTCCCACATGGAAGCGTAAATGACGTCCGGGTTCGAGGGATCGATTTCTATATCCGAGCCTCCCGTGTTTTCGTCTTTGGAGATAGCTTTTTGCCACGTCTGGCCGCCGTCGCTGGAGCGGTAGATGCCGCGCTCCGCGCTCGGTCCATAAGGATGGCCGAGAACAGCTGCAAATACATGATTAGGATCGCGCGGATCGACAGCGAGGGCGGGAATCTGCTGCCCATCATTCAGGCCGAGATGAGTCCACGTCTTGCCGGCGTCGGTGGATTTATAAATACCGTTGCCGACGGAAAGATCGGGGCGCATCAGGCCCTCGCCGCTGGCGACATAAACAATGGCAGGATCTGAAGGCGCAACCGCGATTGCGCCGATCGACTGCGTGGGTTCATGGTCAAAGATGGGATTCCACGTGCGGCCGTAGTCGTCGCTCTTCCAAACCCCGCCATTGACTTGCGCCATGTAAAAAATGTTGGGCTGCGAGGGGACGCCAGTTGCCGCGCGAGTGCGGCCTCCGCGAAACGGACCAATCATCCGCCAGTGCATATCCTGATAAGTGCTTTCGGGAATCTGCGCCAACGCTATGGTTGCGGAAATCAGAACGAGAAAGGAAATCAGCGAATGACGGATTGCAAGCGATCGGATCACTGTGCGCCCCCAGTGGCTAACTGCAAGCCCGTAGGATAAACCAAAAGCTCGCGCGACGACGCGCACAGGTCCGCTCATGTCCGTTTATGAAGGTAATGATGGAACCAAGGCGTGCCGGAAAAATACCAGCTTGCACTCCCGGCACGCCTGGGGCGGTGGGCTTTCCAAGAGCGATTGAATCGATGGACGCGTCCTGGTTAAATGGCCTTACTGCGCAGTGCCGACCAGCACCGTCGGGTTTTGCAGGCGACGGTGCGCCTCGGTCACTTCGGCTTCGGCTGCTTCGAGCTGTTGGGTGCGCTCCCAGTCCATTCGCAGCACCATTTGCTTTACGTGAAAATGCGATTCGCGGCGTTCGTCGTCCAGGCGAATAAGCATTTCATTGTTCTGAAAATGAAAGCGCGTCGTTTCGGCGAGCGGTATCAGCTGATAGGAAGTCTTGCCAACGATTACATATACGACCTTGTCGGTCATCAGAACGTACTCGGGGCACTGTGCGGCGGACGGCATGTGCGCGGACCCCGAGAGCGAATCGAGAAGCGGGTGCTGCGAATTAAAACAATCATCCATGCGCATGCGGACGATGGTGCCTTCTTCCCGGCTGCGAGTTTGGGCGGAGAGCAAAAGGGGGAGCGAACACAGCAAAAGCGTGAACAACAGACTGCGCTTCATAACTTCTCAGTTCTCCTGATTCGGATAGTAGTATCCGTGCCGGCAATGGAATTGGAGGCCCGGATTGTGGGTGGGCAGAATGCGGACCTCGTGAAAACCGTCCGCGCGGCTGGGCAGCTTATAAGTTACGGTGTAAGTGGCGTGAAAATCCTCGAGAATGGCATCCACTAACTTGCCAGCGCCGGTTTCGAGCGGAAAATAACGGCCGCCGGTGTTGAAGGCAAGACTTCGCAGGATCAGCGTGCCGGGCCAGTTGTGAGGCTGACGGCTAACGTCGACGCTATAGATTGCAACGTCATTCTCCACAGCCGAATCCAGAGCGTCGGTAAACGAACTCACGCTCATGGTGTCTGCGCCGTCGGAGAAAAGAATCAGAATTCTTCTGGCATGCGGGTCGCGATCTGCGCCCAGCCTGCGGGAAGCGAACTCAAGAGAATCGTAGAGAGGAGTTACTCCGCCGTTTTGGATTGCGGGGAATTGTCCGCCGCTTGCCTCGGCGCGGCAGTTTCCCGCGCACACCACCGACGGACTGGTGTTGCGAAACGAGATGACGGAGAAACTGTCGTCGGGGACGCCCTCGGATTGAGCGATAAGCTGAACGACGGCCGCCAGCTCGCTGTGAAATTGTGAGCTGATGGATCCACTGGCATCAATCAGCACGGCAACATCGAGCCGCGTGTACTCAGAACGGGCAAAGCTGCGGAAATCGTGGATCACCCTGTCGCGGTCGACGATGGCAAAATCGGAGGGCTGAAGTGTGGCGACCACGCGGTCGTTCTGATCGGTGGTAGAGAAATTGACGCGCACCTCAGTGACGCTGGATCGCAGAGTCATATCCAAAGAAGGATCGTCAGAAGAAAGCTCGTCAGAGGTTTGAGCGGAGCACGCACAGACCACAGCCGAAAAAAGCATAAGCTGTAAGAAGGCGCGGGCATGGAAAATTCGCGTCACAGTGACATAGATCGGCCATTCGTGCAGAACTTTAGGCCTTCTGCCATCAGGTGGCATTACCCTGGTCACTAATCTTCGGACGTGTTCAGCCGTATCCCCTACCCACCCCGGCAGGCTGCTTTTGGAAGGGACTTGCTCAGATAAACATGAGCGCTGACATTACTGGGGTAATGTCAGCGCACGTCGGAATGGCTATTGTGGAAGGGGCTTTGCTGGCGTGCCCGGTTTCACTCCCGTATGCTTTTGCGCCTCGGCGATCATCTGCTCAACCTTATCTTTGCCTTCATAGCTGGGATTGGTGGCCAGAAGTTTTTTCCAGTCAGCCACGGCGCCATTGATATCCATTTTCCCCTGCCACTTCACCAGGCCAAGGTTGAAGAGCGTATTTGGTTTGTTGGGCTCGTAGGTTAGAGCCTTATTGAATTCGGCGATGGCGGTATCCGCGTTGCCCATATACCAGTAAGCGGTGGCCATGTCGGTGCGGATGGCTGCATCGGCTGGCTTGGTTTTAAGCGCGCGCCCGTAGTAGTCGACCGCGATGGGATATTGCTGCGCATCATAATAATAGTTGCCGATACTGGCGAGCAGATCTGGGTTGGTTGGGTCCGCCTTCAGTTTTTCCATCAACGGCGCGGCCTGTGCGTCGGCCATCTGCTTGAGTTGCTCCGGAGTAGGCTGCGCGTTCGTCGCCTGCCCGTTCATATTTTGTCCATTTCCCGCACCACCCATGCCCGCTGGCGCGGAGGCAGTTGCTTCAACGGAAGCCGCCGAGGCTGTCGATTGCGAGCCCCGAATCAGCCAGCCGCCTGCCATGCCAAGCAGCAGGCAGACAACCGCGAGCGTATACGCTTGTACGCCCGTCCAGGTGGTGGTTGAAGAAGAGTTCTTGTCTGGCATTGTCGTGCTCCTTAATCGTTTGCAAATCTCTTTTGCAGATTTCGCTTAATTTTTTGCTACGAGTTTTTGCTCGCACAATCTCATTCGAATTGTCAGGCGTATATCTCTAGTTCGCGCCGCCGTTTCCGCTGCGGACTTGCGCCATCAATTTTTCGACTTGCGCCTTCCTGCCCGGTTCAAGCTGAGGATTGGTTCGCAACAATTGTCCCCAGGCTTCCAGCGCTCCCTTTGTGTCTTTCTTCCCTTGCCAGCGAATCATCGCCAGGTTGAACAGCGCGTTCGCATTCTTAGGATCGTCGGCAAGGGCCTGCTTCAGCTGCTGTAATGCTCCATCCACGTCGTTGTCGTAATAAAGACAAGATGCCAGCAGCGTACGGATCGGAATATTCTTGGGCTTGATCGCGAGCGATTTGTTCAGATAGTCCGCTGCTTCCTTAAACTGGTGAGTCGAAAAATAAATGTTTCCAATCTGGGCGAGCAGGTCCGCATTCTTAGGATCGTCTTTCAGTTTAGCGAGCAAAGGATCGGCCTGCTTGTCGGCCATTTGCTTCATTTGGTCGAGAGTCACCGACTGATTGCCCATGCCTGCCGGCGCGCCCATGGCGGGCGCGCTTTTTGCCGCGCCAGCCTGCACAGCGTTGGGCGGAGGCGCTTGCGAGCGCGATCCGCGAAACAGGTATCCCACGGCCAGCCCGATGAGCAGGCAAATCGCAGCCAGCGCATAAACCTGCTTCGCCTCCCATGCCGACGAAAGCGTCCCCGAGGCTACATTCTCATTTGCCATGCTCTTAAGCTCCTGCTTTCTGAACTCCCGCCTTCTAGATCGCTGGTTCCCTTGCGCCATCCCCAGACAACCCGCTCCCTGCTCTCAAATTACTCATGATTACCTTAATTGGCGACGCCCCTTTGCGCCTGCAAGTCCCGTCACATTAGATTGTGATTTGCATCACAGGGCGTTAGACAGGCTGCCCGTCTCGCTCCGGAGCATGGGCCTTCCAAATCCCTTCTGTGCGCTAGAATAGAGCGGGTCCGAATGCCAACCGAGAAAATCCTGATTGTGGACGACGAGCGCCTGGTGCGCTGGTCACTGCGCCAGAAGTGCGAGGAGTGGGGATATCACGTCTCCGAGGCGGAGGCCGCCGAGCCCGGATTGCGGCTGGCTCAAATTGAGTCGCCCGATCTGGTCCTGCTGGACGTCCGTTTGCCCGATATCAACGGCATCCAGGTTCTGGAACAGCTTAAGAAAAACGAAGGCGCCCCTGCCGTCATTATGATCACGGCCGATCCTCAGCTGGACGATGTGAAGGTTGCCATTAAGCTGGGCGCCTATGACTTTGTCGGCAAGCCTCTCGACTTTGACGAACTGCACGTCACCATCAAGAATGCGTTGGAGGCAACCCGCCTCCGCTCGGAAGTGAAATCGCTGCGCGGAGAGATGAAGCGTCGCGCCGGTTACCACGAAATTGTCGCCGATTCTCCAAAGATGACTGAGCTGTTGAATTTTGTGCGCAAGGTGGCATCGAGCGAAGCGACCACGATTTTGATTCAGGGGGAAAGCGGCACCGGCAAGGACCTGATCGCCAAGGCGATTCACTACGAAAGCACCCGCCAGGAGCGGCCTTTCGTGGCTATCAACTGCTCGGCCATTCCTGAGACGCTGATGGAAGCGGAACTGTTCGGCCACGAAAAAGGCGCGTTTACCGACGCGAAGCAGATGAAGAAGGGCCTGTTCGAGATGGCCGACGGGGGCACGCTGTTTCTCGATGAAATTGGAGAACTCTCGCCGCTTCTGCAGGCCAAACTCCTGCGCGTGCTTGAGGATCAGGTCATCCGCCGCATTGGCGGCGTGCGCGATATGCAGGTAAACGTGCGCGTAATCGCCGCTTCCAACCGCGATCTGGAAAAAGAGGTGCGCGAAGGCCGCTTCCGGCAGGACCTCTATTACCGCCTGGCCATCATCGCCATTTTCATTCCGCCCCTGCGCGAGCATAAAGAAGACATTCTTCCGCTGGTCGATTTTTTTATCGATCGTTATAACCAGCGCTTTCGCAAGTCCGTGCGTGGCATCACCGATGAGACGCGGCGTCTGCTGCTGGAAAGCGACTGGCCGGGCAATATACGAGAACTCAGGAATTCAATTGAGCGCGCAATGATTCTGGAAGATGAATCGCTGCTGCGGCCCGCATACCTGCCCTTTGCCGTGAATCAGGCGCGTGGGGGAATGACGGCTTTCGAGCATACCGCCGCATCGCACGATAACGGTCAAACCCTGCCCAATGGGCGCTTCCTGCCTCGGCTCTATATTCCGGAGGGCGGCACATCGCTCGAAGAAGTAGAGCGGGCGATGGTGGAAATTGCGATGAAGCAGGCGGCCAACAATCAGACGCACGCTGCCAAACTGCTCGACATCAGCCGCGACGCCCTACGCTACAAACTGAAAAAATTTGGCCTGGGCCACGCTGAAGACCAGGAAGTAGAGCAGTCTCAAAAGGAAGCCGGATAGTGTTGGCGACAGGGTAGCGTTGGCGAAGGATAGCAATGCCATCTTCCGCGGAGCACCTGGAGAGCGAAGCACAGCAGACGCGGCGTCGAAAGTTCCCGCCTCGCACGTGAAAGCCACGCGCCCAGCCTGCCGCTAGTGTAGAATTTCATAGTCAACCCCACGCTGCCATCTCCGGCAGCGAATCTCGTCGGGACGTAGCGCAGCCTGGTAGCGCACTTGCTTGGGGTGCAAGGGGTCGCGAGTTCAAATCTCGCCGTCCCGACCAATCCCCTACAAGGCTTACTACCGCTCAGGCACGCTGCTCCCCGCTTGCGAATCCAGCTCCCGCAATTTATCGTTGGCGTCGGAGGACGTCGGATCGAGCTGTAACTCTTTTAGGAATTCCTCTCTTGCTTCGCGCAGGCGGCCTTGGTTTTCCAGAGCGAGTCCCAGTAAATAATGCTGCCGGAATTTGCCTGGAACTAACTCTATGGCGTGGCGCAGAGTAACTTCTGCCACTGCAAACTGGTGGGCATCAACCTGGGCCAGGCCAAGGAAGAAATCGGCGATGCCTCCTTTGGGATGAAGCTCGCGGGCATGGAGCAACGCCGGAATGGCCCGATCATAGCGGCCAAGGTTATTTTCCGTGATCCCAAGCAGAAGTAGCGATCGGTAGTTATCCGGATCATTCTGGATTGCGCGCTCCAGATACACAACCGCGCGGTCATCCTGGCCCAGATGCGAAAACTCGCTGCCTAACTGGTTGAGCGCCACCGCGTCGTCGGGTGAGACTTCGACGGCGCGGCTATAAAGCACAAGATCGCTCGACCAGTAATCGGCCTGCTTTACCCCAGCGAAAGCAAACGCGGCGCCCACAGCGGCAACCGCCGCAAACTGAACCGCGGGGACGCCCCACAGAGTCCGCCTGCCACAGGGAATTCTCCGTAGCGCAATCGCGGCCAGCATGCTGAAGCCCACGCTGGGCACATACATATAACGGTCATGCACAAGGTCGCCGGGAAGAAATCGCACAATCGCCAGCAGCGGAGGCAGCACGGGCAAGAAAAGCCACCAGCAGGCCACCGGCACACGCGGATCGCGCTTCGCCCATGTCCAAAGCGCGGCGCCCGCCACTAACACGCCAAGAAGCGGCAGCCAGAAATTCCATAGGCGTGGATGCTCGACAAATATCAGCGGATAAAACACAGCCATGGGCCAGGGAACGGCGAGTTTTTGCAAATAGAACCACAAAGCGGCAGGCAACGTGAGAATCACCGATGGGATGGAAGGGTGCTTTACCGTCAACGCGACGGTATTTCGCATGCCATAGGCGCGCACTCCAAGGTAGAGAAGCGCCACCACAATATACGATGCGACGTTCCGAAGCGTTGCCTTTATTCGCGCGCTGGTTGTCTCTTGCGTCCGGCTTCGCCATTCGTAGAGTAAGACCATCGCGGGCGCAATAATGGCAGTCTCCTTAGCCAGCATCGACAAGGCGAAACAAATGAGCGACGCGGCCATCCACTCGTCCCCGTCGCCGTCCTTCCAGCGGAAATAGCAAAGCAGCGTTGCCACGAAGAAGGCTGCGTACAGCGGCTCGTTCAAGCCGGAAATCCAGACGACCCCCTCGACGTGGACCGGATGCAGCGCGAAAATTATGGCGGCGAATCCGGCTGCCAGACCGTCTTGCAGTTCTCGCACGGCGAGACGATATACAAGCCACGTCACCCCTGCGTGTAGTAGCACTCCTGCGAGATGCCATCCCATTGGATTGGGACCGAATGCCTGGTAATTCAGCAGCATCCACACCAGAAAAAGGGGACGGTAATAGCTGTTGGGCGCGGCCGGTAGGTGGCTCCAAAGACTCTCGGTGAAGTAGTGCGGAAGATAGCTCCACGACTGTACTCGCGGGTTGTGCAGAATCTGCCGCAGATCGTCGAACACAAAAGGGAAGCCGGCGGCGCCCAGATAAATTGCTGCCGCGCAAATGACGGCCAGCAGCGGTAAAAAATATTGATTGCGGCCAGCGGGCGCTTTGGAACTCAAATTCTTGCGGGATTGTGCCATCGTGTCTTCAGCGCCATTATTCGCCGACTCGGGGAACACCCCGCAACGAACGAACAAGATTGTACTAGCTGGGCCAAATTGCGGCGCATCCCGGCACCCGCCCATAATCCGCGGTGTGACCCGAGCCCTTGCATTTATCCGCCGTTTGGAGCAAGGTTTCCTGCTGTGAAAGGAGAGGCTTGCCCTCATGATCTATTTGCTCGTTCATCATGAAGTAGCCGACTATCCCGCATGGAAGTCGGTTTTCGATTCTTCGCTCGATTGGCGCACCAGGAATGGGGAGCGCACCTGCCGAATCTTCCGCGGAGTTCAAAATCCCAATGAGCTGACCTTGCTTTTCGAATGGGAAGATTACGAGAAAGCGCGGGCCTTCATAACTTCCGACGAACTCAAGACTCGTATGTCCAAAGCCGGAGTCAAGGGCCAACCGCAAATTCAGTATCTTACCGAGATGTTCAACATCCGGCGCAGTGCCGCCGATTGAGGTTCGCAGAGGGCGCGAGCGGTCAGCTCGCGCTCAACCGCCTCATCTTTTCCCGTTCCCTCGTTTCCCACCAAAATAAGAAGCAATCTCTTGCCCTTCGTCGGCATCCAAAGACTGTTAGGCAGACTACTGGGACCAGCGGCGACCCGAGGTCTGAACCGGGGGCGAGGTGTTTCTGTGTCCTTTTGCCCTCTTCCCGACCAGAAATCTAACGAAGGAGTATTAGGAGAATTTATGGCTAAAAAACCGACGTCCAACTCCCGCACTGTTTCCGCGCAGCCCAGGTTCCATCAGTCGGCGCGCGAAATTCAGCCTTTTGGCACCGTGACCGCCATGCACCCCCTGCAACTCGAAGAACCGGTGCGCCTGGAAATGACGGAGCAACTCAACCTTCTCCTGGCCGACACAATGACCCTGCGCGATCTCTACAAGAAATCGCATTGGCAGGTCGCGGGGCCGACGTTTTATCAGCTCCACCTTTTGTTCGACAAGCATTTTGAGGAGCAGAGCGAGATTGTCGACACCATCGCCGAGCGCATCCAGCTTTTGGGCGGAATTAGTATCGCGATGGCGCCTGATGTCGCCGAGACCACGCGCATTCCGCGCCCGCCCAAGGGACGGGAAGAGGTGCCGGTGCAGATATCTCGCCTGCTGGACGCACATCAAATCATCATTGAGAACTGCCGCGAATTGGCCGAGCGCTCCGACAAGCTGGGCGACGATGGCACCAACGATCTGATCGTGAGCGACGTGTTGCGGCCGAACGAACTGCAAACCTGGTTTCTGAGCGAGCACCTTGTCAATGAGCCGCTCGCAGAAGCGAACGAACCAAAAACGAAGAGCGCTTAAAGCAGGAAGAACTCCTTGCTAATGAAGACGCGGCGCATTCGGCCGCGTCTTCTTGCTTAGGCAGTTGTTGACCAGGCTCGCGGTCATTGCCGGCAAAGCCCAAGGCCACACAACTTCTTTAGGAACAAATAGGAAGCCCTACGGATCGTACACGGCGCTATGCATGCCGGCGTGGCGGGCGGCTTCCTGCATCTGATCTAATCTCTGTTTTTGCTGATTCAGCTGGCTTTGCGCCTCCTGCAAGCGCTCCATCTGCCGCGCCTGGCCGCGATTGTAGGCGACGGCCGAGCCGTAATCGGAGTTTTGATTCATGAAACGAATCTCAGCTCGCATGCGGTCAACCCGCTCCTGCAGGTTAGCAACCTTATTTTCTTGCGTAAGAATCCGTTGCCGCCATTGTGCAGCCGCTCGCAGTTCCACCGCGCGTTGTCGATCGGCTGCGGCGTTTGCTGCAGTCGCCGGTGATTTCTGCATCTGCTTTACCGTCGGCGTGGTGTAGCCGTCGGGATTTTTCGGAAGATCGGAATTGGTGATTACTTTCGGCTCCGCTGAAGAAGACGCCTGCGCCGCTTTCCTGGCTTGATTTTCGCGCGCGATATCGCCCAGAGATCGAGCCGACGAGGATTGTCCCGAAGAAGATTGCGTCGAAGAAGATTGTCCGGAAGAAGATTGCGCCGATGTTGACTGTATCGGCGTCGTTTGAGCAAAGGCGGCGAAGGCCAGCAACGACGTCGCGATTGCAACAATGAATTTGTCGGCGGAGCGAAAACCGCGGATGAAGATTCGGAGCATGAGTCACGCCCTCTAAAGAAAACTGCTTTTGAGGACATGGTAAGCGCGATTATGCCGAGGGCGCGATTACGCCCGTAACTCGCCGGTGTTACTCAGGGAGAACGGTCGAAGTTCGCCGAAATGCCATGTCCAGCGCGGCTTCCGGCGTCATCCCTTCTTCGCGCAAATGACGGATGCTGAGGGCGTCGTGCCGCTTAGCAAGCCGCATGCCCGTCGAATCGCGCAAGAGCTGGCAATGAAAATAAGCGGGTGCGGCGAGTCCTGACGCGGGCCGACTGGACACCCCCAAGCTAAGAGCGCGCATCAGCAGCATCTGCCGCGCCGTAGACTTCAGCAGATCCGCGCCGCGCACCACCTCCGTAATTCGCATAGCCGCGTCGTCGACTACAACCGCCAGTTGATAGGCAGGCACGTCATCCCGCCTCCAGATGAGAAAATCGCCAAAATCGCGGCCCGCCACATAGCGCTGCTCGCCAAGATTCAGATCGGTGAAGCTGATCTCTTCACCCTCGGGAACCCGAAACCGCCAGTTCACACCCGCGGGCGTGGAGAACGAAGCTGCGTCACTTCGAGCGCGGCAGCGTCCGGGATAAATCGGCTCGTCGTCGGAATCGTTCGGAGCGCTCGCCGCCTGCGCCAGATCCTTGCGTGAGCAGGTGCAGGGATAGATGAACCTAGTGTCGCGCAATTGCCGCCACGCTTCCAGGTAGAACGCCCGCCGCTCGCTTTGCGCATACGGACCGTATCCGCCTCCGCCGTCCGGACCTTCATCCCAGCCGATGCCCAGCCAGCGCAGGTCCTCGAGCATCGCGGAAGCAAATTCTGGACGCGATCGCTGAGGATCGAGATCTTCGTTTCGCAGAACTAACGTTCCCTTGCCTTCCCTTGCCCGTTGCGCGGCGATCCAAAACGTGCGCGCATGCCCAAGGTGAAGCAACCCCGTTGGCGAAGGGGCAAGACGTCCACGGTAAATCGAGATCGGTGATTCCGTCATGGGTGGGACTTGTCGCGTGCTGGCTTAGGCATCCCGCATTCATGCCGGTCCGCCCGTGCAGCTTTTCCTGCGCGAGGTTAGCGTTCGTTGATTCGAACAGATCTTCGCACAGATCGGCGCTAAGCTCAGCGAAAATTAGCTGGGCAAAGCATGTGATATGAGCACTCGCCTCGAGACGCTGCCGGGAGTACAATCCGCAGTTACGCCCAGGAGGCCATGTGACTCAGAAAGTGATTGAAGTAGTCGGAACGTCGAAAGAAAGCTTCGCCAAAGCGGCCGAGGCAGCGGTCAAAGAGGCCGCCAAAACCGTGCGCGCAATTAAATGGGCTCACGTCGAGTCTTTTGACATGCTGCTCGACGGATCCAATGTCGTGCAATATCGCGCCACCGCCAAAATTTATTTTGACGTCGAACATTAAAACCGCGAAAATGGGAATCGCGAAAATTAGAACCGCGCGAGTGCGGGTGTGTTGAAATGACGGTGCGGCAAGAAATCACTGCGCCGCAGAAAACGAGGGCACCGCGAAAGTCCCGAACACCGCCAAAGTCACGGTTCCGCGCAAATGATGCCAGCTATTTGCCGGGGAGAAGTATTTTCCCCGGCAACGCGGTTTGGCACGTCGTGGCTTCTTCAGCCGCTCAAGAACTCAGGGTATAATAACCAAACTTACCGCGATTTCAGTGGGCGCTTAACTCAGCGGTAGAGTGCCATCCTCACACGGTGGAAGTCATAGGTTCGAATCCTATAGCGCCCACCATTGTTTATTCCCACGGACAGCCACTCACAAGTGGCCATATTTTTTGGTCTCCAAAGCCACATTATCCGCAACCTCCGACTATAAGCGGCGACCGGCCGTAGGCTATTATCCTAAAATGTGACCAAGAAGCTAGACAGCTTCCGCAAGGCCGCTTGTCGCAAGAGTTTTCTCCGATCCTTTCTTCGATGGCTCGCAATCGGCGTGCTGTGTATTTGGCTCCTCGCCGCGCTGATCCTCGTGGCGGCTCGTTGGATCGACCCACCCTCAACCGCCGTGCACATCCAGCGCCGATGGCAGGCTTTTATCCACCACAGGCCGTATCGAGAACGCTACAAATTCATTCCGCTCAGCCAAATCTCGCCCGACCTCCAGCACGCTGTTATCGCTGCGGAGGACGCGCGCTTCTACCAACACCATGGTTTCGATTGGCATGAGATCCAAATCGCGGCCGAAGACGACATGGAAGGCGGCCGCACCCGCGGAGCCTCCACCATCTCACAGCAACTTGTAAAGAATCTATTCTTCGGTACCGGCCGTTCTGTTCTTCGCAAGGGCGCGGAGTTCGCGCTTGTGCCGGTCGCCGAATTCGTCCTGGGCAAGCGGCGCATTTTGGAAATCTATCTCAACGTCGTCGAATGGGGACCCGGTATCTATGGCGCGGAGTCGGCTTGTCGTTACTACGACGGAACCGATGCCCGGAATCTCGGCCGGGAACAGGCGGCCCGGCTCGCCGCGATTTTGCCGGCTCCGCTCAAGCGGCGTCCCGAGCGTATGAATCACTACAGTGCGCTTATCCTTGAGCGAATGCGTCAGATGGGCTGGTGATCGGCAGGGTTAAAAGCGGCCGCATAATGACGCAATCGACTTGAGGCCCTCTCAGTCCTACCCTGGCAGGCTGGCAACAAGACTTTGTCCGGAGAATCGCCATCTAAGAAAAATGAAGTTTTGCGGACTGCGGCGGGCCGTCAAAGCGACGTGTGACGACGTCGTCCGCCACCATACCTTTCAGGTTGCGGCTGCGCTCTCCTACTACTTCATTCTCGCGACATTCCCCGCCCTGGCATTTCTCTCCGTCGTCTTGGGATCTATGCCGGTGCCCGATCTTTTCGCCCACATACTCGGTCTGATGGCGCGGCTGCTCCCGCAAGACGCGATAGACATTTTGCGGTCGGTGTTGGCCAGTGTTTTCGCCGCATCAAATCATAAAACGTGGATCCCGGTCAGTATCGTCACCGTAGTTTGGTTAACCTCGGCGGCCTTCGATGCCCTGATTGAAGCGCTCGATATCGCCTACGACGTGGCTGATCCTCGTCCCTTCTGGAAAACCCGTCTGCTCGCGGCGGTATTAGGCGCCGTCAGCGGAAGTTTACTGGTGGTCGCCTTTAGCGTCATGATCGTCGGGCCAAGATTCGCCGCCTGGCTGGCGAATAGAATTGACCTTTCCCGCGAGTTTGTTTTTGTCTGGCCATTTCTGCACTGGACGATTGCCACCACCTTCACAGTTCTTGCCGTGGAAATTATGTACTTCATCGCTCCCAACGTGAAGCAGAGATTTGTTGCCACTTTGCCGGGTGCCGTTCTTACCGTCGGATTCTGGCTGGGACTTTCATATCTGCTGGGGATTTACTTCCGCAACTTTGCTGATTATGACCGGCTGTACGGCACTCTCGGTGGATTCGTCGCGTTTATGACGTGGCTGTACTGGAATTCATTTGTTCTCATGGTTGGCGCTGAGTTAAACGCGGAAATCGCGAAGGAGAGCGCCAAAGGCGCGATCCAGACCAGAATTCTGCGCGAAGGAGATAGCCTCGATCATGCCGCGTAACCTCATCGGCCGCTTGGCAACTCGCTGCTAGAACTTCGTATGCAAACGTCCCGCGACGGAAACTCCTCCCAGCTGATCCCGAGTTACGGTGACGGACCAGCGTTTGTTGATCTGATAATCGCCTTGAACCAGTTCCTGTCCCGGTTGTGACACGTCCGTCGAAAAGGTGAAAAGAAAATTCTTCGATACTCGCTGCTGCAAAGCAATACGCGCTCCGGGATCCTGATTGTCTCCGCCCAGCAAGGGATCGATCTGCAAACTGGAGAGGCCTGCAAGTTGCTGAATGCCGCTGCTGAGGCCGGTTCCCAACGCGCTGCTGGCGAGCATGGAATCGGTGCTTTGGCTGGCGCTGTTCGCTGCCGATTCCGAGGAGGTATTGCCGAATGCAATGAGATGAATGATATCCGTCGTGGCTAGCGGAGGATCGGACACATACGACGTCGTGAGCCGGTCGAGCGTGCCCCGCAGATTGATCGTCAGTTTGTATTGCTCAACCGTACTCGATACGGACACGTTTAAATTGGGGCTGGTTTGATTCGGGTCCGCAAACGTGATTACTCCATGCTCCAGTTTATATCGTGTGCTTCTATAAAACAATTCTCCGGAAGTAAGATCGGTGCGCCCGGTGATGACCGGGTTTGCCGCGGTCCCGATTACGTTGAGGTCCACGTCTCCTTCCACACTGACCTGCGAACTGTTCGTGCTCAGATTTTGCTTCGATTGCACAGCGACGGCGAGCCTGACAGTGTCGGCAAATCCCGGTTGCGCGGGAGTTGCCACGCTATTCGTAAACTGGTCGGCAAACGTGGAGAGATCGAAATCGGGGGTGAACGATAGACTGTCGATCAGCACGCGGCCATTGAGCGACGAGCTTTGCATGTTCCCGCTCAGAGCCAGGTTTGTATCGAGTAATGTACGAAGCCCCGCGGGATAACGCAGGCGAACGGATTTGCCCTGCAACGAAATGGCGAACTCCAACTGCGGCCGGTAAACAACCGAGCCGCCGAGCGAAACCTCTCCGCCGCCTACCTCTGCATTCATGCTCGAAATCTGCAGGCGGTCGTTACTAAGCGCGAGTTCGCCATTTAATTTTTCTATGCCCAGCGGAACGCTCGAAGTGGTGATAGCAACATCCTGCAATCGAACCTGACCTTGAACAGCGGGATCCGCCGGCGATCCCGTGGCGTGCACGTCAAGTGCGACCGTTCCCGAACTCTCGATATCGGGTTCAAACATTCGCAGGATGTGGAGATCGACCGATCCCTGCGCGGCGAGAGTTGGCGTGGCGAGCTTTGGCGCGGTTAGGTTCGGCGCAGTGCTGCCGCCAAACGGAAAGCTGCCCTGCACCCGCAGAGACGTCCCCGTGCCTCGTATCTCGGCCGGTTGAAGTGTGAGAACCGAATGCGCGAAGTCGGCGGAAATCGGGCCCGCTGCCGCAATCTGTAGCTGCTGATAGGTCGCAGTCAGAGTGGGTATCTTGACGTGCGCCTCCAGCAGCGCTTTATCTTTTAGCGGCCCTTTGAGCGTCGCGTGCAGTTCGGTCTGTCCCTGAAAACCTTGCGGCACAGTGGTGGTAAATGTCGCGAGCAAAGGCCCGAGGGGAATTTCACCGGTATCGATGGACGCCTCGGCCTGATAGTTGCCCGTAAGATCGACATGGCCCCGCCCCCGCACAGAAGCCTGCGAAATTTGCGAATCGAGGGTGAAGTTGGCGCGCTTGTTGGCAACCTGCACTCCCGCCTTTAAGTCCGCAAGCGATTTTTGCTGCACTTCGACCTTCGACAGTTGAATGCTCGCATTGAGTTCAGGATCGTCGAGTGTGCCCTCGCCATTAGCCGATGCGGAAAGAGTCCCGCTCAGCGGCCCGTTTTTCTGCAGCATTTGCACCTTTTGCAGCGCGATCGCCGGCGCATCAATTTTGATCTTGTACGCCTTTGTCCGCGGAGTATAAGTCAGCGCCGCGACTGCGGATCCCGCGCTGGTTGCCACGTTCAAGCTTGATTTCACGATGCCGTTCGCGGCTTGCAGCTTCACCGCCAGCGTTTGAATCGCCTCTCCGTAGGCATGGGCATTCTTCATATTGATCGATCCCGAACCAGCGGGGTCGAGCTGCGTTCCATTAAGGACGAGTTGCGCCGAGAGCTCGCCGTCGACCGGATACTGAACCTTCGCAAGATGCTGCAGATCGCTGACCCGCATCTGTTGTACCGACAAATTTGCATGGACGGAATTGCTCGGAAGATAAGCCCACTGGCGAAGCGCGATTTTCGCATCGAACGAAGCTCGTCCTTCTTTTTGGTTTACCAAGGATGCATTGAAAATTGTGACTTGCGATGGCGTCGCGGTAAATGAGAGAGCCGCGCTCTTCCAATCGCTGCCTTCAACGTGGAGGTTCTGCGCGTGTAATTGTCCAGAAAGGCGCGGCGTGTGCAACGATCCCTGCACGGTCGCATCGAGCGTCGCGGCGCCAGATACAGCCGTTGGGGCGGATTGAGTCGTGCGAAAACTTTCGACCAGCGCAATCAATTTTTGCAGATCGCCCGCCTGAGCATGAATCTGCAAGCTGGAATGATTGCTGATTTCGCCATCGGCAGCGATGTTCATGAACGGCGTGCGCATGCTTGTTTGCCGGACTAGAAGGGTGCTGTTCGCGCCGTTGTAAGCCGCGTGGATTATCGCATCGACCGGAATATCGGCCTTGTTTCGTCTGCCCTCCGCATTTCCGCGGATGTTTAAATCCGAGCGCGCATTGAATGCCTGAAAACTGCCTGTCCATTCGGCGTCGGCAGTTCCATTAAGAAGTCCCGACACGGTCACCTGTTTCTTTCCCGACTGATAAACGATGTTCTGCGCCTCGCGCAATGAAACATTCGAGATTCTCGCGCGCACTTGTCCCTTCTGCGTTGTATCGAGATTGCGCAATGACACTTCAGCCCGGATTCGTCCACCGAGCGAATCCGCTTCGAAATCGTTGGATCGAAAAGTTCCATCAACTAGCTCGTAATGCCCGCTGATTCTGCGGATTTCGAGATGCCCCTCATTCGCAGCCGCCGAAAACCCAGCACTCTCAATCTGTCCGCTCACGGTGATGTTTCTCAGCGCGGACTGCTCGCTGTTCCGATAGTTGATCCTCCCCGCCAGATGAACGTCGCCGGCCGGCCTCACGTTTGGCGATAGAGCAGAAAAATCCTGTGCGTGGATACGAATCTCATAGTTTCCCTCGGCCGTTGGGTTGGTAAAATTCGCCACCCTGGCATGCAGCGAGAGGCTCGATGAACCGAGTTTGACGACCGCTGATTGCAGCGAGAACTCGGAAGGCGTAACTGTAAACTGGGCTTGAAGACTATGACTCCACGGGACCTTTCCAGCATAAAAAATCTGCCCGTTGCTATAGGAAATTGTGCCGCTGTATTGATCGGAGAGCGAACTATAGCCGACATGAGTCTGGAGGTCATAAAGCGCCGCCTCCAACGGCACTTTTTTGTCTTTGAAATAAAGTTCGCCCCTGGTTAACCCGAAGCGATTGATTGCGAGATCGAAAATGCTTGTGTGGCCGCTCGAAGAATTCGGCGGAGCTAGCGGCACATTGTTCTTTCCCTGACGATCGACAAGCACGTGGACAACTGGATGCTCAATCAATAATTCGCGAAGACCGATCTGATGACGGAATACTGATTGAATCTTCAGCCGCACTGTGAGCTCGTCAACCTGCAAAAGCGGAGGCGCGTTAGGCCCCTCCGTCCCGCGAACGACAATGTTGTGCAGTTGCGCGGTAAGCGTGGGCAAGCTCAAATCCAAACCACCGATTCGCGTCCGTGCGCCGGTCGTTTGATTGATGTCCTCTTCTATCTTCCGCAGCGCATAGCGTCGAAACGCGCCGCTATTGAGAAAAAAGTATCCGCCGACAATCCCAATTAAAACGCTGATTGCCACTATCGCCGCGGCCCACCGGATTATTCGTCCCTTCTGCATATTCCTAAAATGCCTGTCCCAGAGTGATGTAGTACTGCACGGCGCCAATCCCGGGAACGGGATTCAGATTTTTGCCGATATCAAAGCGAACCGGCCCAATCGGCGTTGAATACCGCAAACCGGCGCCGATTGTGTTCGTATAGTTATTTGCGAAGTTGGAAAAATTAATGGCGCTGTAAACGTTGCCGCCGTCATAAAACACCACACCCCCGAGCGGTTTGATGATTCCCAGCGGGAATCGCATTTCTGAGTTCAAGATAAACAACTGCCGCCCTCCAACCGGAACATCCACATTCACGCATCCACTTTGCCCGGAAAACACATTGCAGAAAGGAACCAGACGCTGCGGTCCGGCTTCGTCGATTGGGAACCCGCGCAACGAAGTGCCTCCGCCCGAAAAGAAAAGCTGGCTCGTTGGCACGAAACTGCTGGCAAGAGCGCTCGCAAGTCCCAGCCGCACACTGTCGGCAAACACAATCGAATGAACCGGCTTATAAATTGCGTATTGACCGAAAAGCTTGGCAAAATTCGCGCTTGATCCAAAAGAAGCGGGCGTGATTGCAAGGTTCAGTGTGGTGAAATTCCCGCGATGCGCGTCCAGAGGTTTGTCTCGCGTGTCGCGGATGAACGTGCCGGAGAAAGTCGAAAGATGCACATCGCGATCCTGCGGCAGCACCAATTGTTCGACCAGCAAATGAGATAGATAGGTCTTGTTAAAGTCATATCGAATTTGCAGCCGGGTGTTCTTCTTTCGGTTGAGCACGTGCTCCAATTGAAATGAGGCATCGCCTAGCGTCGCCGCAAAAAGCGGATTCTCTGTGTTGCGCTCAAGGGAAAAACTGCTCAGCGAACTCCATTGCGAGCCGATGAAATGCGGCTGCGTATAACTAGTCACCATGCGCTGGTCAAGTCTGTCCAGCAGGAGCGACACACTCGCCGTTTCTCCCAGCCCGCGCATGTTCCGCCGGTTGATTTCAATGGATCCTTGTGGGCTGGCAAATGTCGCCTGGCTCGGCGCAATTTGATACTTACCGGTTTGCACCGGCGGAAGCCCGGGAACGGCAACCGTCCCGGTCGGAATATTGCCGCCGCGATGCGAAATTTCAAATCCAAAGCCGTAGACAATATCGTTGCGCTGCGCTTCGTGCACCTTCACCAACGCGTCTTCCTCGGTCTGATCCGTAATCGGTTTTCGAGGCCCCACGCTCGCCCAGTCGAAAATATTCAAATCGTAGAGGCTGCTTTCCGCCGACAGCAATTGCCCCTGTTTCATCGGTGCCTCGGTGGGTATCTTCGCAGTTTTGCGGATCAGCGGCAGGCGAGTCCGTTGCTGCCCTAGATAGATCACTTCTCCCACGCGCACCGGCTGGTGCTCATTAACCGCGTAAGTAACATCCACATGATGTGGATCGTTTGCCGAGACCCTGACACTCGGCTTGACCTCTACGTTGAGATAACCGCGATTAAGATAGTTTGCCGAAATACGATGGCTGTCGTCAGCCAGCGCTCGCGGGGAGAATGGCTTTCCCGGACGAAGCTGAAATCCCGCGGGGGCCATCAGCGCGGGTTGCGAGAGGTGATCGTTGCCTGTTACTGCAACGCTGTTGACCAGTGTTTGCGGCCCTTCCGTGATGTTGAATGTCACGTCAATCTTAGGTTCGTGATCGATGGTCTCCAGCGTTATTTTCGCATCCTGGTATCCATGATCGACGTAGAATGCCTCCAGATTCTTGACGCTTTGAGTAAGAAGTTTTTTGCTGATCGCGCCATGCGACCAGATATGAGCCTTCTTTACGGTCACCTGTGAAGTTAATTCGTGCGTTGGAATGCCATGATTTCCGCGGAAGTAAATGTTAGCGACCTTGTGTTTTGTCCCGCGATCGATTTCATACACCAACGCATCTTTCTCAGCGCTGTGGCTGAAGTTGGTCGTCACTTTGACGTCGAAGTAGCCCTTGCGCTGAAAATAGTTGCTTAAATTTTGCTGGCCCTCCTGCACCAGATCCCGATCAATCGTATCTTCTGAATAAACCGGAATCAGCTTCTTCCGCTCTCGCCGCGACATGAATGGAATCCAGCTCAAACGCGCTCCCGTAACCTGCACTATCACAACCGGCCCCATATCTACTTTGAATGACACATCCACCCGGTTAGTTTCGGCGTGATACACCGGCGCCAGTTCTTTTACTTTGCTGGTGAGGTAATTTTGTTGCGCGAGCGTTCGGCGAAGCAGGGAAGTCGCCGATTTAATGCGCTCCGGCGAATATGGTTTGCCGCTCTTTAGCAGGCCGCCCATAAATCGCGCCCGAAGCGATCGCACGGAATGAGATAACCGCCCCTTCTCGTGCGGATCGGCTGTTTCAAAAGCCACGCTGCCAATTCGCGCGTGGGGGCCCGGATTTACCTGGAAATTGACGTTCACAAGTTGGTGCGCATCGTCGATCTCTTCCCGGGTTTGAACACTGGCGGCGAAATAACCGTTGTGGCGCAGAAACTTTTCCAGAGCTTCGGCCGCCAGGGGAATCCGTGCTTTGTCGTAGGGGTCTTCGTCTGGAAGATCGACAACCTGCAGCAGACGCGTGTAGGAAAACTTTTTCGTCAGCCCCGGAAATTCGATGATGCCAATGTAGTATGCCGGTTCAAGAAGAAAATCAAGCCGCAGCCCGGTCATCTCCGGCACAATGCTCACGTGCACTGTGGGGAATTGTCCGGTGCTTTGAAGCGCCGCAATGCTGTCTTCCACCTTTTTCTGGGAGTAGGCTTGGCCCGCCTTCTGCACCACCAATGGCTGCAGCGCAGCAGTATCGGGGTGCGGATTTGCAATCAAATCCACCGCCGCGACGTTCTGTCCATCGTATGTGGCTTGCGGCCCCTGAATGGTCAGTTGAGCCGAGGCAGTCGCCAGCGCGAAAAAATAAAAACAAATAGCCGCCAGCGCTCGCATAAGGGCAATAAGTCAAATCTCATCGGCCTGCTCTGTCGAACTCTCCTACAAAGCATGCAAATGTCTAGAAGACCAACTGCGTCTGATGCAATCCCGGGGCTGCGTGTTGCCGGGACGGCGCGTCTTGCCCGGTTCGGAGCGTGTTATGGTGCCGTCAACATATTGATCCCGCAAAATCGTACCCCAATCCCGTCCCGTTTTCGTTTTGCTGGCGTGGCCCGCCGCTGCTTTTGGGCGCCGCAAAGCCCAAATCTCCGTTCCAACTCGATTTTCATTTTTTTGCCGCACGTTCCCTTTAGTGGTAATCCGCACTGTGCTCTTTACGATCTCTGTGGTTAAATGTTTCCATTCGATTAATATCTACCTGCTAATGTCCACCGATTTGAAAATTCGCGTTCTCGTCGCTAAGCCTGGTCTCGACGGTCACGACCGCGGCGCCAAGGTCATTGCCCGCGCCCTCCGCGATGCCGGCATGGAGGTCATTTACACAGGGCTTCGCCAGACGCCCGAGATGGTCCTCAGCGCCGCGCTCCAGGAGGACGTGCAGGTGATCGGGCTCTCCATCCTTTCCGGCGCGCACAACGCCATCGTGCCCCGCGTAATGGATTTACTGAAGCAGAACAAAATGGACGACGTGCTCGTCCTCGTCGGCGGCATCATTCCCGATCAGGATGTGGACGGCCTGAAGAAAATCGGTGTCGCTGGCATCTTCCAGCCCGGCACCCCCATGGACGATATAGTCAAATTCATCCGCGAGCATGTGAAATTTGAGGGTATTGCCGCGAAATGATGCGGGCCTGATCTGTCAAAATGAGGCAGTCTTAAATTCAGCCGCAACCTGCTCCATCGGTTTGTCAATCATCGATAAACATCGCTCACAAATATCACGAACACCGATTCGACGAATGCCCGGCCTCAATCGCACATCCGGCGTTTTTTTTGAAATCGAGCGAGCGCGTGAGGCTGATGTGCTGCGGCTCCTTTCCCCCAATCGCACGAATCGCCTGACCCGCGCCTGCGTGCATGCGCTCACAGAACAGATTCTGTCTCTGGCAGACGAATCTGGACTCGATAATGTACGGCCGCTTGTTCTCGCCGGCAACCCCAGATTCTTCTCCGTGGGCGCGGACTTGAATGAGATCGCAAGCCTCACCGGTCCCGCAGCCTATGAATTCTCGCAGATGGGCCAGGCATTAATGAACGCTGTCGTCGCTCACCCACTTCCTGTCATCGCCGCCGTCGAGGGCCATTGCATGGGCGGAGGACTTGACCTCGCGCTCGCCTGCCATCGCCGCATTGCCGCTCCCAGCGCAGTGTTTGGACATCGTGGTGCCGCGCTTGGGTTGATCACAGGTTGGGGAGGAACGCAACGTCTTCCCCGACTGATCGGAAAGGGAAGAGCGCTCGAGCTGTTCGTCGCGGCAGAGAGAGTCTCCGCACAACGCGCTCTTGCCATCGGCCTGGTCGATGCGATCGCCGAAAATCCCCTAGCGGACGCGCTGCGTTGGCTGAGCCTGCGAAGTCCAGCCCCGTCCTGACTGGTTCCTTTCACTACGAGTCACGGAGACCAGGGAAACCCTGCAATTTTCTCCACAATGATTTTGCAAGTTCAAGGTTTTCTCCGTGACTCTGTGACTCCATGGTAAGCAGCCAGACTGAGAGCGTGGAACGGGCCCAGCGCGCCCCTTGCTGCCGCGCTGGTATAGTAAAAGGTCCGCCGAGCGCTCTTATGCCTGAAAGAACCCAATCCACGGCCATCGCTGTTAACAATGTTTTGACGACCAAAGCCGACCCCAGCTCCTTACGCTTTGAATCCAACATGCGCGCGCTGGCCGACATGGTTGCACAGGTCCGCAACGAAGAAGAGAAGATTCGCGAAGGCGGCGGCCCTAAGGCGATCGAAAGCCAGCATGCCAAGTCTCGCCTCACGGCTCGCGAGCGCATCAATCTGCTGGCCGACAAAGGTACGTTCTTTGAACTCGGTCTCTACGCCGCCCACAAAATGTACGAAGAATGGGGAGGCGCGCCAGCCGCGGGAGTGATCACCGGCTTGGCGCGTGTCGAGACTCGGCTCGTCATGCTGATCGTCAATGATGCAACCGTCAAGGCCGGCGCGTTTTTCCCGATGACCTCAAAGAAGGTGATTCGCGCCCAGAATATCGCCATCGAAAATCGCATTCCCACGATCTATCTGGTCGATTCCGCCGGTGTTTTTCTTCCCCTGCAGGAAGATGTTTTCCCCGACACTGACGATTTCGGCCGCGTGTTTCGCAACAATGCAGTGATGTCGGCGATGGGCATTCCGCAAATCGCCGCCATCATGGGCATGTGCGTCGCCGGCGGAGGATATCTCCCGGTGATGTGCGACCACGTGCTGATGACCGATGGCAGCGGGCTTTTCCTGGCCGGCCCGGCGCTGGTGCAGGCTGCAATCGGGCAGAAAGTTTCAGCAGAAGACTTGGGCGGAGCGGCAATGCACTCGTCGATCAGCGGGACCATCGACTTCCACGAGCCCAACGACGAAGCCTGTATCGCGCGCATTCGGTCGCTCGTTGAAAAGTGGGGATATCGCAGGCAATCGCTCTGGGACCGCAAAAAGCCGGCCGATCCTGCGCTCGCGTCCGAGGAAATTTACGGGGTCTACGATGCCTCGCCTGCCCGGCCTTATGACATGAAAGAAATTCTGGCTCGCATTGTGGATGAAGGCCGCTTAGACGAATACAAGCCGGAATACGGCAAAACGCTGATCTGCGGTTACGCGCGCATCGGAGGCTTCGCCGTTGGCATTGTCGCCAATCAAAAGCTGCACGCGCAGCAAACCGACCATGAGGGCCACAAGCGCATCGAATTCGGCGGCGTGATTTATACGGAGTCCGCTGAAAAAGCGGCTCGCTTCATCATGGACTGCAACCAGAACCTTGTACCTCTCGTCTTCTTTCACGATGTGAACGGTTTCATGGTGGGCCGCGATGCGGAATGGAGCGGCATCATCAAAGCGGGCGCGAAGATGGTGAATGCGGTCTCGAATTCCGTGGTGCCAAAGATCGCGGTCATCGTCGGCGGCTCGTTCGGTGCGGGGCACTACGCGATGTGCGGCAAGGCCTTCGATCCGCGCTTTGTTTTCGCCTGGCCAACCGCGAAATATGCGGTCATGAGCGGCGATTCGGCCGCGGGCACGCTGGTAGAAATCAAAGTCAAACAACTCGAGCGCAGCGGCAAGAAACTGACCGACGAAGAAAAGAAAGAGCTCTTCGATTCAACCAAGAAAACTTACGACGAGCAGACTGACCCACGTTACGGAGCCGCCCGCTTGTGGATCGACAAAATCATCGATCCCATGGAAACGCGGCAGGCCGTCACGCAAGCGCTGGAAGCCGCGTCGCTGAATCCGGACGTGCCCGAGTTCAAGGTGGGAGTGCTGCAAACTTAGAATCGGGCGATCGGATCGTCAGGCCATCGGGTGATTTGGAAGTCTTTGTTGGACAATGACCCGACGTCACCCGATGAACCGATTGCTGGTAGATCATGAGCGAACCCGTCAAATTAATCGAATGCCCCCGCGATGCCTGGCAGGGCCTCAAAGGCCAGATCCCCGCCGAGCTCAAGGTCAGCTATCTCCGCGCCCTGATCAGCGCTGGGTTCAAGCACATCGACGCGGTTTCGTTTGTCTCTCAGAATGCCGTCCCGCAGATGGCCGACTCGGAAGAAGTCCTCAAAGAACTCGATCCGCCCGATGACGTTGAAATCATCGGCATCGTGGTCAACGAAAAAGGCGCGCAGCGCGCCGTCAAGACCGAAGCAGTCCACACGTTGGGTTTTCCATATTCGATCTCGCCCACGTTCCTGCAAAATAATCAGCGCCAAACGCTCGAAGACGCGATTGAGGAGCTGGAGAAAATAGAAAAAATTGCCGACGAAGCCAGCCTCGACACGGTCGTTTATATTTCGATGGCGTTTGGCAATCCCTACGGCGACCCGTGGACCGTGGATGAGGTCGTCGATGCCGTCGATCTGCTCGAAGTGCAGGACATCAAAACCATTTCGCTGGCCGATACCGTTGGCGCGGCCTCGCCGGAAAAAATAAAGGAAGTGGTCTCGGCCGTGATGGCGAAGTTCGACTATCTCGAAATTGGAGTTCACCTGCACAGCCGTCCCGAAGACGCGGCGGCAAAAATTCTTGCGGCCTACGATGCCGGATGCCGGCGCTTTGACTCCGCAATCGGCGGCCTGGGAGGCTGTCCGTTCGCGCAGGACGCGCTGGTGGGAAATATTCCGACGGAGACGCTGATTCAGACTTTACGCCAACACGGAGCACAGCTGCCGCCGCTGAAGACGCTGGATGCATTGCTGAAGGCCTCGGCGGGAATTGCAGACCGATATAAGATGTCGTCGTCGGAGTAATCGGCCCTCTGTCATGCTGAGCGGAACCGGGCTTCGCGAATGCGAAGTCCTGTGGAGTCGAAGCATCCCTACTGATTCATGCCGCGGGCAAGCTAAGGATCCTTCGCTGCGCTCAGGATCAAGTAATCGTGGGCGCAGAATGAACTGAGTTCTTATGAGCTATCAAACTCTTCAACTCGTTTTTGAAAATGGCATTGCCACAATCACCCTCAATCGTCCCGACAAGCGCAACGCGATCAGCTATGAGCTGATTACCGATTTGCTTCGCGCACTCGACGAAGTAAAACAATCGCCGGCGCGCGTGCTGATCCTGACCGGCGCTGGCAAAGCTTTTTGCTCGGGCATGGACCTTGAGGATTTGAAATCGCTGATTGGGCGCTCCGCGGAACAAAGCATGCAGGACTCGCGAACCATGGCCAGTCTGTTCCGCGCACTCTACGAATTTCCCAAGCCCACAATTGCCGCGGTGAACGGTGCGGCCATCGCCGGAGGCACTGGCCTGGCGCTCCTTTGCGACTTCACCCTGGCCGTGCCCGAAGCGAAGTTCGGCTATACAGAGGTCCGCATCGGATTTGTTCCCGGCATCGTTTCGACATTTTTGTTGCGTCAGGTCGGCGAAAAAGTAGCGCGAGATTTATTGCTGACCGGCCGGATCTTCGATGCGGAAGAGGCGCTGCGCATGGGCCTGCTTACGAGAATCGTTCCCCAGGAAGAACTCATGCAGCGCGTGCGCGAACTTGCGGCGCAATTAATGGAGAGCAGTCCGCTATCGCTCGCGTATACCAAACGCCTGCTCACCGGTCACGCACGCCACGAACTGGATTCGCAGATCGAAGCCGCAATTCGCGAGAATGCAGGCATCCGCGCAACCGCCGATTTTCGCGAGGGCATCACTTCGTTCCTGGAAAAGCGCAAACCGGTCTGGACGGGTAAATGAACGGCCATATCACATCATCGGCCTTAAATGCGATTGAAGGCGTCAATGAAACGCGCATCCGCGTGCGCTATGCCGAAACCGATCAGATGGGCGTCGTTTATCACTCCAACCATTTCATTTGGTTTGAGGTGGGGCGCGTGGAGCTGCTGCGTCAGCTCGGCTTCAGCTACAAGGAAATGGAGACTGCCGACGGCTGCTTCATCGCGGTGGTCGAGGCGCGATGCCGCTACAAAGCTCCAGTGCATTATGATGACGAAGTCATCGTGCGCACGTATTTGAAACACGTGCGTGAAAAAGTCATCCACTTCGGCTATGAGCTTTTGGGCGCGGAGAAGCGCCAGGTGCTGGCCGAAGGTGACACCATACACATCGTTGCCGATGTGCAGATGAAGCCGCGAAAGCTGCCGGAGAAATATATAAAGGTTTTCCGCGCCGCGGCTGGAGACGAGAGAAAATAAACTCGTGCCGGAATTTCTCTACAAATTGCAATTGGTGCGCGGCGATATGCTTCGCACAGGCCCCACGCCGCAGGAACAGGCGGTAGTGGCCGAACATTTCGCATATCTGCAGGATCTCACGACGAAGGGCGTGATGATTTTTGTCGGGCGCACCCTGACCACCGGCGAAAATACGATGGGACTGGCCGTCTTCCGCGCCGAATCCGAAGACGCCGCGCGTGAGATCATGAACAACGATCCTGTCGTCAAGAATGGCGTCATGACCGCGGCATTGTATCCCTTCAAAGTTGTGTTGCAGGGGAAGTAAAATCCAACTCGCCAGGAACTGTCTTGCAAGCTCTGCATATAAACGGAAACGATCTGACTCCCGAAGCGGTGCGTGAAGTCGCCGCCGAAAAACGGCCCGTGCTCCTCGCTCCCGATGCCCGCGAAGCCGTTGATCGCGCGCGCGCCGTCGTCGACGCGCTGGTTGCCAATAACAAAATTTCATACGCGATCACAACCGGCGTCGGCAAGCTCAGCGATGTGCGTATTGCGGGCGAGCAGATCCGCGAATTGCAGGTAAATCTCATTCGCTCGCATGCGGTGGGCGTGGGCGAAACCCTGCCATTGGCGGAGACGCGCGCCATGATGCTGTTGCGCGCCGCTTCGCTGGCGAAAGGCAACTCAGGCGTGCGCGCGCTCGCCATCGATACGATTTGCGAGATGCTGAATCGCGGTGTCACTCCGTTTGTGCCCTCGCAGGGAAGCGTTGGAGCAAGCGGCGATCTCGCGCCATTGGCCCATCTGGCGCTCGCTCTGATGGGCGAGGGCGAGTGCTTCGACGAAAAGGGCGCGCGTATCGCGAGCGCCGAAGCGCTGAAAGCGGCGCAGATCAAGCCGCTGGTATTGGAAGCGAAAGAAGCTGTCTCACTCATCAATGGCACGCAAGCCATGCTCGCGGTCGGCACGCTCATGCTTTTGGCCGCCGAAACGCTGGTCGATTCAGCCGATGTCATCGGCGCCATGTCATGCGACGCGCTCCAGGGCACCAACGTCGCCTACGATGAACGCATTCATAAAGCTCGCCCTCACGCCGGGCAGGTCATGACTGCTGCCAATCTTCGCCGGCTGCTTGACGGCAGCGAGATTCGCGAATCCCACCGCGATTGTGGCCGCGTCCAGGATGCCTATTCCATGCGCTGCATTCCGCAGGTGCACGGCGCAGTGCGCGATACGCTTGCGCACTGCCGTTCTGTTTTTGAAACGGAGATGAATTCGGCGGTCGATAATCCTCTGGTCTTTGTGAAAAATCCCAAGTCTATGGATGGCGAAGGCGACGTCCTTTCCGGCGGGAACTTTCACGGCGAGCCCATTGCATTCGCGCTCGATTTCCTCGCAATTGCGCTCAGCGCGCTTGCCGGAATCAGCGAGCGTCGTCTCGAAAGGCTGGTGAATCCTGCGCTCAGCGAGGGTTTGCCTCCATTCTTAGCCCCCGGCGCAGGTCTGAATTCCGGATTCATGATGCCGCAGGTAACTGCGGCGGCCCTCGTCAGCGAAAATAAAGTGCTGGCCCATCCGGCGTCGGTGGATTCGATTACGACTTCGGGCAATAAAGAAGACTTCGTTTCGATGGGAATGACGGCGGCCAATAAACTGCGCCGAATCGTCGAAAACACGCGCAACACGCTGGCAATTGAAGCCATGGCAGCCGCCCAGGCGATTGATTTTCTGGCCCCGCTCAAGCCTTCAAAGCCGCTCCAGCAAGCTCATTCCGCGATCCGCGCGGTGTGTGCCACGATGGAGAAAGACCGAGTCATGTATCAGGATTTCGCGCGCATCGCGGAGATCATTGCGGCTGGGAAAGTCGCTGCCGCTCTGCGCTGAGCGGGCCCAGAGCCCAAAGCCCAGAGCCTCTCTACGCAGACGCCGATCCATCAAGCCCCAGCTCACTCGCGATTCCCTTCAGCGCCTCGATGCAAAAGGCAATGTGTTCTTCCAGTGGAATACCCAGATCGGCCGCGCCCTGAATAATATCGTTACGATTGACGCTGCGCGCGAACGCCTTGTCCTTCATCTTTTTCCGCACAGACGGCGCTTCCACCTCCGCCAATGACTTTCCCGGCTTCACCAGCGCGCAAGCGGTGATGAATCCGGCCAGCTCGTCGCAGGCAAACAGAGTTTTCTCCATCGCCGTGTCGCGCGAAACGCCCGTGTACTCCGCATGCGACATGATGGCGCGCCGCACCTCATCCGAATAGCCTCGCTCCTTCAAAATTTCGTTTCCTTTATAAGGATGTTCTTCGGCAGTCGGATATTTTTCGTAATCGAAATCGTGAATCAGGCCAACCATGCCCCACAACTCCTCGTCGGCACCCATCTTTCGCGCGTAGGCGCGCATGCACACCTCAACCGCAAGTGCATGTTTGCGCAGGCTTTCCGATTGCGTGAACTCAGTTAGTAAACACCATCCTGCTTCGCGCTGGTTCATTGTTTTGTACCTGTTTTCTCCTGTTTTTCGCCGGTTAATTCGGATTTTATCGGTGAAATTCCGCGTTTCTTCGTCGTTTCTTCTTGACTTCCACAGCCCCCATCCAGCAGATTACTCCCCAGTTGGCTTTGAGAGTAGCCCCTGCTCTGGCACTCCCAAAACCTGAATGGCTACCACACTCGCTCCCGTCGATTCACGGGAAGTCGTCCGTTGCGATCATTGTCTGCTGGTACAGTTCCGCACAAGTAACAGTCTGTGCCGCCGGTGTCACCTTTCATTAGATGAGGTGGAGGTCGAGGTTGCCGCCATTTCGGTGGTGCCCCAGGCTGTAACCGACACGCTCAATAACCCTGGCAGAGGTCGCCTGAACCTGGCGCACTCCATCCGGTCCCTGCGCTTGCGCAGTGGCATGAGCCAGCGCCAATTGGCGACACGCATGTCCGTGCCGCGCACCTACGTTTCGAAAATTGAAAATGAGAAGGCGACGCCCACGCTCTCTTCCCTGGAGCGGCTGGCGCGCGCCCTTGAGGTGAGCGTTCCCATGCTGCTTTCAGGCGGCGAGCGCAGTCGGCAAGAAGAGATTCGCGAGTTATCGGAAGACTCATTCGTCTCGGAAGTGATGCCGTATTTGGCTCAGCTGAATGGAATGCAGATGTCGAGCATTCTGGCACAGGTGCGGGACCTGACCGTGCGGCCCAGACGCAGCGCCTGAACATTTTCCGTTCTTTGCTTTTTCTCCGGGCACATACCAACTGGACAGCCGGGGCCGAAATGGCTCCGGCTTTTTTTTGCACATTTCTTTCCCTCTTTGCCGCTCATTGCTGGCCGCGCATTGTTTGCCGCTCATTACTTGCCGCGCATTGGTTGCCGCGCATAAGTTTGGCGCGTATTGGTTCAACCCGCCAACTCTAGCCCGGTCAGCCGCCTAAAACCCGCACCAACCGGTCGGTACGCGCATTTCGCCGATATAGGTCCATCATGCTTAAATGAAGCTTGCCTTGTAAGTAAAAGGTGAGGCCAGTCAAGAGCGCCAGCCACAACCGTTTCGGCTGTATTTGCCATCCCGATCATCCCCCTCATTTTGCTGACGGGAAGTTGACGGAAGCCTGTGCGCGCGGAGGAATCTTGGATTTTCAATTAAACGACGAACAGCATCATCTGAAAAAAACTGTGCGCGAGTTTGCCGCCCACGAGATCGCTCCCAATGTCATGAAATGGGATGAAGCCAGCGAGTTTCCTCTGGCCACGATTAAGGAACTGGGCAAGCTTGGCCTGATGGGCACCATCTTTCCTCCCGAATACGGCGGCTCGGGCATGGGATACGTCGAGTACGTCACCGCCATTGAGGAGCTATCGCGAGTCGACGGATCGGTTGGCATCATCGTTGCCGCCCACACGTCGCTCTGCACGAATCATATTTTTATTGCCGGGAATGAAGCGCAGAAAAAGAAATATGTGTCGAAGCTCGCGACCGGTGAATTCATAGGAGCCTGGGGTTTGACCGAACCCTCCGCCGGCTCTGACGCCGGCAGCGCGCGCATGACCGCAAGCAAAGCAAAGGGCGGATGGGTGTTAAACGGCACCAAGACTTTTATCACCAATGGCCGTTACGCGGATGTCTTGGTGGTGCTCGCGGTCACCGATCGTGCCGCGCACACGCATGGGTTGTCGGCCTTTATCGTCGAAAGGGATACCAAGGGTTTTCGCGCCGGCAAGAAAGAAAACAAGCTCGGCCTGCGCGCCAGTGACACATCGGAACTGATCTTTGAAGATTGTTTCTTGCCCGCCGAAAATCTCGTCGGCCTGGAAGGCGACGGCTTCATTGACGCCATGCGCGTTCTCGATGGCGGCAGAATCTCGATTGCCGCACTATCGCTTGGCATGGCCGAGGGCGCGTACGAGGCGGCGCTCAAATATTCGAAAGAACGCGAACAGTTCGGCAAGCCCATCAGCGAATTTCAGGCCGTCCAATGGAAACTGGCCGATATGGCCACGGAGATCGAAGCGGCCAAGCTGCTCACTCTGCGCGCCGCCGCCATGAAAGATGCGGGGAAGAAGACCACACTTGAATCCTCCATGGCCAAGCTCTACGCCAGCGAAGTAGCCGTCAGGTGCGCGAATGAGGGCGTACAGATCCACGGCGGCTACGGCTTTATCAAAGACTATCCCGCGGAAAAGTTTTACCGCGACGTGAAGCTGTGCACCATCGGCGAAGGAACCAGCGAAATTCAGCGCCTGGTGATTGCGCGCCAGTTATTGAAAGACTGATCCGCGGAAGGCTGAGATGGCTGCCTCCAAATCGTTTTGTGGGTTGCAATAGGTCTGAATTTTGGGAATCAGCGTGCTGCCTTCGCTATGCAATGGAGGGTATCGCGCTTCCAGCCTCTAAAGACGCCGCTGGCCATGCGCGTTTTCTTTCGCGCCGCCAGTTGCTTTACACTTAAAGTTTGACTCCACAACAACAGGCCAACGTCGACCGGCTTCGCTCGGGCGAGCCACGCGCGCTCGCACGCGCCATCTCAATCGTGGAAAACCGCCGCTCCGATTCCGCGGAACTGCTCAAGGCTCTTTTCCCTCACACCGGCCACGCGCGCATCATTGGCTTAACCGGCCCGCCCGGAGCGGGCAAGAGCACTCTGGTCGATCAACTCGCCAGGCACTATCGCAAACATGAGGAATCGGTCGGCATTGTCGCCGTCGATCCAACCAGTCCCTACACCGGTGGCGCAATTCTCGGCGACCGCATCCGCATGCAGGATCATTACGGCGATCCGGGGATCTTTATCCGCAGCATGGCGACCCGCGGCTCGCTCGGAGGGCTCGCCCGCACCACCGCCGACGTGGCCACCGTGCTCGACGCTTCGGGCCGCGACCGCATCCTCATCGAGACCGTCGGGGTCGGCCAGGATGAGGTCGATATTGTGCGGCTGGCGGAAATCACAATTGTCATTCTCGTGCCCGGCATGGGCGACGATGTGCAGACGATCAAGGCCGGGATCATGGAGATCGCCGACATCTTCGTCATCAACAAGAGTGATCGCGAAGGCGCTGAGCGCGTGGAGCGCGAGATTCGAGCCATGCAGTCGCTCGACCTGCGAAAAGATGGATGGACTCCGCCCATCGTGAAAACTATCGCCAGCGACGGGACGGGTACCGTTGAATTGGCCGCGGCCATCGCCAACTATGAGAGCTATCTGAAAAAAGATAACTTGCTGTTTCAGAAAAACGTGGAAAACTGGCGCGAGCGTCTGGTTGAAATGCTGCGCGACGCCATGCTCGAAAAAGCGCGCGCCCAGATCGATAACGGCAGCCTGGACCGTTACGCCGCCGAGATCGCCGAACATAAGCGCGACCCCTATTCGCTGGTTGAAGAAATTGTCGGCGGAGTAGTGCGTGTGACGAGTTGACCGGGCGCTGTGAGAAGCCGGTGCGCACTTTTGAGGGCGCAGCGGTTCACCGCCGCGATAAGCATTCCCTTATGAATGGCAGCGTTAGGCCATGGGGGCGATCGAGCCAACGTAAATGAAAGTGACTCGTTCCGCCACCTTTCGCCTGACAAGTCGCCGAAAATAGATTTGCGCTCTGGCGCTTGACGGCGCCCCGGAGGTTTACGATGTTCAGCATTGATCATCTCGGCATCGCGGTGAAATCGCTCGCGGCCGCGAAGGGCATCTACGAAAAGCTGGGGCTGTCCATCTCGCCGGAAGAAACAGTCGAGCAGGAGCAGGTCCGGCTCGTCATGGTCCCCGTCGGCGAAAGTCGGCTTGAGCTGCTGGAAGCGACTTCCGAAGATTCGGCGATTGCCCGGTTCATTGCCCGTCGCGGAGAAGGCATGCACCACGTGTGTATGCGCGTGCCCGACCTCGCCACAACCGTCGCCAAACTCAAACAAGAGGGTGTCCGCCTGGTGTCAGAAGAAATCAAGACCGGAGCCGGCGGCCATCGCTATGTTTTTGTCCATCCCCAGAGTACCGGTGGGGTCCTGCTGGAATTGGTGGAAAGCGGACATTGATGGTTGATTAAGATGTTCTAAGCCTCGTTTCCTTTTGTAATTTTTTAATCGTGTAATTTCGTAATTTAAACTCGACAGATGTTCAAATTACGAAATTACCTGATTACAAAATTACCCAATGTCCCAGCTTCTGCTCGCGGTTGATACATCCGGCAAGAACGGCAGTGTTGCGCTGGCTCGCGTAATGCTCGGCCAACCTCAGGTCGAAATCGTCGAGAGCGTCCCTCTCGCCGGCGGCACCTTTTCCGCGCAACTGATTCCGCAGATTTCCGCGCTTCTGGAAAAAAACCGATTCAGCAAAAAAGAGCTCACGGGCCTCGCCGCCGTTTCCGGCCCCGGATCATTCACCGGTCTTCGAGTCGGCCTGGCAGCAATCAAGGCGTTAGCAGAGGGTTTGCAAATACCCATCGCTGCGATTTCTTTGCTCGAAGCGGTGGCGCGATCGGGCCACGCTTTTGGGCATACCAGACGCGTCATCGCCGCTCTCGATGCCGGACGCGGCGACGTATATGTCGGCGATTATGAAATCGGAGCCAGTCAAGGTGTCGAATGCGCCCATAAGATCAGCGAGCGCCTGCTGAGACGCGACGAATTCCTGGCTGAAGCCAAAGCTCGGGCTGAAGAGAAAGACGCTGAAGAGAAAGATAAAGATAAAGATCAAGCTAAAGCTAAAGCTAAAGCCGTCGTTACGTCCGAGCCCGCGATAGCCGCCATGCTTGAGGCCGCGAGTATTGCCTGCGAGCTTATCCCCTATCCCGATATCGCCATCATTGCGCGTCTTGGCTGGGAACGTATCCAAAGCGGCCAAACCACCGAGGCGCAGGAACTCGATGCCAACTACATTCGCCGCTCTGACGCCGAAATCTTCTCGCAGCCCAAGCCCTGATATGTCTGTCTCCATCCGCCAAGCCAAAGCTGATGACCTGCCGGTAATTCTCGCCATCGAAAGGGAAGCGTCCTCGGCGGCGCACTGGCCGGCCAATCAATATGAAAACCGCATAAATGAAGGTCTCCTGCTCGTGGCTGAGCAGGCAGCACAACTTTGCGGATTTCTCTGCGCCCGCACCATTGCCGGTGATTGGGAAATAGAAAATGTGGTGGTAAGCGGTGCATTTCGCCGCCGCAACATTGCGTCCGATCTTATGCGTGCCCTCATCGACAGATGGAATCGGGACGCCGCAACAGCGATCCTGCTCGAGGTGCGCGAATCGAACGCGCCGGCTCGCGCCCTCTACGAAAAATGCGGCCTGCGCGAAGATGGCCGAAGGCGCGCTTATTATTGCGATCCAGTCGAAGATGCAATTCTATATTCGCGGCGTCGCGAGGGATGATTTGCTGCGAGTGGCTCCGATGTGGCCGGGCATTCGTAGTTAATATTTTCCGTGAAATACCGCCTGGTCGACGTCGGGCCAAAACTCTTTTAGTATGTTGAACACGCCGTCCAGCCCTACCTGCGTTCCCCAACGTTGATACGTCTTTACCCACGGGTTGTATTCCGCCGGATAATACCAGTTGCCGAGGCCCGCAGCGGCTCCGGCGCCCACCACCTCCGACAAGTTAAACGTGCTCTTCCCCGCATTGCTCCTGGTGATGAGGAGCCGGCTTGCCGCATAGCCCGTCCGCTTCACGAATCCGCCTCTGCCCAGTGTGTAATATCTCGGATCCTCTCTCGTGGCCGCTGGGACAATCGCCTCCGTCATGTAATTCTCGATACTGGTGTCGGCAAAAACGTGCCAGTAGTATTTACCGAAGCCCTCAGCCCCTTGCCCAAACGGTGGCTGCGATTTCTCTGCCATTGCAATTCCCGCTAGCGCTCCCACGAAGAGGACATCGGAGTAATCGAACGTATCCTGAGTCGCCAGCCAGAGTTCACTCTTGAAGCTCAATGGAGGCAACTGCGTATTGGCACTCACAGCACGAAAATTTGGGATAATTCCCAGAATCCTCTTTGGTTGTTTGCCAGTCTGGTCATCGCCATTCGAATCTGCGCGATTCACCTTCGGTGTGGGCGCGTCTGGCAGCGAAGACTTTTCATCTGTCGTCGCGCTGGGCTGCTGAGAATCTTGAGTAAGCAATGAAACATCGTCCAACTCGCGTCCGCTAGCTTCCGGAGATGGTCCTTGCGCACTTGTTGGTCCCTGGGCTTGAAGAGATGAAGTTCCTAACGTCATCGCCAGCGCTGCCGTCATGAAAAACGCTCGAGTTCTTTTCAAATCCTGCCCCCACAAGTTATTTCCCTCTCGGGCTGTTATTTCTTTCTAGACACCGTTGGATGTGTGAACTTGAATTTAGATGCACGCCGCACCGGTAACTACGTTTGGATTGGAACCCCTTACTCGCTTGCCTTCTTCTGCAGGTGGCGGGCATGTCTCCGCTGCAAATAGTGGTGAACGTCGGGCCAAAACTCCTTTAACTCATTGCCGAAGGCATCCAGGCCCATTTGCGTTCCCCAATTGTTGAGATTCCCTGAAACCGTTCGATCAGCGGCGGGATAATAGACATTCGAAATGGCAATCGCGGTTGCGTTGCCCGCAAATTCTGGAATGTTGAAAATATTAGATCCGGAATCTTTTCGAGCAACGAAAATTCGGCTGATGGCATAGCCAAAGCGGTGCCCGAATGTGCCTGTGCCCAGTCGAAAATAGCGAGGATCTATCTTTAAGACCGTGGGGTAAACGCCTCCCACCATGATGTTGCCATCCACCTGGTCGGCGAACGCGGCCCCATAGCGCTTCGCATATCCCTTCATTCCTTGGCCGAACGCCGGATCGGAGTCTTCCGCCTGGCGGATGCCTGCGACGATGCCTATGATCGTGAATTCATACGGATCGAAGGATCCCTTTGCCGCCATCGAAAATTTTTCTTTCCAGGAGACCGGCGGTACCTGACCATTGACCGTCAGATAGTTCGGCATCACGTAAAACATCCGGTCGTCCTTCTTCTCTTTATTTTGCGGGACCGGGCTGTTTTGATCCTGAGTCTTACTCTGGGTAGACGGTTGGTCTTTAGGGGTGCCGTCGGGTGTGTCCTGTTTCGAAGGGACGGTTGCGGGCGCTTGGGCAGCCTGAGAAGCGTCCGGTGTTTGCGTCGCTGGGGTGCTTTGACCTGCGCAAAAAATCGCGGAAGACAACGGCGACACGGCCAGCAGGCCTGAAAGCATGAAATGGCGTAACTTCAATTTGATATCCCGTTTTTCTCTTTCTGAGGATCCGACAATCTGCTTCCCGCTACCGGCAGTGACGATCGCAGTCTATCAATGAGATGCCTTGCCTGCGTGAATTCCATGCTCGATCGGTAATTATTCATGGATGGCGACGCAGCACGTTCGCGGCGATATCCCGCCAGCGCTCAAGCGCTTGGAAGCCGGGGTGTTCTGGGCGCAGCAAAAAGCAGTAGCTATTCGTGGGCAAGCCAAACAGATAGGTATGAGCGAGCTGCGCGCGTTTCAAGTTTGACTTGGCTCCGATTCGCAGGTTAACAATGCGCACTCAAGTCCGGGCGCATACCGATTGTTTCACCGGGCGCTGTGCTGAATCCTGCGTTCGGTGTCCCCGATTCTTTCCAGGACAATCTCGATGTCGCGACCCCGCGCAAAGCGCGAAAACTTCTCTCCCCACTCTATCAGCAAGATGCTGTTGGGAGCGAGCAGATCGTCGAGTCCCAGCGTCTCTAGTTCGCGCTCGGTTTCGATGCGGTAGAGATCGATATGATAGAGGTCTGCGCGGGCCGAGCGGTATTCGTGAATCAGCGTAAAAGTAGGACTCGTTACCTGATCCGCCGATGCCGCCTGAAAACCCTCCGCTATTCCTTTCACAAGCGTGGTCTTGCCCGCCCCTAAATCGCCGCGCAACAAAACGATCAGCGGAGGCCTAAGCTCCGCCGCCAGCGCCCGCCCGAACGAGATTGTTTCCTCCGCGGACTGCGTTATGACCGGATTCGCCAGCGTCATCGTCATTCCAAATGGCGGCAAAAGATGCTCCCAGTATAGCGGCAAGCTTGCGCGAGAACATAAGGCGAAAGGCGGGTTGCCGCCGCAGCAGACACTCCGGACGAGCCGGGTGGCTCCGTTCCCCAGGACGGCTTCCGCAATATTCCGGCAGTAACTTTTCCTGACACCCCTCTCAAGAGTAATCTTTTAAATAACAGGATTAAAAAACAGGAAATCACCAGACGATACCGGGAGCCGAGGTGTGGCAAAAAAATATGCGTAAGACGAAGACATCACATTTTGCTTGCATAGTGGCGGCCATTTGCCTGCTGGGACTGCTGACAGCATGCTCGAATCCCCAAAAGGCCAAGCAAAAATACTTGGAGAGCGGCCAGCGCTATTTCGAAAAAGGCCAATATCGCGAAGCAGGGATCCAGTTCCAGAATGCGCTCCGCCTGGACTCGCATCTTGCCACCGCGCATTACCGCCTGGCGCTAGTCGACCTGAAACTCGGGCAATGGCCGGATGCCTATCAGGAACTGTCCTCCACTATTCAGAACGAGCCGCACAATTACGCCGCCCATCTGGAAATGGCGAAGCTGATGATCTTTGGCCATCAATATCCCGACGCTAAGGAGCAGCTCGATCTTCTCGTCCAGAAAGAGCCGAACAATCCCGACGTTTATCTGACGCTCGCGCAATATTACGGCAATGGAACCAAGAATCTGGTTGCCGCTACCGACGCCCTGCGCAAGGTCCTGCAACTCGATCCCAGACGCTCTGACGCTTACCTTAATCTTGGAATGATCCAGATGCAGACGCAGCAGTGGGCGGATGCGGAAGCGAATATCAAGAAAGCCGCCGAACTTGCCCCGAAAGACCCAGACACCCTGTTGGCACTGGGAAATTTTTATCAGACGCGCGGCCGGTTTCCGGATGCCGAGCAGGCTTTTCAACAAGCCATTCAGCTCGTGCCCGACGATCCCAACCCTAGAGTCGCGCTCGCCGCGCTTTACATGGCTGAAAATAAGCGAGCCGAAGCGGAAAACTTTCTCCGCGATTCGAAAAAGTACTTTCCCAACAATTCCGCCGGCTATCGCCTCCTGGGCGATTTTTACTGGCACACTAATCAGTACGATAAAGCCGAGAGCGAATACGCCTCACTTTATCGCGATCACCCCAAAGACCCGATCGTCAAAGGCAACTACATCCAGCTGCTGATTTTGCGCGATCACCTCGATGAAGCCCGCAAGCTCACCGCCGAGCTGGTTAAGGACCAGCCCGGCAACATCGACGCTCAAATTTACAAAGCTGAGATCAATGTGCGCGACGGCAAGGCCGAAGAAGCCGTCACCACGCTGGAAAATGTTCTTAAAACCGATCCCGATAACGCCGTCGCCCACTATCAATTCGGCCTCGCGCTCGATCAGCTTGGCAACTCCGCCCGCGCCGAAACCGAATGGCGCGAAACCGTGCGCCTTCGGCCCGATATCGTGGAGGCGCACCGCGCTCTTGCAGCCGCCGCCATGCACGACAACGACGTAGCATTTTTATCGCAGGAGGCGGATCAGATCATCGCTCTCGCCCCGGGTGCGCCGGATGGCTATCTGCTGCGCGCCGTCGCCGAATACGGCCGCAAGCAATACACCGCCGCCGAGCAATACATCAAGACATCGATCGAGAAGGAACCCAACAATCCTCCGGCTTATGTGGAATTGGGCAGCGTGCGCCTCGCCGAAGGCAAGTCCGCCGATGCCGAGCAGGCTTTTCAGCATGCGCTCGAACTCGATCCCAATTCCGCCGACGCGCTGAGCGGCCTGATGAGCGTCGATCTCAACGAGAAACAGCCGGACCGGGCCATTACAACCGTCAAAGCGCATCTCGTCAAATATCCCGCCAACCCCGACTTTCACGTAATGCTCGGTGTGCTATTGGCACAAGAGAAGAAAGATTCCGCGGGAGCCGAGGCTGAGTTCAAGGAAGCGTTGCGGCTCAACCCGAACGACGCGGGGGCATATTTGAAACTGGGTACGCTGCAAAACCAGCGCGGCGCAACCGATGCCGCCGTCCAGACTTATACCGAAGCCGTCAAGCATGATCCCAAGGAAGTCGGCTTCTATCTGCTTGCCGGCGGAATTTACGAGGATAAGAAAGATTGGGACAATGCGAAGCAGATGTACCAGAAGGTGCTCGCCGTCCAGCCCGATAATCCCATCGCATCAAATAATATGGCCTATGCCATGCTCCAGCAGGGCGGCAACGTGGATGTGGCATTCCAGATGGCCGAAACCGCGCACCGCCTGCTTCCGGATAATCCCAGCTCCTCCGACACGCTCGGTTGGGCTTTCTATCACAAGCACGTTTACACGTCGGCAATTGATCTTTTCAAGGAAGCGGTAAAGAAAGATCCTTCAAGCGTGCTCTACAACTACCATCTGGGGCTGGCATACGCGAGGAACGGCCAGACCGCGCTCGCTCAAAAACAGCTGGATCGCCTCAAACCCAATTCCTCCGAAGCCGACGAATTGCGGCGCACCCTGAATGAGATGAAAACGCGCAGCTGATGAGGATCAATCTGGCAATCAATCCGAACCGCCATGCGCTAAGCCGGGAGCTTACACCGGCAGTTCTTCCTGCATCCATCCGTCAGTGACTTCGAGCTTGGGTTCTCCAGCCAGGTCAAGCACCAGCTTTTCCAGTATCAGCCGCTTGCCCGGAGGATTTGAACGCAGCGCGAGATCGGTTTTCGCCACCAGCCGTATGGCGCGTGTCAATTCGCGCTTCGATTTGTAGCGCCGCGCCTGGCGAATGATGTCGTCGGCGGCGAATGGAGGCACGCGAAATCCCTGCCACAGCGCGGCCCACAACATACGCTGGTCGCGCACGTTGCGTTCAAGAATCACCAGCATCTGCCGAAAAGTCTTCGCCAGCATATAGAGATGGCCGATTGCAGCCTCCTCTCCGTCGCCAGTTGAAAGCAGCGCGCCCAGAATCGTAAGCGCGCGCACGCGGTCTTTCGACGAGATCGCGTCGGTCAATTCATACAGCGAGCGCTGTTTGGCCGCCAGCACCATGGTTTCAACATCGCCCAGCGTGATCTTCTTCTTTTCGCCCGCGTAAAGAATCAGCTTCTCAAGTTCGTTCGAAACCATCATCATGTCGCCGCCCAGCGCGTCGACCAGTTCGCGCGCGCCGTCGGCGTCAATCTTCACGTCGCGTGTCACGCAGTATTCGCCAATCCAGCGCACCGCTTCGCCTTCCTCCACGCGCGCCAGTTCGACAATGCCGCAGAAAGGCCCCAGTTCCTCGCGGATCTTCTGATAGCGATCCTTGTCGGTCATCTCCATGCGCCGCGCGTCCGCGGGGATGCTGATGTGATCGGCGACGAAAACCACCAGCGCGTCGGGATTGGGATTCTTGCAGTACTCCTCGATAGCCGCGATTTTCTCGTCATTCGAGCCGCGGCCAAACAGCGCTTTCACCCCGCGCACAAAAAACACCTGAAACGGCGCCATCAGCGATGGCGTTCGCGCCCGATCCAGAACCTCGCTGAGTGAGTTTTCACTGAGGTCCAGCTCAAACACGCTGAAATCGCGCGCGTCCGGCGCCACCAGGTGTTCGAGGATAGCGTCACGATAGCGCTTGCGGAAAAAGGCCTCATCGCCGACCAGCACGTAGGCGGGCCGCAGCTTGCGCGATTCAAGCTCGGAAATAAACCGGTCCGCCTGTTGAAAAGCCCGCGTCATCGGATTGCGATCGCCTCATTCATCACGCAATTCACTCTAGTCGGCTTACGCGGCATTAGCATTAGTAGGCCTCCAGAATATTCGCCACCAGCGTGTGCGCGAAATCCCGCGACATCCGGTCTACCGCCGGCGACTCTTCGTCAAAAAAACTATTCAAGTCGCGCGAAATTTCATACTGATCGTGAAAAAGATACGAAGGATTCTGAAAAATAATCTTGCCCTGCCGGTCGGTGAGCGTCACGGTCATGCTTACCGTCACCAGCGCGCTCGCCGCGCGTCCGGTCACGGAATCATAAGCCAGCGGAGTAGTCGATGCCGACAAAACCGTCCCCTTCAAAACCGCATCCGCATCTTCGCCTGCATTATGCACAATGCGAAACTGCGTGCGTGTGTTGAACTCGCGGACCACCGCATCGGTAAGCGTTTGCTCAATCCGAAAGCTGCGGCTCTGGCTGGCAAAACCTGGAATCGCAATCGTCCGAATATTCGGCGGCAGCGCTTTCGAGTGCTCCAGTGTATGGTAGCCGCATCCGCTCGTCGTCGCGGCCAAGGCCAGCAACAGCAATGCGGCCCACCCTCGCCCGCGCCCCGGCTTCATTGAATTTGCCCTCGCGGCCGTGAAGTGGTCAGGCTCTCCGCGCATTCCACCGCACTCAACGCCGCCACTCGCAGGTTATCGGTCACAGCCCACAACCAGACGCCATTCTTGCCCGCGCCATCGCGCCGGATCGAAACCAAAACATCTCCTTGCCCGGCTGCCGTCACATTGTTCGGAATGTCTTCGCCATTCGTCACCTCCACATGCTCGCCCGTCAGAGCATTGGCCAACTCCTGCGCCGCAACCGGCTTGTCCATCTCCAGATAAATGGAAAAAGCGTGTCCGTGGAAAACTGGTGCCTGTAGCGTGAATAGCGCCGGCTCAATCGCCCCCGGCGCTACTCGCCCATAATGCTTTGCGATTCGCTGCGTCAGCTTTTCCAGCGAATGTGCGGAGCCCGATCCATACTGCGCGATCATGTTAAATGCCACCTGCACATCGAAAACCTTCTTGGGCAATTCCTGGAATGAGAGCAAATTCACGGTTTGCTCGTGCAACTCATCCATAGCTTTCTGCCCATACCCGGACGCGGGCTCAAGCACGGTCGCAACCATGCGCTCAACCTTGCCAGCCTTTTCGGCGCGCAAGGCGAGCAATGCCAGAACCGTCGCTGCCGGATTTGCCACTACCACCGGAGCAGGCTGCAACTGCGGAAGCACCGCTTGTCCGGTTTGCCGCTCAATCCACGGTGACCGGATCGACGCCCCCGGCTCATCCTCCAGCGCGCCGGAGAGATCCACAATTGTGTTGCCCAGATCACGGGCTTTTTGCCATGACGCGCGCGTCGAGCGCGCATCCGAAGCGAAAAAGGTAAAGTCGACGCGCTCGAACTGCTCGGCGCGAACACTCTGGATGAAGCTTATCTCGTCGCCCACCGCCTCGAGCTGCCCCAGCGATTCGTCATCGTCAAGCAGACGAATATCGGCTGCGGGAAAATTCCTGTCGCGCAGCACTTCCGCGACTTCCTTGCCCAGAAGCGAAGCCGCGCCCACAATCGCGACGCGGTAAAGATTGGCGCTGCGCAGATCGCCCTGCGCGCTCGCGGTCTTGGAAACAGGACTCATGAAGTTTGTGATGCCTCTCTGTAAGTTGGAGGCGGAGGTTGATTTTTCCGGCGGAAGATCCACTGCAGCCGCCACAGAACCCCCGAAGCCATATAAAGAATCGCGATGGCAAAAAGCGCCGGTTTCGAGAAAAACCATATCGACGCCCCGATCACTCCGAAAAGCACAATCAGCCGGAACGGCCGCCGCGAGCGGAAATCGATGTCCTTGAAGCTGTAAAAACGCCACGTGCTCACCATCAGATAACCCACCACCACCACCATCATCAGCCAGCTCGCCGCCGTCCACCAGGAGGCGATTGGCTCGCCGCCGGAAAAATGCACCACAGCGGCAATTACGCCCGCGCCCGCTGGTATCGGCATCCCCACAAAGTATTTCTTGCCCGGCCGCCCTGGATTGGAGGGTTGCGGGTTGCTCGTAATGTTGAAGCGCGCCAAACGGCTCGCGCCCGCCATCAGGAACCCAAAGCACGCCACCGTTCCCAATTCCGTCAGCTTGATGCGAATTTCAGGCGAAATACTCAGCGCCGGCAGCAGATGAAATCCCCACATCCACGCCAGCAAAGCGGGCGCCACTCCGAACGTCACCACATCCGCCAGCGAGTCCAGCTCTTTGCCGAAATCGCTATCCGTATGCGTCATGCGGGCAATACGCCCATCGATGCCATCAAACAGCACCGCAAATCCAATCGCCTTCGCCGCAAAATCCAGATGCCAGTATTCCGCCGTTGTGCCATACACGGTCTGCAGGATGGCGTAAAAACCAGCCGCGATATTGGCCGTGGTAAATAGCGACGGCAGAATATACATGCCCCGGCGCAGCCGGCCACGCTTGCGGTCGGTGCCGCGACGCTCGCGCGCTAGCTCTTCCATGCCGAGATCTCCCCCTGGCCGGCGGCAACGGGTAGCCGCTCACCTTGCACCGCTGGAAGCACCGCCAGCACCGTGGCTCCGCCTTTGACGTGGTCTCCCGGCTTCACCCGGATCGCGCCTTCGCAGTCGAACACCACATCCACGCGCGATCCGAATTTAATCAAGCCTACTCGCTGCCCGCGGGCCACCGTGTCGCCAACTTTGAGATTGAACACAATGCGCCGCGCGATTAATCCAGCAATCTGCTTGAAAATCACAGTGCGGCCTTCCCCTTCAACGGTCACGATATTCTGCTCATTTTCCTCAGCCGAGTTCGCGGCCATGGCGTTGAGAAACTTCCCCCGCTGATAGCGCACCTCGCGAATCACGCCAGCGATCGGCGACCGATTGACGTGCACATTAAACACGTTGAGAAAAATGCTGATTCGCGTCTGCCGGAGTCCGCCCGAGTCGACAGTCGAGACCTCCGTCACTTTGCCGTCACCCGGAGAGACGATAGCCCCGGGCGAGTCGGGAATCTGCCGCTCCGGGTCGCGAAAAAACCAAACGCAAAATGCTCCCAGCAAAATCACGGGGATGGCATAAGGCCACGCCGCCAGCCAGCAAATCAAGGCCGCCGCGAGCGCGCATCCAATGCCGTAGAAATAGCCGTCACGAACCATGAGGATTATCTTTCCAATTATAGGACCTGCAATTATAGGGTCTGAATTTAAAAGCCTTACCGCTCATTTCATTCCCGCGAAGCTGGCTGCGTACTCACAATAATCTCACGCGCAAGCCCATCTACTTCTACTCCTCGTTTCCGAAGAACATACACGCGATGATGTCCGTCGAGTATAGTGCCATCTGCCTTGAGGCAGTCGCGCCCGCCAGGCGCCAGCGATTGGACTAGCATCTCGGTAGTCTCGCACTCCATTTTGCGCAGTTTCGATGGGTTC
>JBAWBR010000098.1:0-2005 GCA_049589875.1 Terriglobales bacterium
CCACAAGACTTTCTCAGGTTCAGAACTGGTCAGCTTGCATCCTCCCCTGCGCAGCACATCCACTAGCTCCGTGAACGAGACGGCATGCCCTACCCGCTTCAAATAGCGCCGCGCCGCTTCTGCGTGCGTGGCCCCGAAGAATTCGTCGGGCCTGATGGTTGCCCGTCCCCCATTGCTGGCAGGCACAGGGCTGGCAGCAGCATCTTGAATAACGGCGCCCTGAGAATCCGCGTTTTGGACTTCTTCTCCCGCGCCGACCTCCATACCAGCCGTGCGCTTTAGCGTTCGGATCGTAACCCTGAGCTCGTTCAATTCACCGACCAGCTTCTTCTCTTGCTGAGCCAGCCGTTCGATTGCTTCACGAATCGAATCTGAATTCGACATAATCGATGCCTCCCATTCCGTGCATTCCCCGTGCTCATAAGATAATAAGTGGCCGACACCATATAGCGCAATATCAATATCGTCTTTGTTTTACGGTATTTACGGATGCTCAAGCAGTCGGTAAGTGGTTTATTGTGGCGCTGAGTGTGCGCACGAGGGGCGCACTAGAAGTTTACGGCGACCAGATGCAATGTCGTCATGTCTGCAAGTGTTACGCGCAGGCTAGAAATTTCTGTGGTGCGGTCGAACGCTCCGGGAGTAAAATCAAAATGCGACAGGGGTGACTCGTTTCCATCCAAAGGAAACGAATCGCCCCCGTCGTTCCGCCCGGCGGCGGTGGAACTCCACTGGGAAACGGCCTCCAAAACCATTTCCCAGGCCATCATCGCCGGATGCTCCATTCAAGGTTACAACATCGGGCCACGCGGTCGTTAGCTGAATTTTGGCGGGGCGTTCAGATTATGTCCAATCTCACGAACGTAGAAAAACGCAAGTTCGAGCAGCTTCTGGGGATGAACAGCGGGTATGTGCTGGATTTCACCAATCGCAGTTTTGCTGAGTTTGTCTCGGACAGCACGGGGCGCAATATTTTCGATAGGCAGTACGACCATGGGAGCGGGTCGAAGGCGAATCGTTTGCGGGCGTTTTGGCAGAAAGAAGACAATGCCGTCGTTGGAAAGCTCATGGGAGAGCTGCTTGACTACAGTGAGGAAAGCGGACCGCTGGCAGAGGTATGCCGGCTCATCGTCGCGCGTCTTCTGAAAGACGGCAGTCCCGTCAATTCGGCGCAAACGGAGTGCCAGGATAAGCAGCAGGCAGCCCTGGACCAGCAACGCTCCCAGGCTCTCAGGCAACTGAAGGACGAATTCCTCCAGCTTGCGGACCAACGCGACAGAAACGCGGCGGGTCTAGCGCTAGAAAAGCTACTAAACCGGCTTTTTGGCCTATTCGGACTCCGGCCCCGGCAACCCTTCCGAGTCGTGGGGGAGCAAATAGACGGCTCGTTTCAGTTGGACGCGGAAACCTACCTGCTGGAATCGAAGTGGGAAAAAGACCCACTGCCGGAAGCCCATTTACTTGTGTTCAAAGGCAAGATTGAGGGCAAATCCCCGTTCACGCGCGGCGTTCTAATTGCGCTTAACGGCGTTACCGGGCCTGCACGGGAGTCAATCACGCGAGGAAAGGCAGCGCGGTTTTTCGTTGTCGACGGGCATGACCTTCTGATGATTCTCAGCGAGGAGATTGGCCTGACCGACTTCCTTCGAATGCGCATGCGACTGCTGGCAGAGGAAGGAAGTGTCTGTGTACCTTTTTCAGAGCTGGCGTAGCTGACCCCTAGCTAAGGATACGATTTCTCCCGGAACGAAAACAGGGAGGATTCCAATTGCGATTCGGCAATGGTAAGAAAAGAGAGGATAGAGGGTTTTATCAATGGTTGACTTTAAGAAGCGATTGGCCGGGAAAAAGGTGGAGAAGCCGATCGATCCCGTCAAGCTCTACGAGACGCTGGATCGTGCCTACGACAAAGGTCCTCTCCGGCCTTCGCAGTTGTCCGTGCTGAATGAGTGGTACGCGCATCATCAGGCCCAGCGCGACGTTATCGTCAAATTGCATACTGGAC